>CAKKRP010000123.1 GCA_919902765.1 Gammaproteobacteria bacterium | reverse complement strand
TAAGTGGCCCCCGGTATCCATTCTCGCCGGTATCTTTGCATCGGTTGAGTATAAGGAAAACGTGCGCATAGCGCACGCTTGCTGACTCTATTTTCTCCCGCGATGTAAATAAGGTCAGACTCGAATGGCACTTACTTAAGCGCAAGCGATTGAATTAAAAGCGGAAAGACCGGAACTATGGTAGGCTGCAAATCACCAAACCCACACCCTACCAAAAGGAACCGGTCTCCATGCAGAATACCCGCACCTTCGGAAAACATCAACAGCGTCGCGTTAAGGCTCAGCGTGAGCACAGTGATCGCTATCGTTTCTTCAATTTACTCACCAGTGACGTCTTGCTGGATAAAGTAGAGACGTTGCTGCCAGATTATCGGAAACGACTTTACCCCCCTGCGGAAACATTGTCGATGTTCCTGGCTCAAGCAATGAGCGCGGATCGTTCCTGTCAAAACAGTGTGAATCAAGCGGTGATATCGCGATTTTCCGGCGGACTCCCTGTCGGTAGCGCCCACACGGGCGGTTATTGCCGCGCCAGGCAACGGTTACCGGTGGAGATGATCAAACATCTGACGCATTCTGTGGGTGAGCATATCAGCCAGCAATCGTCCGAGGTGTGGCGTTGGCAGGTCCGCAGCAACGCGGGCAACAACCCGGCGATGTGGTGTTGGGAGATGCGTTTTTCTCGACCTATTTCTTCATCGCCACCCAGCAGACGAGAGGTATCGATATGCTCATGGAACAGCAGGGATCAAGAAAACGCACCACCGATTTCCGGCGTGGCCAAACGCTTGGGGAACGCGATCATTTAATCGTCATTGATAAACCCAAAATCCGTCCCGACTGGATGAGTGAGGCGCTTTATGCCGCCGCACCAGAGACACTGACGGTTCGGGAATTCAAGGCGGGAGGCAAAATCATGGTCACGACGATGATTTGCCACAAACGTTATCCGAAAGATCTGCTCAAAGCACTGTATAAAAACCGCTGGCATGTCGAGTTGGACATTCGCAACATCAAAGACACGATGGGCATGGGAATCTTAAGTTGCAAAACACCCGACATGGCGATAAAAGAAATCTGGGCGTATCTGCTGGCCTACAATCTGATACGTTTGATGATGGCGCAATCCGTCTTGTTGGCGGACATTACACCAAGAGCCATCAGTTTCAAGCACTGTCTGCAGCGATGGCTGATTTGCAGGCAACATTCCCCGTGCAGGGGCGAAAGCAATATCGCGTTTATTGCGCAAATGATGGCGCAACAGCGGGTGGGAAATCGCCCGGGTCGCATTGAGCCAAGGGCCGTTAAACGAAGGCCAAAACCCTATCCGTTATTGACGATACCACGCGACAAGGCGAGGGCCAAGGTGAAAAAACAGGGGCATCCTAAAAAGCTTAAGTAAGTGCCGTTCGGCTCTGACCCCATTTAACACTCGATTATTCAATGTGAGGCGACATGTATGCTGACACAGGGGGATTCACAGATAGCCTCTCCAAACTCACTGGGGATGAGCAAAAAGCCGTCAAAACTACAGCTTTTGATTTGCAAATGAATCCTGCTAATCCGGGTATGAGCTTCCATAAGCTGGACAAGGCTCGGGACAAGAACTTCTGGTCGGCGTGCGCTTCCGCCAGTGGGCCAACGACAAGCTCAAGGAGTACATCGTCAAGGGTTTTGTGCTGGACCACGCGCAATTGAAAAATCCCGGCAAAGGACGGGATTACCTCGACTTTAGTTGCTCTATGCGTACGAAATGGATAGAATTACCAGCATATTCTTAAAAACGCAGGTTAGATTATCCATCGCTATGACGCCCAAGAGTATCCGAAAAAATAACGCCTTTGCGGCGACGAAACAGGTGTTTCGCCGCCATGGCGGTGTGCTGCGCGCAAGCGAGGCCATCGGTCTCGGCATTCATCCCCGCACGCTGTATGCGATGCGGGACGCGGGTGAGTTGGAGCAACTGAGCCGCGGGTTGTACCGGCTTGCCGAATTGCCGCCGCTGGGGAATCCCGATCTGGTGGCGGTTGCGCTGAAGGTGCCTAATGGCGTGATCTGCCTGATTTCGGCGCTGGCGTATCACGAACTCACCACGCAGATTCCGCATGAAGTTTATCTGGCGCTGCCACGGGGTGCGGAGCCGCCACGGTTGGATTATCCGCCTGTGCGGACGTTCTGGTTTACGGGGCAGGCGTTCACCGAGGGAATCGTCATACGCAAGGTGGATAGCGTTCCGGTGCGCATCTATGACGTGGAAAAAACGCTGGCCGATTGCTTCAAGTACCGCAACAAGGTCGGTCTCGACACGGCAGTGGAGGCACTGAAACGTTATGTCGCCAAGCGGCGCGTAAAGGTTGACAGTCTCATGGCGTATGCGCGCATCTGCCGCGTGGAAAAGGTGATGCGGCCTTATCTGGAGGCGCTGCTGTGACACGGCGTGAACCTGATATCGCTGCTTCCGTGCGCCAGCGTTTGCTCAACAAAGCGCGTGCATCGGGTCGGCCTTTCAACGAGTTGCTGCAATACTTTGCCATGGAGCGGTTTCTTTATCGTTTGTCGAAATCGGCTCATGCGGACAAGTTTGTTCTCAAGGGTGCGCTGATGTTCACGGTGTGGCAGGCGCCGGAGACACGCCCCACCATGGATATTGATTTACTCGGTATAACCGACAACAGCATAGACGCGATTGCTGCCATCGCGCAGGCGATCTGTGCGCAGGATGTCGAAGCAGACGGCCTGGCATTTGATCCGGGCAGCGTCGAGGCTGCGCGTACCGTGGAGGATGCCGATTATGCGGGAGTGCGGGTCAGGCTTCGCGGCAAGCTTGGCGTCGCCCGCATTGCAATGCAACTGGATATTGGTTTTGGCGATGTCGTCACGCCCGAGCCTGAAGCGGTGGAATATCCGGCAATGCTGGATTTCCCGGCTCCAGCTTTGAGAGGTTACAGCCGCGAGAGCGCCGTAGCCGAGAAATTCGAGGCAATGGTCAAACTGGGCGTTCTCAATAGCAGGGTGAAGGACTTCTTTGACATCTGGCTGCTTTCCCGTCAATTCGATTTCGATGGGGCTATATTGGCGCAGGCCGTAGCTAATACCTTTACTACGCGCGGAACGCAGATACCTGCGGCACCTGTCGCCTTGACCGCTGCCTTTGCCAACGAGCCCGCGAAACAAGTCCAGTGGCAGGGATTTGTGCGCAAGAGCCGCTTGCGTAGCGCACCTGAAAGTTTTGCCGGAGTCGTCGAAGCAATCTCTGGTTTTCTCGGCCCCGTTGCTGGGTCAATTGCCAATGGTGAGAATTTTCATGGGGGCTGGAAAGCGCCGGGGTCTTGGCGAACAGGAGTTGAATGATGGATTTTCGCATCGCCGACACTTTTGCCGACAGCCTCGCCAAACTCACCAGCGATGAGCAGAAGGCCGTCAAGACCACGGCCTTCGACCTGCAAATGGGTAAATAGGGGAAAATAGGGTCGGACTCTGAGGTCTCCCCACAGATAATCGTTGATAATCAGACAGTTGATTGATATCGTACATAGAAAACAGCGCATGCATGACAGGTAATTTTCTCTTTCGTAGCGACCAAACCGCGAAGGAGAAACGCCATGCATGCACTGGGTATGTTATCCGGAATTTTGCAAAAAAGCTGCACCCACATCCACGCGACCCGACTGGCGTCACTGTTGGCGGCGGTTGACGCGGCGATCCACGGCAGTCGGTTGAAGTTAAGCGATCTAGGGCGCGGATTAACATCTCGCGTGCTAATAAAACACAAGATCAAACGTGTGGATCGGTTGTTAGGAAATACCGCGCTGCACACCGAAATCCCCTCCTTATACGCAGCGCTCGCGTGTCCGCTGTTGGAGGGATTGAAAATGCCGCGCATCGTCGTAGATGGGTCGGACATCACCCCGGATCGACAATGGCAGTGGTTACGCGCCGCGCTGGTCAACGAGGGCCGCAGCATCACTTTATATGAACAGGTTTACCCGATCACGCAAGCGCAATCCTGGCACGCGCACAAGATATTATTGGATCACCTGGCGCGTAAACGCGGTGTCGCAGGTGCGGTGCTGGGCAATAAAGCCCGGCGAGTGAATAGTTTTATTTATGAGGGTATAAGTATTTTCAGATGACGGTTGTGAAATCCATGGTCAGCTCCTGGTGGTGGGTTACGTTGGGCAGAAAATGATGACTTTTCATTGCCGATAATTGTAGCATATTCATATAGATAGGGCTTAACTTAATGGCATTGGGCCTGGCCCCAGCAAGTGCGATCCAACAGTCATTTCGTCATCAATTTCTTCATCAACCACGCCTTGGCGGCGTCTTGAAAATAACCCGCCCAACGCGGCATCCACATCCCGCGATGGGTGTATATAACTTGCACGATATCCGCGACTTTCGACGCCTCTAATAGATAATCGTCGCTGGTCATCAACTCATCGACGAGATTCAAAGCCACGCTTTGCGTACCGTGCCAGTGCTCACCGGTGGCGACCTTAGCGATGTCTACATTGGGACGATTTTCAACGACGAAATTTTTGAATAATTCGTGCGTGTCTTCGATTTCTTGCTGAAATTTGGCGCGCGATTGTGGCGTGTTTTCACCGAACATCGTGACCGTGGTTTTAAATTCGCCGGCGGTGAATTCTTCGTAATCGACTGCATGTTTTTTGAGCAGGCGATTAAAATTCGGCAATTGCGCCAGCACGCCGACGGAACCGACAATCGCAAACGGCGCGGCAATAATTTTATTGGCGACACAGGCCATCATATACCCGCCGCTGGCGGCGATTTTATCGACCGCGACTGTCAACGGGATGCCGCGTTTACGCACGCGCGCCAATTGCGAGGCCCCTAGGCCATAACCATGCACCACGCCACCCGGGCTTTCCAAACGCACAAAAATCTCGTCGTCTTTGGTCGCGACGGTCAGCAGCGCGGTAATTTCTTCGCGCAGATTGTCCACCTCGCTGGCATGCGCATCGCCCGTAAAATTCACGACAAAAATGCGCCGCCTCGGCGTATCATCGCGCGCTTTCTTTTTTATCGCTTTAATCCATGCCTTCCACGCGCGATCATCGAGCAATTCGCTTTTGATGGCATGCTCCATCGCCTCGTAACGATCGTTGATGCGTTTGACTTCGATACGATCAGAGCTCTGACGTCGCCGCCCGAACAGATTCGCCAACACCATAAAAATGGCGATGACGCTCACCAAAATAGTCAGCGTTTGCGCAAAAAATAGACTGTATTGCAACCACCATTCGTATGCCACGATTTAAGCCCCTACTGGATTTTTACGCATGCGAAAGCGGGAGAAGGAAACACGGCGGCACCAGATCGCCGCCGTGCTGTTAATCGGGATTATTTAACGGTCAACAATTCGACTTCAAACACCAAGGTCTCGTTGGGACCGATGGGGCTGCCCGGCGCACCGTTGGGTCCGTACGCCAAATCGGACGGCACGACGATACTCCATTTGTCGCCCTCGTGCATCAATTGCAGCGCTTCGCCCCAACCTTTGATCACGCCATTGACCGGAAACTCGGTCGGCTGACCACGGCCATAGGAACTGTCGAATTCCTTGCCATTGGTCAACGTGCCCTTGTAATGCACGGAAACCGTATCGGTCTCTTTGGGTTGTTTACCCGCGCCTTTCTTCAGCACTTTATATTGCAACCCGCTCGCGGTGGTGGTGACATCTTTGTTTTGCTTGTTTTTCACTAAGTATTCTTCACCGGCTTTTTTGTTGGCAGATGCCATAGACTCCATTTTTTTACGCTGGTCGTCGCGAAATTTGTTCATCACCGTTTGCATTTCTTCCGGCGTGAGTTTCAATTTGCTGTCTTTCATGACATCTTGGATGGCCTGCATAAGCACTGATACGTCGATATTGTCCTTTTCGCGGGCTAAACTTTGCCCCACTTGGACACCTACGGTATAGCTGAATTTCTGCTTGTCGATTTTAACGTCCGCCGCCTGTGCCGTTGTCGTCGCTACGCCACTCAATAACATCAATACCATTGCAATGCGATACATTTGTCGTCCTCATTTTTCCTGCGCGTGTTACGTAACTATTGGGTGCCTCTAAAAATTCGTTGCCGCCTGTCTGAACATCGCGCATGCCGGCGTTTCGAGGTACTCAATTCCCAAAAAAACAGAAACCGCCCCAGGGGGCGGCTTCCGGCATCTGTCGATGCTGGCCGTTAAACATCGGATTAGCTACGAAACACGCCAATCGCGGTCATTAACCAACCGATTGCAAACAGAACTGCTGCCTCTCCCATTGGTGACTCCTCAAAAGGTCAAAAAACAACGAGCCATCTAAACACGCGGCCAAAACCCGTTGCGCAATAGGTACGCCACGTTATTCAACCGCCTGCCCACCCCAAAACTACTGGGCCGCCCGATTATACAGGGCCGCAGCGGGTCGAAGCAAGACCCTATTGTGCGGCGAATTTTACTATTTTATTCAATGTCTTATGTATGCGCGCCACCACCGACCCGCACTCGATAACGCCAAATTCATTGACTCGTTCCGGCGGCGCGCTATAACTGATATTGACCTTGCCAAACGCGTCCGCCCAAATCTTAGTGCTAAAGGGCTCTGCATTGTGATCGTCCCAACGACATTGCCCGGTATATGTTGCCGCATACGGATATGCAAATTGAAACACCGCGCCTGCCACCGCCTCACCCGCATCATCCAACATTTGCGCGTGAGCGATCACACCTTCCACGCGCAAGGCCTCCTCAAAACGCGCCACTGTTTCGGATAGACCATACGCACTGGTCACTGAATATATTTGCCCTTGCGCCACCACCGCGCCCACCCATAAAAAGAACAGCGCGCCCACACCCTTCGTCATCACTTGCGTCCGCATAACTCCCCCACTAGCGCCATAGCCCCACGTACCGATAAAAAGATAGCAAATTATGCGCGCAATTACCGCGTTTAAATATTGCATAAATAATAATGGATATAGCCATATAACGCCGATTTAGGCACTCAGAAACAACAATTAGATAAAGAAACTGCGCCGGTTTGCCGACACATAGGCGATGACAACTTGGATACGTCGCGACAATTCGCCGCTAGTGCGCATCGGCGCATCGGGCGGCCACGCGCTGCTGGCCCTAGGCATAGGCATTTTTAGCGTTTTTTTGAGCGCCACTGCCCACGCCGAGGACGATTTATTATTGTACGTCAAAGTCGATGAAAAATATTCAGACTACAGCGGCCAAATCGGCGGCATGGTGCGCGCGGCATTCAACAGTTTGATACGCTACGATGTCAAAGAATCGGTTATTTATACCCCGCCGCAAGATGAAACCGCCGCCAATATGATTTTAAACGCGCGGCGCTTAAAAATCGAATGGGTGGCGGATGCGCGTTTTAACTTTCCCAAAAAAGGCAACGCCGAGATGGTCATCTCGGTCTACAACGCGAATAAGAGCGTGCGCACCTTTTATCTGACGCAGGCATTGCGCGCCAACACCATTAAAACACTGTTGTCTGCGCTAGAAAACGATCTCCCTAAGGAGCTGCGCATACGTTTTTTAGAGCTCGGCCGCGTCATCCAAAAGAAAAAACGCCTGGTGCAGTTTGATCTCGGGGAAACGGCCGGCGTAAAAGCCGGCGACGTGTATAAGACCTATTTTGAAGGTGATCGTATCACCGATAAAGACGGCAATGATTTCGGTCGCATCGACAAAACCACCGGTATCGTGCGCGTCACGGCGGTGAGTTCCGTGTATTCTTCCGCTGAGATATTGGTCGGTGTTATCTCTATAAAAACCGAACATTATGTCAAAAAAATCGAATCCGGCAGCGTAAATTTTCCGGGCCGTATACTGTCCATTCTGGAAAATCAAGTCGCGATCAATATCGGCAAGCGCGGCGGTGTCGAGGAAGGATCCTATTACGCGATTTTTCGCGACATAAAAAAAATCAACGGCGAGGGTTCCTTCAAATACCCGGTCGGACATATTCGTATTGAAGAAGTGTATGACGAATATGCCAAGGGCGTGCTGTCGATCGCCGACAATTACGATTTAGTGAAATATACGATCAAAGACGGCGATATTGTCGATGAAGTCGAGCCCTTGCAAAACACTATGCTGGGTGCCGGACGCCTCATCACAAACATCAATGGCGACAATTTACAACGCTTCACTACCATCACGTTGGAACGCGCCTCCAGCGCCAATATCGAGGTCGCATTCCGGCTCGCGGGCGGCATGCGCACCGGCGGCGGTTATTTCGCCTCCTTCGGGCTCATGCATACCTTGGCGCACAGCCCGCATTTTTACGCCGGGGTCGATATGCTGGCCACGTCTAGCAATTTTCCTGTGCATTTCTTTTTCCGCGCCGACATCGATTCGCCACTCGCTAAGGATTTGAAATTTTCATTGGAAACGGGCTACGTCATAGGCGCGACCGATAGTAGTTTTAATGGCATCGCGACCAACGTCGGCCTTCGTTATGGCTTCAATCTGTTTTAGATAATCCGCTAAACTAGCTTAGAATAACCGCAAACGGCCCGCAGACACACTGCCTGCAAGCTCGGCTTTGCCGCTTGCATAGTAGCAATATTAGCTTTAAGATCATCCACATGAAATAGTTACCCTATTATAAGACGGCGCCGCAAACACGACCATAGCATGGCAACCGCATTTAGCAGATTTTTAACTTAAAAAACCACTTAAATTCTTTTAGATTTTTTATGTTTTCCAATGAGGAGAGCGGAGTGCGTTCATCGTCCGATACTTGGTTACGCATATTGTCTTACGGCGGGGCGACGCTCGCGATCTGCTGGCTAATCGGCGCGCCTGAACATGTATTGGCTAACAATGATTTTTGCATAGAAAAACCCTGTTTTTTCCGCGCCACCGCAAAACCGCTGCCGCATGGCCGTAGCGCGCGCAAAGGTATTGAGTTTGCAATGGGAAAGATGCGCTTTAATATCCCCGGCAAATTGAAAAAGGTGTCTATGCCCACCAAAGGCCTGTTAACTATCAAACTCGCGGACGGCGGTGGCATGACGGTACGCCTGGTGGACAACGAGGATTTGTTATCCCTGTTACCGGCGGCGGCGCGCGCGCACGCGGTGGCGCTGGCCGCCGCCAAAATTCCCCAGAATATATTTGAGAAACCACCGGACGAAGTCGAACCTCCGGTGGCCTATGACAAATCCATTTGG
>CAKKRP010000122.1 GCA_919902765.1 Gammaproteobacteria bacterium | reverse complement strand
GCGGAAAGGTGATCGCGTCGCACGGCGGTTGTATGACCGGATCATCTTCCTTGCGTTTGGCAGGTTCGTGCATAGAAGATTTCCTTAAATAAAGAGGGAGTAAGTCTATAAGCCGGGTTCTGTCGAGGACAGTCATTCCTCTAGGATGTACGTCACCGTACACCTCCAGCAACCTACCCGGGGACCGTGTGGGCCACACGTGCGGGGTTAGCCGCATGCCCCCCTATTTGGTCTTGCTCCTGGCGGGGTTTTCCCTGCCGCCGATGTTACCACCGGCGCGGTGCGCTCTTACCGCACCATTTCACCCTTACCGGCGCTTGCGCGCTTAGGCGGTATATTTTCTGTGGCACTTTCCGTAGACTCGCGCCTCCCAGGGGTTACCTGGCGCCCTGCCCTATGGAGCCCGGACTTTCCTCCCCCGTCGTGCGACGGCGGCGACTGTCCAACCTACTCCCGCAGTGATTATAAAGTTTTTTGCAAATTATCGCCAGACTGATTCAGCAGTTGGTAATAAGTGCCGCTATATCAATAGGTTTTATGTGGTGAGCATATCGCTATGATGCAAAACGTCGCAACTCAATTAAAAATGCCTGCCGTCACGCAGGAAAGTCTACAGTTGCTCGATATGCTGGCGACGCAGGAGGATGTATCGTTGTTGACGGTATCGAATTTAATCGCCAAAGACCCCAATTTAACCGCCACCGTGTTGCGTTACGCCAACGCGCCTATTTATCGGCGCATGATAGAAACCACCAATGTGCGCAATGCGGTGAGTTTGCTGGGTATCAAAAATGTGCGTTTGGCCGTGGTGGTGGCCTCGATGCGCTCGTTACACGCCGAACTGACGCTTGACATGAGTGCATTACTAGCGCATTGCACGCAAATAGCGGGTATCGCGCGCGCCATCGCCTTGTATAACGCGCCGTTTTTAGCCGACGATATCGAGTTAACCGCCTTGGTGCATGATATGGGGGCCTTGGTATTGGCTGCGAATATGCCTAAACCCTACCGCCAAGTGGTCGAACAATTAATGCAAGATCCGCACTTGTTAGCGCTAGAGGTGGAGCAACAAGCGTTAGGGATGAATCGCGCGACTGTGATGGTTGAATTGGCCGCCACGTTTCGATTGCCCGCAGTGGTGATAGGGGCGGTGGAACAATTTTTTGCGCGTACGCATTATCCCGATGTCAACGATATTGTCGCGCGCCATGTCGCCATTTTGTATCTCGCACATGGAATTGCTAGCGAGCAACCGGATTTTCCCGCCAATTTCACCCGCGAGAACGCCTTATTGCCGAATGAAGAATGGCAGAAATTATTGGGTTTAAATGCCGAGCATATGCGCAAAATCAAAGAACGGGCGGGATTGCAATAATTTTAACTTTCTGCGGCTTTTAATCGCAGCGCGCGCGTATAAATCGCATTTTTATTTCCCCCGGTAATTTGCGTCGTCAGGGCGACCGCTTGTTTTAAAGGCAGCTCCGCCAGCAAGGGTTTTAATATTTTTAGCAAATCGGAATCCTCTAGGCTTTGTTGAACCGCGACGCCTGCCACCGCTACTACCATCTCGCCCAATTGTTGCTCCGGGTCGTGGCTGACCCAATCGCTTAGTCCGCGCAGCGTGTCTTTGCGCACGGTTTCGTGTAATTTAGTCAATTCGCGCGCCAGGGTCGCTTCGCGCTGCTCGCCCAGGCAGGCGGCGAGATCCGCCAGGCATTCGGTAATGCGGTGCGGGGCCTCGTAAAATAGCAGCGTACGCGATTCTTGGGCCAGTGCTTGCAAGCGTTGCTGACGAGCCTCGTGCTTGGCGGGTAAAAACCCTTCAAAAACAAAGCGGTCGGAAGGCAGGCCGGCGACCGACAAGGCCGCGAGGGCGGCGCTGGGGCCGGGAATAGGGGACACGCGCACCCCTGCGGCATGCGCCTCGCGCACTAAATGGAAACCAGGGTCGCTGATCAACGGGGTGCCCGCGTCGCTGATCAAGGCCAGGTGTTCGCCTGCTTGCAATTGGCCGATCAAACGCGCGCAGATTTCACGTTCGTTGTGTTCATGCATGGCCAGCAGCGGCGTATTTATGCCAAAATGATGGAGTAGACGGCGACTATGGCGCGTGTCTTCGGCGACGACGACGTTAGATTGCGACAAAATTTGTTGCGCCCTGGCGCTCAGGTCGCCGAGATTGCCTATAGGCGTGGCGATCACGTATAAAATACCTTGCTTGTTTGACACCTTGCACCACCCCTATGATACTGTGGACACTATACGCTATGTTGGACACTGTAATGATTGAATCGAAAGCGGTACGTACATCTCTCAACTATACCGCGTTGGCGCTGGCCCTAACGCTGGCGGGGTGCGCGACGACCGCGCCGCCCGCCAGCGAGGCGCATGCTCGTCCCAAAGTGGCGACGCCGTTGGAGACGCTGGAACATGCGCAATCTTTAGAAGAACGCGGCGATCATATTGAAGCGGCCTTGGCCTACAGCCGCCTGGCAGGCGTATCCACCGCGCCGCAACGTCAGGTATTGCAATTACGCGCCGCCGACAATCTATATAAAGGCAATATGGTAAACCAGACGGGTACTATATTGAAGGAAATTGATTTAGCGCCGATGACCGCGAGCCCAGGGTATTTGCAGCGTTATTACGAGTTGGCGACGCGTACCGCGCTGGGTTTACATAAAGGCGAAGACGCCGCGCGCGCCGCCGACCGCATCGATCTTAGTTTGATTGCGCCGAATCTACGCTTGGGTATCGCGCGCTTACGTTTGAGCGCATATGAAATGGCGGCGCAGCCGGTCGCGCAAGCCAAGGCGCGTATCGTGTTGGATGAATTATTGCCCGAAGGCAATGAGAAATTGGCGAATCAACGTGCAATTGTCGATACGTTGACCTTGGCGGGGGATCAAGAGATTCAGAAAATTCTCGCCACCAAAAATGAAATTATGCTAGGTTGGGCGGAACTCTCGCAAGTGGCGCAAAAGGCCCAGGAGCCCAGTCAAATGGCGCGTGGTTTAGAACGCTGGACGCGGCGCTTTGCCAAACACCCTGCAGCGGCGGTGTTGGTGGCGGCGCTGGTGCCGCAAACGACCGAGGCGCGAGGTATAGAAAATATCGCCCTGCTGTTGCCCTTTGACGGCGCGTATGCGACGGCGGCGGAGGCGGTACGCAATGGGTTTTTAGCCGCGTATTACACTGTGCGTGTCGGGACGAAGCGGCCGGCGCTGCATATCTACAACAGCGGCGACAGTCCCGCGCAAGCGCGCGCGGTGTATGAGCAAGCGGTGAATGAGGGTGCCGATATGGTGATAGGGCCATTGCAAAAAGAAGCGGTGGCCGCGCTGATCGACAAATACAAATTACCGGTGCCGACACTGGCGCTTAATGTCGTAGAAAACGGCGCCGCCAACGAAAAATTATATCAATTCAGTTTGTTGCCTGAAGATGAGGCGCGTCAAGTCGCGGAACGCGCGCGCAATGACGGACATCTGCGCGCGGTGGCCTTATATCCCGATAGTCCGTTGGGTGCGCGTTTATATGCGGCGTTTAAAGAGCGCTTTGAACAAGCCGGTGGAAAGATGCTTGCCGCCGAGGCCTATGCGGGGGATAAAAGCGATTTTGCCTCTGCCATCCGCAATGTTTTAGCGCTGCAACAAAGCGAGCGGCGGCATAAAAGTGTGGCGAGCCTGCTCAAGGCCGAGCTCAAATTCGAGCCGCGCAGACGCCAAGACATAAATTTTATTTTTATGGTGGCGATGCCGCGTCAGGCACGCTTAATCCCGCCGCAACTGAGTTTTCATCACGCCGCCGATTTGCCGGTTTATGCGACTTCGCATAGTTATGTGGGCAAACGCGATAGCGCCGCCGATCGCGATCTCAATGGCGTGATTATCGGCGACATGCCGTGGGTGTTGAGCGGCGAAAAATCTTCGCCGTTGGCGCAACGCGTGTATGTCGCGTGGCCGGAAGCGTCACAACAAGCGCGGCTATATGCAATGGGTGTCGATGCCTATAGTCTGGTGTTTTATTTAGAATGGCTGCGCAACAACAATAATGCCCGGATTAAATTGGCGACAGGCACATTGTATCTCGACGAGCAGCGTCAAGTGCGGCGTCAACTGACGTGGGCGCAATTCAATAACGGGATACCGGTGGTGTTGGCGGGCAGCGCAAGCGCTACCTTGCCGAGCCCGGCGGCCAGCGGTGTTTCTATAGACGCCCCGCCCGCGCGCGCCGAAAAACCGTGAGCGAAATGGTCGTGCAACGCAGTGAGCGCGGCGTGTTGGCCGAAACCGCCGCGTTGGAATATTTAACCTCGCGGGGCTTGCGTGTGCTAACGCGCAATTATCGTTGTCGTATGGGCGAAATCGATCTGGTGATGCGCGATGGCGCGACCTTGGTGTTTGTGGAAGTGCGCAGTCGTAGTTACCATCGCTTTGGCACACCGGCAGAGAGTGTGAATCGTCGCAAACAACAAAAACTTTTAGCGACCGCGCAACATTTTTTGTTAACGCATAAACAATATGCCGATACCGTGCAACGCTTTGATGTAATAGCGGTGACTACCGCTGTTGCGCCGCCGCAGATTGAATGGATTAGTAACGCGTTTTCTACTTCTTATTAAGGTGCATGCAACCATGAGCAAACGAACTGAACAAATCGTCTTGATATTCACACTGGTCGCGAGCGTGTTAGTCGCGCCAGGATGCGCTACCGTAGCCATTACCGTCCTGGCGGCAGGCGCAGGCGCGGCCGTCGCGACGGATAGGCGCACTACCGGCGCGATAGTGGAAGATCAAACCATGGAGATCAAAGTGACGGATGCCATTTACGGCGATCCCGAAATCGGCAAGCTCGTGCATGTCGCAGTGACAAGTTTTAACAATATTGTGCTCTTGACAGGCGAGGCGCCGACGGCGGAGGCGCGCGCGCGTGTGGTTGAAATCGCACGCAATTTGAGTAATTCTTCAGTGCGCGTCATTCATAACGAAATTCGCTTAGAAACAACCGCAGACTTGCCGACGCGCACGCATGATGTGTGGTTGACGAGCGAGTCTAAGAGCCGGCTCGTTTATAACCTAGGCCTACCGACACGCACCAAAGTCGTCACCTCGGGCGGCAACGTCTATTTAATGGGTTTGGTGACGCAAGACGAGGCCAAACGCTTATCCAAAATCGTCGCTGAAACGCGCGACGTGAAGAGTGTCGTGACCTTATTCGAATATTTGGAAGGCGATAGCCGTATCCTCAACGCGACACGCGGTAAGGCCGTCGTGGTCGAACATGGTGGCAGTGCGCCGCGTTTGAGCGACAGCGCGAGCGTGAGCAACTCACCTCCACCCGCCGAGGCCCCGGCTGATGCGGTCACAATTCCACTGCCGCCCAGACCTAGTACACCGTGAACCCGAATACGCACTTGCCGCCAAATTTTTTGGCGGCGTTGCGCAGTGTGGTGCGCACCGAAAGCATTTATACAGATCCCGCGACGTGTCAGGGGTATGCCTACGACAATAGTCGGCGCTATAGCTTACCGCAGGTCGTCGTATTAGCGCAGACGGAGGAGGATGTGCGTGGTGTCGTGACCACGTGTTACCGGCATCGCGTTCCCGTCGTCGCGCGCGGGCGTGGCACCGGCACCACCGGTTCTGCCGTGCCCATCGCCGGCGGCGTGGTGTTGTCGTTGGAACGCATGCATCGTATCGTGCGCATCGACCCCGATAATCGTTACGCCGTTGTAGAACCCGGCGTCACCAATCAAACCCTGCAAGACGCATTGGCCCCGCACGGATTTTTTTGGCCGCCGGATCCCACCAGTGCGGCCTACGCCACTATCGGCGGAAATTTGGCCTTTAATTCCGCAGGTCCGCGCGCCGTCAAATATGGCACCCCGCGTGATAACACGTTGGGCTTGCGTGTTATCACCGGCACAGGCGAATCCATGCGTGTGGGCACTTACACCACCAAGGGTGTGGTCGGTTATGACCTGACGCGTTTGTTAATCGGTTCCGAAGGCACGCTTGCCATCACTACCGAGGCGACGTTAAAGCTCACGCCCTTGCCCGAAACGCAACACAGCATGCTGGCCCTTTATCGTGACATGCATAGCGCCGCGCGCGCGGTGTCGCGCATTATGGCGCAGCCGGTGACGCCCTGTGCATTGGAATTTATGGATGCCAAGGCCATCGCGATGATACGCGATTATTCCAAGGCCGACATTCCGCAGGATGCCGGGGCCTTGTTGATAATCGAGGTCGATGGTTCGCACGCCGCGATTGCGGATGCGGTAGCGGGCATCACGCGCGCCGCGCAAGTCGATGGCAGTTTACGCATCCAAACCGCAGCAACGGCGGAGCAACGCGCCGCATTGTGGACGATGCGCAAGGCCTTGTCACCGGCGTTGCGCACCATCGCGCCGAAAAAAATAAATGAAGATGTCGCCGTGCCGGTGTCGGCCATGCCGGAATTTTTGGCGCGCTTAGAACAAATCACCGCGCGATATCGCATCACCAATGTCAATTTCGGACATGCCGGTAACGGCAATATACACGTGAATTTACTGATCAATCCCGATGACGCCGGCGAGGCCGCGCGCGCCTATCGTTGTCTCGACGAGATCTTTGATTTGGTGTTGGCGCTGAACGGCACGCTGTCGGGCGAACACGGCGTGGGGTTGGAAAAACGCGATTATGTGGCGCGCGAACTCGATCCCGTTGCGTTGCAATTAATGCGGCAAATCCAGACGGTTTTCGATCCGGCGGGCATACTCAATCCGGGCAAGGTGTGGGTGCCGTAGTTTGCGAATAAAGTCACATCTTGTGTTGCGGCGGGTGGTGTGGTACAATAACGCGTACATGTACGCAAAAGGGGTTCGGCATGAAAGCGATCAGTTATTCGGCAGCGCGTTCTAATCTCGCCAAGACCATGGAACAAATCTGCGATGATCATGAACCTGTTGTTATTACTAGAAAAAGTGAGCGCTCAGTTGTTATGCTTTCATTGGAAGATTATGAGGCGCTTGAAGAAACCGCTTACCTGCTGCGTAGTCCTAAAAATGTCAAACGCCTCGTTGACTCGATCTCCCAACTAGAAGCCAATGGTGGGATGCCTCGGGAGC
This sequence comes from Gammaproteobacteria bacterium, assembly GCA_919902765.1. Taxonomy (GTDB): domain Bacteria; phylum Pseudomonadota; class Gammaproteobacteria; order S012-40; family S012-40; genus CAKKRP01. The sequence goes on along the minus strand of CAKKRP010000122.1, from coordinate 27,136 downwards.
TTGATGAGTGAATCTTGTCTTTTCTGACCATGCGTGGGAGGATTACTTATATTGGCAAGCAACGGATAAAAACATGGTTAAACGGATCAACGCGCTAATTAAAGATATCCAACGGTCACCCTTTGAGGGCATAGGTAAACCGGAACCGCTGAAGCATGCCCTATCCGGTTATTGGTCAAGGAGAATTAACGATGAACATCGTATCGTTTATAAATTAGACGCCAACACGATGTATATTGCGCAACTCCGATATCACTATTAAACCCGTATTCTATCGCCCCAGATAAACAAGAAGATGCCTCCGTACTGAACGAAATGCAGCGTAAAAATTTTGCCCAAGCTCACGCTCGTGCTGTCTATTTAGGTTGCTCTATCGACCAACACCCTCCGGCAGTTTTTTTGGCTTTACCACCGCTACCGTTTTTTCGCGTTGCGTATCGCCGCGCACCAAACTCACTTGCTGCATAGGCACGGCGCATAAATCCGCGATAAAACGCAACAGTGCGGCATTGGCCTTGCCGTCCACGGGTGGGCTTTTTAGGCGTATTTTCAGGCGTTGCCCGTGGGGGCCGACGACTTCGTCTTTGGTGGCGCGGGGTTGCAAGTGAATTTCTAGAATCAATGTTTCACCTTGCCAATGAAACCACGTCACATTTTATCTCAGCGTATGCGCAAAATCGGTCAACGGCGCGATCAATAGCATCGCCAACAACTGCAACACGATCATCACGATAATAGGCGACAAGTCTATGCCGGAAAAGGCCGGTAATATGCCGCGCGCGCGCCGCAACAGCGGATCGGTGATTTGGTGCAGCAGTGTTTGCACGGGATTATATTGATCGCGCACCACCCAACTCATCAATACATAAATTAATATAGACCACTTGTAAATCGTCAAAAGCAAATCCAATAATTGCACGAATACCATCATCAACAACGAGGCGAGCGACAGGTGGGTGCCGAAAATGAGGGAGATAATGCCGGTCTCCGCGCCTTGTAAAAAGATCAATATTAATATCGATGCGAGATCAAGGCCCATTAAGCCTGGAATAATGCGCCGCAACGGCACGATCATAAAATTGGTCATTTTTACGACAAAATGCGCGACCGGATTGGAAAAGCTGGCGCGCGCCCATTGCATCATCAGGCGCAGCATCACCGCCAATAACAAAAATCCGAAAAAAGTCTGGACTAAAAAAACCAGCGCGTTAGAAATATAACCATTACCCATTTAATCCGCTCCGTATTGCGTGGCGAGTGTCGCGCCACGTTGTTGCGCGGCGCTCAAGGCGCGCGCGAATAATGCTTCCAGTCGCCCTTCTTGCAGCACCTTAATGGCTTGTTCGGTGGTGCCGCCGGGGGAGGTCACGCGTCGCCGCAGTTCCGCCGCATCGACATCGCTTTCCAAGGCCAGGCGTGCGGTGCCCAAGGCGGTTTGCAGTGTCAGCAGGCGTGCTTGTTCGCTTGGCAGGCCCATGGCGATACCGGCTTGATGCATGGCCTCGATGACAAGCAGAAAATACGCCGGGCCGCTGCCGGACAGTGCGGTGACGGCATCCATCATGGCTTCATTGGGTATCCATTGCACCACGCCCACTGCACGCAGAATGCTTTCAGCGGTGTCGCGTCCGTGGTTGTCTACCCAGGCGTTGGCACATAGGCCGCTGGCGCTGCTTTGTACAAGTGCCGGGGTGTTGGGCATGGCGCGCACGATCGCCAATTGAGGCGTATTCAACCAGCGTGCGAGGTCGTCTATGCGTATCCCCGCCGCAATACTGATGACCAATGGCAGGCGACGCGCCACTGCTGCGGCGATGTCCTGCGTGACGGTGCGCATGTGTTGTGGCTTGATCGCTAGCACCAACACGCCCGCCTGTTCGGCGACCACGGTGTTATCCGGCGTGGTATGTACATTAAACCGGGCGGCGAGGCCCGCGCGTTGTTCTTCGGCAGGGTCGCTGACCCACACATTGCGCGCCGGTACACCAGCGGCAATCAGGCCACCCACCAAGGCGCGCGCCATATTGCCGCCGCCGATAAAACCGATGGTCAGGTCTAGCATAGGTGTTTCCTAAGGTTGTGATCGGGATGGTGTCAGTGTAACCGATTTGATAGGCGCGGCTCTACCAAACCACCTTCACGCCGTAGTCGTGAAAAACTGGGTCGGCGGTCACGAAAGGAAATTCCGTCGCCAGCGCCTGTGCGATGAGCATGCGGTCGAAGGGGTCACGATGCGGGCCAGGCAGCGCACCCGCGCGGAGGCTGTGTTCGATATTGATCGGCATTCCTAAAAAGCGCGCATGGCGTAAATAGTGTGGGAGTTTTTGCGGCACGTCTCCCGCTTCCGGCAATTTGCCTATGCGCGCCTTGGTCGCAATCTCCCAGGCCGACGCGGCGCTGACCCAGATACGATGTTCCGGGGCGGCGATGGACTGGCGTGCGATGCCAGATAAACGCGGGTCATCAAACAGCCACCATAACAAGGTAGGGGTGTCGAGTAAGAGGTCGGTCATGCCTCCCAAGGCCCTAATTCGTCGTCGGACATCGGCTCGAAAAAGGCATCTGTGACATGTCCTTTGGCGAGGCCTGGGAGGCGGGGTTCGGGTTTTTCCAAAGGCATTAGGCGCGCCAGCGGCTTGCCGGCCTTGGCGATGATGATTTCCTCGCCAGCGGCCGCCGCGCCCACGAGTTCAGAGAGATGGGTCTTGGCTTCGTGCAGGTTGACTGAGCGCATGCGGGGCTCCATATTGAACTAACAGATTAAACCAAGTCTAGCCGATTGGGTTAATTATATCAAGAGGCGTGAGCTACCCCCGCGCCCCAAATATATCCGTCCCTACCCGCACCAGGGTCGCGCCCTCGGCAATGGCGGCCTCTAAATCACTAGACATCCCCATAGAAAGCGTGTCGATATCCAGCCCCAATGAACGCAACTGTGTCCATAATTCGTGCAAGGGGCGCAGTGCCGCGCATTGACCGTCAAAATCCTCGGCAGGGGCCGGTAGCGCCATCAGGCCGCGTAACGTGAGCCTGGGAAGCTTTGCGACCGCCGCCGCCAAGGCGGGAAGCGCGTGTGCGCCGATCCCCGATTTGCTGTCTTCGCCACTGGTATTGACTTGTATACACACTTGCAACGGCGGCAGGTGTGCGGGGCGTTGTGCATTCAAGCGCTCGGCGATCTTAAGTTTGTCCACACTGTGTACCCAGGCAAAATGTTCGGCAACGTCGCGCGTTTTATTGCTTTGTAGAGGGCCTATAAAGTGCCATTCCACCGCCAAATCGCGCAGGGCGTGGATTTTCGCCACCGCCTCTTGCACGTAATTTTCGCCGAAGCGGGTTTGTCCCACGGCATAAGCCGCTGCAATGTCTTCTATCGGCCGGGTCTTGCTGACGGCGATCAGTTGCACGCTGCCCGGCATGCGGCCATACCGGCGTTCGGCCTTGGCGATGCGCGATTGCACGTCGCTGAGGCGTTGTTCTATCAGGTGCCGGTCTAACATCTTAAGTGTCCATCTGCTGTGCCGCTATTAATTAAGGCCACCGACGTGGTATAAAAAAGCTTGGTATCTCACTTGGTTATGATGACGCGCCATGGACATCGCTGAACTCTTGCAATTTAGTGTTAAAAACCGCGCTTCCGACCTGCATTTGTCCGCCGGGGAGCCGCCTATTATACGTGTAGACGGTGAGATGAAGCGTATCAATGTCCCGCCTTTAGATCACAAGGCCGTGCATACTTTAGTCTACGACATCATGAACGATAGGCAACGTAAAGATTATGAGGAATTCTACGAGACGGATTTTTCGTTTGAGATTCCCAATTTAGCGCGTTTTCGCGTCAACGCTTTCAATCACAATCGCGGTGCTGGGGCGGTGTTTCGCGTGATTCCCAATCGCATTGTCAGTTTAGAAGAGCTCGGTGCGCCCAAGGTCTTTCAAGAAATTGCATCTTCCGCGCGCGGATTAGTCTTAGTCACGGGGCCGACCGGTTCCGGTAAATCCACCACCCTCGCGGCACTGATTAATTTTATCAATGAAACGATGCCCGGCCATGTGTTGACCGTTGAAGATCCGATAGAATTCGTACATGCGAGCAAGAAATGCCTGATCAATCAACGTGAGGTGCATCGGGATACTAAGGGTTTTGCGCAGGCCTTGCGCTCGGCCTTGCGTGAAGACCCGGACGTGTTGTTGGTGGGCGAAATGCGCGATCCTGAAACGATAGCCTTGGCGTTAACCGCCGCTGAGACGGGGCATTTAGTGTTTGGCACCTTGCATACGAGTTCGGCGGCCAAGACCATAGACCGCATCATCGACGTATTTCCTGCGGGCGAGAAAGACATGGTGCGTGCGATGTTATCCGAATCTTTGCGTGCGGTGATTTCACAAGTGTTATTAAAACGCCAAAAGGGTGGACGTATTGCGGCGCACGAAATCATGATCGCCACCCCGGCGATACGCAATTTAATCCGCGAAAATAAAGTCCCGCAAATGTATTCGGCCATCCAAACCGGCCAACAATTGGGTATGCAAACCTTGGATCAATGCCTCACGGAGTTGGTGAAACGCGGCGAAATAAATCGCTTAGAGGCACGCGTCAAGGCCTCAAATAAAGACGGATTTTAGGCCGCGGTTTTCAATCGATTAAACCTTATCCACTAATGTGAAGAATCTCGCCCAATCAAAATACGGGCCGGGATCGGTCTTGCGCCCGGGGGCGATATCGCTGTGACCGACGATATGATCGCGGGTGATGCCAGGGTAGGTCTGCATCAGCGCGCGCGTAATCGCGGCTAGCCGCGCATATTGCGCTGCCTCATAGGGCACATCATCCGTGCCTTCCAGTTCAATACCTATCGAAAAATCATTACATCCAATGCGCCCCGCGAACTCCGACTTGCCGGCATGCCATGCGCGCATCTGGAAGGGCACATATTGGTTGACGCCCCCGTCGCGCAGGATTAGCAAATGCGCAGAGACGCGCAGCCCGCTGATTTCTTGGAAATAGGGGTGTGTGCCTGGGTTCAGGTTATTGGTAAATAAATCAGAAATATACGGGCCTCCAAACTGGCCTGGCGGGAGGCTGATGCCGTGTATGACCAGCAAGTCGATGACGGTTTCTGGCGGCCGTACATCGTGGTTGGGCGAGGCGACATAGGTGGCGATGTCGAGCAGTCCAGTGGCGGGATCTATTTTCATAAAATCCTTTAATATCAATAAACTAACGTATGATCAAATGCTCAGTCCAGCGAATTTTAAGCATTATGTGATCGAGGTCGCAAAATATATCCACCGTACGGATGGAGCGCAGCGGCGTGGCGTACGTAATATTGAGGTATCCGTAGTGACCCGTCGTTGTAATGTATTGAGCGTAAATTGACGACGCGGTGACGTTTTAAATTCAACGTGTTGGGAGTATGCTGATGAACACACGTAAGACACTGAAAACCCTCGTATTAGCCCTGGGCGTGCTGGGCGTAAGTTCAGTCTGGGCGGCAGGTAACGAATTTGCCGATGGCTTTCTCGCGGCCCAGACGGGAGATTATGCAAAAGCCGTCGCCAAATGGGAGCCCTTGGCGAAAAAAGGTAATGTCGCGGCCCTGTTTAATATGGGCACACTTTATCACATCGGGGCCACTGGCAAGATTGATGAAGCCAAGGCCGTAGAGTTTTATCACAAGGCCGCCGAAGGTGGTAGCCGTATGGCTCAGGAATATCTGGCCGCCGCCTATGCAGAAGGTTGGTTTGGGTTGAAAAAAGACACTACGAAGGCCGCGCATTGGGAAAAACTTGCGGACAACAATCCGGTTAATTTTTAATTAGTGTTACAACTCTCCTAAAGTCGTATGACGGCCCTTCGCGGCCGTCTTTTTTTATTCCAAGCTTTCCCAGCGCGCATAGGCCTGTGTCAAGGCTTGTTCAAGTTCGCTCAGGCGTTGTTGCGTGGTGGCGATGGCGGCCTTGTCTTGGCGATAAAATTCCGGTGTGTTCATGTGCGTGACCAGGGCCGCTTTTTCAGCGTCTAACGCCTCGATTTTTGCGGGCAGTTCGTCGAGCTCGCGCTGTTCTTTGTAAGAACGCTTTTTCACCTTGGGTTTGGCTTCCGTTGTTGTCGCAGGCGTCGCAACATTCGACATATTTTTTTGCGATGCGGCCGACGCAGGAGTAGAACGCCGTTGGCGCAGCCAATCGTCGTAACCGCCGACATATTCATTGATTACGCCACCGCCCTCGAACACCAAGGTGCTGGTGACGACATTGTTTAAAAATGCGCGGTCGTGGCTAACTAATAATAACGTGCCGGTATATTCCACCAGACGTTCTTCGAGCAATTCCAGCGTATCGCTGTCCAAGTCATTGGTCGGTTCGTCGAGCACTAATACGTTCGCGGGTTTGGTGAATAAACGCGCCAATAACAAACGATTGCGTTCACCGCCGGACAAGGCCTTTACGGGTTGACGCACGCGCGCAGGACTGAATAAAAAGTCCTGTAAATAGCTCATGATATGTTTGCGCTGGCCATTGATCACGATGAAATCGGCCCCTTCGCCGACATTATCCTGCACCGATTTTTCTTCGTCCAATTGCGCGCGGTATTGATCGAAATAGGCGATTTGCATATGGGTGCCGAGGCGCAATGTGCCTTGCGTGGGTGTGGATTTTCCCAGCAATAAGTTCAACAACGTTGTTTTGCCTGCGCCATTGGGGCCGATGATACCGATCTTGTCGCCGCGTATAATCGTAGTCGAAAAATTTTTGATAATGGTCTTATCGCCGTGCGCAAACGTGACGTTCTCGGCCTCAGCCACCAGATGTCCGGAGCGCTGCGAATCTTGCACGCTGATGGTGGCGGTGCCGGTGACATTGCGCCGCGCCGCAAATTCCGCGCGCATTTTTTTCAGCGCGGTGACACGGCCTTCATTGCGCGTGCGTCGCGCCTTAACGCCCTGGCGTACCCACACCTCTTCTTGCGCGAGTTTTTTATCGAACAGCGCGTTTTCTTTTTCTTCATTGGTCAGCAGTTCTTCTTTGCGAATTAAATAATTGGCGTAATCGCACGGAAAATCGTATAAGCGCCCGCGATCCAGCTCGATAATGCGCGTCGCCAGGCGTTGTAAAAAGGCCCGGTCATGAGTGATGAACAACAAACTGCCCGACCACGCAAGCAGGAATTCTTCTATCCAGGTAATCGCCTCGATGTCGAGGTGGTTGGTGGGCTCGTCGAGCAATAATAAATCCGGTTCGCTGACCAGCGCGCGCGCCAACATCACGCGGCGTTTGAGCCCGCCGGAGAGTTGACCGATGTCGGCGTCGCCATCCAACCCCAGGCGCGTCAACACCGCGTCCACACGTTGGTTCAATGCCCAGCCCCCGGCGGATTCCAACGCGTGCTGACAGCGTTCCAGCGCATCCATCAGGCCTTCTTCGCCGTGCGCCATCGCCAGGCTCAGGCGGTGATATTCCTCCAGCAAGGCCCCGGTTTGGCCCAGGCCGCCCGCGACCACATGGAACACCGAGCCGTGCGTATCGCGCGGCACCTCTTGTTCCAACTGCGCGATCCTGAGGCCTTGGCTGCGCACAACCTCGCCATCATCGAGTTTGGTCTCGCCGGTGATCAATTTAAAGAGCGTAGATTTGCCCGCGCCATTGCGCCCCACCAGACACAAGCGCTCGCCCTTGTCGATGGCGAGGTTGATATGGTCTATCAGGGGCGGCTGGCCGAAGGACAGGGTGGCGTTGCGCAGTGTGAGTATAGGCATGGGGCGTATTGTACCGCAGCTATGCGGGTTATGCGCGACGTTCGGCACGTGATGTGTACCGCCCCTCCCTCCAGAGAGATTCTGTGATCGGCATCGCAGTATTCGCATGGCATGGGGTGACGCAAGGTATATACAATTGACATATACAAGGCTTTGGCTATACTGTATCTACGTCAGGTATATACAAAGGTGGGATATGAAATCGGCGCATACCAAGCTTTTCAAGAGCAATCAAAGCCAGGCGGTTCGGTTGCCCAAGCGCGTGGCCTTGCCGGAATCGGTAACGGAGGTGGAAATTATCGCGATAGGCGTCACGCGGCTGATCACTCCGGTGGGAGGATCGTGGGACAGTTGGTTTGATCTAGGGGGCGTGTCAGACGATTTCATGGCCGCGCGCGATCAGCCTGACGACCAAGAACGTGGGGCATTTTAGGCATGTTGAAGTATTTGTTAGACACGGATATCGTCATTTACACCATCAAGCGCCGTCCTCCACAAGCGCGTGAGGCGTTTAAACGCTATGAAGGTCAGCTCGCGATATCGTCGGTGACCTTTGGCGAGTTGATCTACGGTGCGGAAAAATCCACGCGGGCAGAACAAAACTTAAAAGATGTAGAGGGTTTTGCCGCGCGCTTGGAGGTGCTGCCCTTTGATACGCACGCCGCGACGCATTTTGGGCAAATCCGCGCCGAGTTGGCAAAGGCCGGAAAACCGATCGGCCCCTACGATACGATGATCGCCGGTCACGCCAGGGCCTTGGGTCTGATATTGATTACTAATAATATGCAGGAATTCGCGCGTGTGCCTGGATTGCGGTTGGAAAATTGGGTTTAACCCAGATTTTCCATTAGGCTGCTTGTCGCGCGGGTACTAACGTAGTTTTTGGCAATCACACGCTACGGACTCCACGCCGCCGTGTTTATTGCATGGTACACATATATAGAAGCCGGGTTATCATTGAGTAATAATTAATTGTTTTATAAGTCATAAATATTGATATATAGGAGGTAACGCATTGACATTTAATAAAAAACAATACTATATTCTTATCATTATATGTTAAATAATGGACCTCAATGCGACCCTCGAATCTGATTGCCCGCGATCAACTGGAACGAGCCCTACGCAATACCCCTTTATTATCGGCGGCGGAATTGGCGGCGCGCGCGGGGGTGAGTGTGCCGACGGCGTTGCGGATATTGCGCGAGCAACAGACCAATGTCATGCGCTTGGGCACCACCAAGAACGCGCGCTATGTGTGGCGTCGAGCGTTGCGCGGGGTGGTGACACCTTTGCCGGTGTATCGCGTCGATGCGACAGGCAGGGGGCACGAACTCACAAGCTTAAGTTTGGTGGCACCGCACGGTGCGGTGATGGATCTTGATGCTAGCGGCTGGCCGGTCACGCCCGAGCACCAAGCGGGTTGGTGGGACGGACTGCCCTATCCTTTTTATGATATGCGACCGCAGGGGTTTTTAGGGCGGCACTTCGCCCACTATTTTGCGCGCGATCTCCAGTTGTCTATAAATCCCATGGAATGGTCGGATGACGACATCGTCTATGCGCTGGCGCTACGCGGCGCGGATGTCACCGGCAATCTAATCGTCGGCGATGCCGCTTATGCGCTGTGGAATAAGGTAAAGACCAGCGGTGCAACGGCGTGTGCGGAAGCGGATCTACCGGGTCATTATGCGGCGCTTGCAGGGCGTGCGGCAGAGGCGGGGATTGCAGGCTCAAGCGCGGCAGGTGAGTTTCCAAAATTTACCGCTAAGCGTGATTTAGCGGGCCGCAAAACGCCGCATGTCATTGTTAAATTTTCCGGCGCGGCGACCTCCGGCACGGTGCAACGCTGGTCGGACTTGTTGATATGTGAACACCTTGCGCTAGAGGCGCTGTATGCAGCGCTCGATATTGCGGTGGCGTATACCAGGATAGTGCAGCATCAGGGGCGCACCTTTATCGAGGTGGAACGCTTTGATCGTATCGGCGATTGGGGTCGTAGTGAATTGGTGTCGCTCGCCACCTTGGATGCAGTATTTGTCGGCAGCACCGAGTTGAATTGGCGAATTGCAATCAACGGCTTAGAAAAGCGTGGCCTGGTCAGTCGCCGTGTGGTAAACGAGGTGCATTTGCTATGGTGGTATGGGCAGTTGATCGCCAATTCCGATATGCATTTAGGCAATTTATCTTTTCAATTTACCCCGCACCCGCAAGCAACGCCAACGCTAAAAATTGCGCCTATCTACGATATGTTGCCGATGCTGTATGCGCCGCTTGCCGGCGGGGAGGTGCCGCTGCGTGTGTTTGAACTGCATTTGCCCTTGCCGCGCGAGCGAGACATTTGGATCAAGGCAGCGACCGCCGCGCTGGTGTTTTGGGAAATGGCGAGCAAGGACGCGCGCGTGAGTGCGGGGTTTAGAAAAATTTGTGCGGATAATTTTGCAATATTGGAAGGGTTGGCGGGGCAGGTGTAGTTTGGGCGCGATTTTAAAAAGGCAGGGTGGGCACGTTGGTGCCCACCCTGCAATCATTGAGGGTTAGTGTAAGCTGCTGAAAGAGGTGCGGTTTGATATATCGTAAAAAAATACCGGCATGCCGGACGCGCTTACCACCGCCTCACGCGGGAAATTAAGGTACTGGTTTTCGGCGAGACTGACGATGCGTGCGGAATTCGCTAATAATGTACCCGTTGCGGAAATTTGGCGCGCTACAAGATGTGTTTGCCCACCGTTTAATATCGTCCAGGCAACTGTAATATTACCATTGGCATCGACCAAGGCACTTGCGGCGCCTGGGGTCGTGAAACTACTCCAGTCCTGAGCCCCATCGAGTTGCTGCGGCACGTTCCAGGCGTCGGGGGTCGCCGCATTCGAGCGGCTGGCGTACATGTGATTGTAATAGCCATCGTTTTGTGACCAGATGGCGGTAATGTTGTTCTGTTTGTCCACCACGGCTTGTTGAAACATCACGTCTAAGTTGTTAGAAATCGCGGATATCTGTTGTGTCGCTGGCAGCGTAGTGCCTCCCGCCGTCCAGCCTACCCAATCATTGGTCAGGCGCAAATTATGGAGGTCACGGCCAATATAATTGTTGCTGGATTTCTTGAGCATAAATAGTTGTGTGTCATTATTGCTGTCTTGAACGAGTCTCAGGTCATCCGTATAGGGGGCGCCCTGATGTAACCAGACAGGGGCCGTGGTATCCTTGCCGGATAAAAAGCGTTGCGCCCAAAATTTTCGCGGTTTCTGGGCGGTGCCGGTTTGTGGGTAGTAATCTTTAGACCAAATGACACTCACACTGTCGTTAGCGTTGCGGACGACACCTTTGATATAGGAATATCCGTCACCTGCAACGGGGGGGGCGTCCAGGCGACGGGCGGGTTCCCACGTGGGCATATTGGCCGCCAAACGGCTTGCGTATATTTCCGGGACATTAACGGTTGTGGCAGTGTCATTGATATTGGGCGCCGCGACGTAATTGGCCCATGCCAGCACAATATTGCCTACGCCATCTCCGCCTAAGAACAGATTGTACGACTGCAGGCTGGGGGGAGCACAACAGGCTACGGTATCCTGTTGGATTGTCGCAGGGCTGCCGGCCGCTAACGTGGTGGTGCTTACCCAGCTCAGTTTATTGGCAGAAACGCGCGCTATATTGGCGTTGTCTCGTCTAACCCACGCGACTATTACGTTTCCAGCGGAGTCCATAGTCGCCTGTGTGTACTGCGCATAGCCATCGGTAGCGACGGGCGCCGGGTCCACTCTAACTGCGGTACCCCATCCCCCTGCGGCATTGCGTCCGTTTGCCCACAGATATGGCTGGTAGCTAGTGGTGGTGGGCGCCAGCTCCGCGATTTGCCAAATGACGGTGATGCGGCCGGTACTGTCCGCCAGCAACTGCATGATGCGAGAGTCGTGCTCGGAAGCGGTTTTCGGTGATTTGTCTATGGATTTTGATTGGGCGCCCCAGTGGGGTGTGGTGTTAGGGCTATAGCTATTTGTATAGAGCTCAAAATAGCTCGGGGTGGCAACCGGTTGTTGAGGTTGTTGCCACACGACCACGGCGCCACCACCGGCGGCTTGGGCGTTAATAAGGAACTGTGGGTACTGATTTGTAAGTGTGCTGCGTTCCAGTGTATCGCCAGATATCGCGGTGGACGCAATATCGGCGTCTGCGGCGGCAGAGACCTTATCCCACCCTTCCGATGCGCTATAATGCATACCATTGAGCGTGGCGACCACCGCCAGCGGATTGCTCGCATTTGGTTTGGGATTCATCGTGACCAGAAACACATCTCCGGTGGACCGAGCCTGGTCCGCTTGCCAATCCAACACTGTTTTAACGATAGGTTTGTTGTCGGTCCAACCCGAGTTCGGGCGGTATTCGCGCATCCAAATGGAATATACGTTCGCGTTGATGCTGTAAATATAAGTAGAGTGACTCCACAGCGCTAAAATCCCGCCATTCGCGAAGGTAAAAATTTGTTTTTTGTTGATATACTCTTTTCCGAATGAAAGCGGCATATCCCAGGCCGCTGTCGTCGTCACACGCACCGTCGCGGACTTAGTTCCCCCGCCTTCATCGGTAACGGTGTAGGTGAAGCTGTCTTGCCCGGCGTCTTTGTTTTGGTCGGGGGTGTAGGTGAAGGTGCCGTCGCGATTGTAACTGACACTACCCCGGGCTCCTTGCGTGAAGCTGGAGACTCGCAGTCCCACCGCAGTTTGCTGGCTGGTGACATCATTGGCGAAGACATAAGGGCTGATGCCTGACTGATTGCGCGGGGTGGTGAAGGCGTCGTCGTTGGCTTGGACGATATTGTTAGTAGCCAAGCTTTCACTGACGGCCGATCCACAGCCCGAGAGCGCTACGTTCAATATCACTATACCTAACGCCAAACCCAAGGCGTGCTGGGTGCCATGCTTCATTTCGTTATTCCCCCTGACAGAAACCTGCCCAAAAAATGTTTAACAACAACGTATGATACGCGATATTATTCGGCCGTGCCAACGTTCGAATTGGCTTTTTATACCCCGCGTATCTTAAACCATCCTGTAATGCTCAAGCGTTCACGTGTCGCGGGCAATACCTCGTGCCACATGTCGTCGGATAAAAAGCAGGCCAGGGTGCCTGCTTGCGGTGAGATGTCGATATTTCCAGCGGGTGTATACAAGCGCAATGCGCCGCCCTGGTGCGGCTGCCAATCGTCGTTTAAATAAAGCACGCACGAGACCTTGCGGCGTTTATCGCCGACAAAGCCGTCACGATGTTTTTGATAAAACGCGCCGGGCGGATAGAGGGCGAAATGCGCCTCATAGTCGAATAGTCCCATGAACAATTCGCGATTAATGGCTACGCGCAATGTCTCCATGGCCTGAAAATAGGACTGGATTGCGGGGTCGGCGCTGGGTTCTAGCCACCGTACATAATCGCCACGTACCGCGTCGCGCACTTGGCGGGCGGGTCCTTGGCCTACGGCGGCGCGGGTGAGGCCGCCGGTCTGCCAGGCCTGGAGCAAGGTGGCGCGTAACTCGGCCGATTCAGCGAAAAAAAATCTGGATACTACACAATAGCCGTGTTGAGACAGCGCGGTGACGATGCGGGATATGGGCATATGCATCTCGAAATATTGAGTTTTTCAACAAGCGGTTAGCATATCATTGTGCGTTGGGGAGGCATATGCAGAGGATGGGGGCGGCCGCAATTTTGTGGGCTGTGGTGATGTCGGGCGTAGTGCATGCAGGGCAATGGAATCCGCCGTTAGCGCCCGGCACGTTGTTAGTCGCGACCGAGCATGTCAGCGACGCGCGTTTTCGCCACACGGTGATCGTGTTGGCGGCGCGTGAGGAATATGGCAGTGTCGGATTTATCTTGAATCGCCCGGCATCGACCGCTGGCGTGCGCAACGGCGGTTTTGTTGCGCCCGAACGGCGTTTTAAATTGTCTATTCCGGAGGGCGAAGAGGCGCGCGCGGTGTTGCGCTTTAACGGATATTGCGGATGGCAGGTCGGACAATTAGAACAAGAGATCGCCGCTGGTGGATGGCGCACGCTGGAGGTGGATTTGCGCTGGGCGGCGCAACAAGCGCCCGCCACTTTATGGGATACGCTACAGGCATGGTGGGGTTGGGCGTGGTTGTAATCTGGGTTTAAGGGTGGTAGTCCGCTGCAACGAGGGGCAGTTCGATGTAGAACGAGGTGCCTGATTCCCCGTCGCTCACTACGTCGATTTGCCCTTGTTGTTCATTGATAATGGTTTTGGCGGCGATTAAGGCGGCGCGTCCGCCCGCGCGCGGTGTGGCGGTGGTGTCGGGGGTCAAAAGTTGAATTTGTTGCGCTTCCGTTAACAGGGTGCCGCTGTCTTTGATCATGATATGAATGCGGTCGGTATCGATTTTGTTGATGCGCAGTTCGACGACGCCTGGTGCGGGCGAGCGTTCGGCGCAAAAGGTCAATACATTGCCGAGCGCCTGACCTAAACGTTGTTTATCAGCCCAAATATACGCAGACGGCAAGGCGTTGCGCAATTCAAAACGCACGCTTAAGCGGTGTCCCAGTTCCGCAAAGCTATTGATTAACTCGTGCAGCCACGGCATTACCGCAAACGTGTGGAAATGATGCCCTCGCGTGCCGAGGGGCGGTTGTGGTGTAGCGACGTAATTGTGCTGTGCCAATTCCACGCGCGCGCGTTCTCGCTGTAGCAATTTGTGCAATTGGCGGGTGCGCCGGATAACACTGAAAATTACCCAAGCGATCAGCGTGATCGCCAGGGCGGCGCTGTAATATATGCCGGTCGTTTTTTCTTGCAAACGGTCCAGACGTTGTTGCAGCAAAGTATGTAAATCGCCGTAAACTTCGTTGAATGTATCGAGCAAAATAGTATTCGCTAAACCGATATCTTTGAAGGCTTGACGGCCGGTAGATAGCTGTTTTTTCGGCACATGGGCATATTTCGCAACCGCCTCCATCAGCGCCGTTTCGAATTCGTCGATGCGTTTCTTGGTGTGCGCATGGGTGACGGGGCCAAGCTCGCGCAGCATGCCGGTGGCGCGTTGGCTATGTAAGGTTTTGCGCTGATAAGTCAGGAGCTCTTGGGTGACTAGTGCGTCAGCGAGTTTAGCGTGCGCAACGGATTGGCTCCCGTAAGCGATCAAGCCGCGCAGCGCATCGAGATGCGCCGTCAAGAGCGGCAATAAATCGGTCATTAGATCCGTTAAGTAATGGCTGCGGCCCTCGGGGTCCAACGCCAAATCTGAAAAATTCGCGACGTTATCCATCATATCGACCAGATCAAGTTCGATTTCGCCGAAATATTGAAATTCGGTGATTGGGTCTAACGCGGTTGCCGCCGCCTGTATTTTTTTTACCCGCTCTAGCGCATGCTCTAATGCGTCGGCAATGCGAAATCCGCGCACGTGATCTTCCGCTAAAATGCCGCGCACTAACAAACGAAATTCGGTATGTAATTCTTCGGCCAGAACGGCTTGGCTCGCGTCGCCGCCGCGCTGCAGCAGCGACACCCCGCGTAATTTTCCTAATACGACCATGGCCTCGTAGAGGGTATATACCTCGTGAGCGCCCCCTTGTTCGCGTAAGGTGGTGGCGTGTTGGTCGCGCAATTGCTGAGCCGCGAACCAGGCGATGCTCAGCAATATCGCTAGCGTTGCACACAGCAGCGCCACGTTTAACCAGATCCTGGAATACCATGGGTTGGGCACGGTCGGCGAACCGGGTAACTTGGTGGGGGGCGAGTTCATAATAAGATTATGGCCGTTGATGGTAAATTTTTGCAATCGGGCGGTGATTGGCGGCGGCGCGCATGCCTATTGACACCGCTATGGCGGCTGAAATAGCGGCGTTTTATAGAGCAATCTAGTGAAATTGCAGGCGATATTACCGCAGTTTACAATAATCCGCGCTCCGCGAACGACACGCAGCTCCCATCCCCGACGATAATGTGATCCAATACGCGGATATCCACTAAAGACAGGGCATTTTTGAGGCGTTGCGTAACGGCTTCATCGGCGCGGCTGGGTTCGGCCACGCCAGACGGATGGTTGTGCGCAAAAATCATCGCCCCGGCGTTGTGGGCCAGGGCGCGTTTGACGACCTCGCGCGGATACACTGGCGCGCCGTCCAAGGTGCCGCGAAACAATTCCTCGAAGCCTATGACGCGGTGGCGTTGATCCAAATATAAACACGCGAAAACTTCATAGGGGTAATCGCGTAAGCGCGCCGTCAAGTAACGCCGCGTGTCGTCGGGATTTTGCAAGGCGTCGCTACGTTGTAGCGTTTCCTGCAAATGGCGACGGCCCATTTCAAGCACCGCTTGTAGTTGCACATATTTCGCCGTACCTAGGCCATGGCCGGCGCAAAACTGGCGGCGATCGGCATTCAGCAGTGACCGCAGGCTGCCGAATTCACTCAATAAATCGCGAGCCAAATCGACGGCGGACTTGCCTGTCACGCCGGTGCGTAAAAAAATCGCCAACAATTCCGCATCCGACAGCGCTTGCGGGCCTCTGCTCAATAATTTTTCGCGCGGTCGCTCTTCGAGCGGCCAATCGGTGATGGCCATCTTATCCTCCCTGCGTGTGTGGCGGCGCGAACTGGCGCCGATTCTTGCTACAATAGCGACTATGACTTTGATGGCCAAGCGTATCTTAATTGGAGTGACGGGGGGAATCGCCGCGTATAAAACCCCGGAACTGGTGCGGCGTTTGCGCGACCAGGGTGCCGAGGTGCGCGTGGTGCTGACGGCGGGGGGGGCGCAATTTGTCGCGCCGTTGGCCTTGCAGGCGGTGGCGGGGCACCCCGTGTATACCCACCGGTTTGAACCCGCCGGGTCGGGGATGGAGCACATCGAGCTGGCGCGCTGGGCCGATGCCGTGGTGATCGCCCCCGCGAGCGCCGATTTTCTTGCTAAACTGGCCCATGGCTTGGCGGATGATTTGTTATCGACCTTGTGTCTGGCCAGCGCTACGCCGCTATGGGTGGCCCCGGCGATGAATCAACAAATGTGGCGGGCTACCGCAGTGCAAGCCAATGTTGCGACGTTGCGCGCGCGCGGGGTGGGATTTGTGGGGCCTGCCAGCGGCGCGCAGGCCTGTGGCGAGGTCGGCGTGGGGCGGATGTCGGAGCCCGGCGAGATCGTCAGCGCCGTGGCGGACAGTTTCGGCGTGCCCGTGTTGGCCGGACGGCGCGTACTGATCACGGCCGGGCCGACACGCGAGGCCATCGATCCGGTGCGTTATATCAGCAATCGCAGTTCCGGCAAGATGGGCTATGCCTTGGCCGCTGCCGCCGTGCGTGGCGGCGCCCAGGTCAGCCTGGTCAGCGGCCCGGCCGCCTTGGACGCACCCGCCAATGTCAAATTCACGCGTGTGAACACTGCCCGGCAAATGTATGATGCCGTCTTAGCACAGGTCGGGGAGTGCGATATCTTCGTCGCTGCGGCCGCCGTGGCCGATTATCGTCCGGCCCAGATTGCAACAAAAAAGATTAAAAAAAATGCTGAAACATTGAGCTTGTCCTTGGTGCGCAACCCGGATATCCTGCGCGTCGTGGCCGCGCGGGCCGCGCCGCCGTTTTGTGTCGGCTTCGCGGCGGAAACCGACGCCGTGGAAGCCCACGCGTTGCGTAAGTTACAGGATAAAAAGCTCGACATGATTATCGCCAATGCCGTAGGTGAGGGCTTACACACCGGTTTTGAGAGTGATCAGAATGCGGTGGTGGTGGTGTGGGCGGAAGGGCGACGTGAATTCGCGACCATGCCTAAGACTACCTTGGCGCAGGCGTTAATGACCATGATAGCGGAGCATTATGCAGCAAAAAATCCAGCTTAAGATTATCGATCCACGTATCGGCAGCGAATTTCCGCTGCCAACATACGCGACGGAGGGCGCAGCGGGCATTGATTTGCGCGCCTGTTTGGATGGGCCATTGAAACTGACCCCCGGTGAGGCGGTGTTGGTGCCGACGGGTATCGCGATACATATTGACGATCCGCAATTGGCGGCGGTGATCTTGCCGCGTTCAGGCTTGGGCCACAAACATGGCATCGTGTTGGGCAATTTGGTGGGTTTGATCGATTCTGACTACCAAGGACAGTTGATGGTGTCATGCTGGAATCGCGGCACCGCCGAATTTGCGATCACGGTCGGCGAACGCATTGCGCAATTGGTGTTCGTGCCGGTGGTGCAGGCCGCGTTTGAGGTGGTCAATGAATTTACACCCAGCGCGCGCGGCGGCGGCGGTTTTGGACACACCGGGCGTCAATAATGACACGACAATTCGAGGCATAAACATGTCAACAGCAACTAAAAATTATCGCGATCCGGAACACGTTTCGGCCAACCTATTCAAGGCCTATGATATACGCGGCATCGTCGGCGCCAATTTGTTTGCCGATACCGCCTATGCCATCGGTCGCGCCTTTGGTAGCGAGAGTTTGGCGCACGGTCATCGTAGCGTGGTGATTGGACGCGACGGGCGTTTATCGGGTCCGGAAATGACCCAGGCCTTGGCCCAGGGGTTGATGGCCAGCGGCGCGGATGTCATTGATGTCGGCGCGGTGCCGACCGGCGTGTTGTATTACGCGGCGCAAGTGCTGACCACCGGTTCCGGCATCCAAGTCACCGGCAGTCACAATCCGCCCGATTATAACGGTTTCAAAATGGTGGTGGGCGGCGATACGCTGTCGGGCGAGCGCATCCAAGACCTGCGTGTGCGTATTGAAAATAAAAATTATGCGAGCGGACGTGGCCAACGTACGCACCGTGACATCCTGCCCGATTATATGACACGCGTGCTGGCGGATGTGCGTTTGGCCAAACCGTTGCACGTGGTCGTGGACTGCGGTAACGGCATCGCCGGTAAGGTTGCGCCGGATTTATTAAAGGCGCTGGGATGCCGCGTTAAAGAAATGTATTGCGAAGTGGACGGGCGTTTTCCGAATCATCATCCCGACCCCAGTCAGCCCGAGACCTTGCAAGCACTGATCAAAATGGTGCGTGGCCTCAAGGCCGATATCGGTTTGGCGTTTGATGGCGACGGAGATCGTTTGGGTGTAATCGCGCCCGGCGGCGAAATCATTTGGGCCGATAGGCAAATGATTTTATACGCAGAAGATGTATTGTCGCGCAATCCCGGCAGTGAAATTATTTACGACATCAAATGCTCGCGCAACCTCGGGCAACGCATAGCGTCTTTAGGCGGCAAGCCATTGATGTGGCGTACCGGCCATTCGTTAATCAAGGCCAAGCTCAAAGAAAGCGGTGCGCCGTTGGCGGGCGAAATGAGCGGTCATATTTTCTTCAAAGATCGGTGGTATGGTTTTGACGATGCGCTGTATTGCGCGGCGCGCTTGTTGGAAATTTTAGCGCGCGATACGCGCAGCACTGGTGAGATTTTCAGCGCCCTGCCCGACATGATAAATACGCCGGAATTGCGCTTAGATTTAGAAGAGGGCACGCACTTTACCCTGATGCAGCAATTGCTTGATGCCGCAGTGATGGACGAGGCGCGTTTGACCACCATCGACGGCCTGCGCGCCGATTTTGTTGATGGCTGGGGCTTGGTGCGCGCATCGAACACCACACCGTGTTTGGTGATCCGCTTCGAGGCCGAAAACGCCCAGGCCATGCAACGCATTCAGGCGTGTTTTCGCGACATGTTTTATGCGGTCGATAAGGCGTTGAAATTACCGTTTTGATATTGTCGTCGTGTATAGAGTTAACGGAATCGAGTTGCAGTCATGACAGTCACCGCTAATGCCGCTATGAACATCGCCAAGGTCTTGATCGAGGCCTTGCCGTATATTCGTCGCTTCGCAGGCAAGACCCTGGTCATCAAATACGGTGGCAATGCGATGGTCGATCCGGCCTTGGAAAGTTCGTTCGCACGCGATGTCGTGTTGATGAAACTGGTGGGCATCAATCCGGTGGTCGTGCATGGCGGCGGCCCGCAGATCGGTGATTTGCTCAAGCGCATCGGCAAACAAAGCCAATTTATTGAAGGCATGCGCGTCACCGACAGCGAGACCATGGATGTGGTCGAAATGGTCTTGGGCGGGCTGGTCAATAAACAAATCGTCAGTCTGATCAACAAACACGGCGGTCGCGCGGTCGGCTTGACCGGTAAAGACGGCCAATTATTGCGCGCGCGCAAACTGACCTTGAAACGCAATGCGCCCGAATTAGACGCCCCCGAAATTATCGACCTCGGCCATGTCGGTGAGGTGACGGAGGTGAATACCGATGTCATCGACATGTTGGTGCGGGGTGATTTTATCCCCGTGATCGCGCCGATAGGCGTCGGGGAGGATGGACAATCGTATAATATCAATGCCGATCTGGTGGCCGGTAAATTGGCCGCCACACTACAGGCCGAAAAACTGATATTATTGACCAATACCCCTGGAATTCTCGACAAAAACAATAAGTTACTTACCGGCTTGGATGCCGAGCAGGTCGAGGCGTTGATCAAGGACGGCACCATCTATGGGGGTATGCTGCCCAAGATACGCAGCGCGATGGAGGCCGTACATGCCGGTGCCAAGAGCGTGCATATCATTGATGGGCGGATGGAGCACGCGGTGTTGCTGGAGATATTCACCGATCAAGGGATAGGCACCTTGATCAGCAACCCGCACGTAGACTACTAGAGTATTTGCACCCGTTCGGCAAATTTAGCCAGCGCCAGAGATATTCCGGCGTTGGTGCGAGGAATCACCCTTGAAATCGCCCAATCATTCTGTTCGAGGCAAGCAAATTTTAGAGGCCTTGGCCCGCGAATTAGAAAATAATCCCGGGGCGCGCATCACCACCGCGACGCTCGCCAAGGCCGTGGGCTTGTCTGAGGCGGCGTTATATCGCCATTTTCCAAGCAAGGCGAAGATGTTCGAGGCCTTGTTAGAATTCACCGAAGACAGCGTGTTTGGCTTGCTCAATCGCGCGCATACCGAGCACACCGATTTGCGTACGCGGTGCGACGTGATGACGCGGATCATGCTGGGGTTCGCGGAGCGCAATCCGGGCATTTCGCGCATCTTGTTGGGCGACGCCCTGGTGGGTGAAAATGAGCGATTGCGCGCCCGCGTGATGCGTTTCTACGAGCGCCTGGAGGCGCATTTTAAACAAACCTTGCGCGAAGGCGTGATGCGTGGCGAACTCGCCTCCGAGGCCAGCGTAGCGCCGTTATGCGCCGTGTTGTTAGCGCAAGTGGAAGGCCGTATCAGTCAATATGTACGCAGCGGCTTCACGCGCAAACCGCTGGATATGTGGGACGCGCAATGGGCCTTGTTGCGGCACGCAATGGCGCTTCGCGAGGTCGAGGATGTGGTGGGTTAAGAATCCTCACGCCACCCCATATTGCTGGCGGTAGGCCTGCATACGCGCCAGATCCGCCGCGTGCGCCGACGATGCGCCGACATAACGAATAATATCGCCCAGCTTGGCAATCGCGACGACTGGAAACCCATAGTGGGTGATAATCTCTTGGATTGCCGACGTGTCGCCGGTGCCGCGTTCTTGTCTATCCAGCGCGATCAACACGCCCGCGACCTCCGCCCCGGCGCGGCGGATGATCTCCACCGACTCGCGCACCGAGGTGCCGACCGAGATCACGTCATCCACAATCAACACCCGTCCACGCAACGGCGCGCCGACCAATTGGCCGCCCTCGCCGTGGTCTTTCGCTTCTTTGCGATTAAAGGTGTAAGGCAAATCGCGGCCATGCCGATCGGCCAGCGCAATGCCGGCCGTCGCGACCAAAGGGATACCCTTATAGGCCGGGCCGAACAAACCATCGAAGGTCACGCCGCTGTCGATCACGGCCTGCGCGTAGTAGCGGCCGAGGCGCGCCAACGCCAGGCCCGAATTGAATAATCCACTGTTAAAAAAATACGGGCTCAGACGACCGGACTTGAGCGTGAATTCGCCGAATTTCAACACGCCCTGGGCCAGGGCGAATTCGATAAACGCGTGGGGGTTGTCAGACATGGCAGATTCGCATAAGGTGTGGGCCTCCTAGTTTACCGCCAGCGGCCCCAGATGAAAATCATTACTGTTAATGTCAACGGCATACGTTCCGCCGCCCAAAAAGGGTTGCTGCCCTGGCTTTCCGCGCAAGACGCCGATGTCGTGTGTTTGCAAGAGACCAAGGCCCAAGAACACCAGCTCGACCCCGCGTTACACCACCTGCCCACCCACCAAGCGTATTTTTTCGACGCGCAGAAAAAGGGTTATAGCGGCGTCGCTTTATTCCTAAAACATCCGCCGTTGCGCGTCACACGCGGCCTCGGCTGGCCCGGCATGGATGCCGAGGGGCGTTATATTCGCGCCGACTATGAAAAACTCAGTGTGATCTCGTTATATTTGCCATCAGGCTCGTCCGGGCCGGAGCGGCAGGCGCATAAATTCAGCTTTATGGGGCGTTTTATGCCTGTTTTACGCGCATTACGCGCCGAAAAGCGTGAATTCGTGCTGTGTGGGGATTGGAATATCGCGCACCAGGCCATTGATTTGAAAAATTGGCGTTCAAATCAGAAAAATTCCGGCTTTTTGCCCGAAGAACGCGCCTGGATGGATCAATTGTTAGGTGCCGAAGGGTGGGTGGACGCCTTTCGCGTCGTCGATCCTGCAGCCGACCAATATACCTGGTGGTCGAATCGCGGCCAGGCCTGGGCCAAAAATGTCGGGTGGCGCATTGATTATCACATCGTTACGCCCGGATTGCGTGCCGCCATCCAGCGTGCGGCGATTTATAAAGATCAGCGCTTTTCCGATCATGCGCCGTTGACGATAGAGTATGATTTTGAATTATTATAATTTCGTGTGTAACTGCTCGGCCGCATACAAGGTATTCTGCAACAACATGGTCACGGTCATCGGGCCTACGCCGCCGGGGACAGGTGTGATCCACGCCGCGCGTTGGGCGGCGATTTCGAATTCAATATCACCGGTGATTTTTCCATTCGGCAGACGTGTGATGCCTACGTCGATGACCACCGAACCCGGCTTCACCCAGTCGCCCTTGACCAAGCCCGGTTTACCGGCTGCGCTGATCAAGATATCCGCCGCGCCGACATAATCGGCCAGATCACGCGTAAAGCGGTGGGTGGTAGTGACCGTACATCCTGCGAGCAATAATTCCAAACCCATAGGGCGGCCCACCAAGTTGGATGCGCCGACGATGATGGCATGCTGCCCCTTGAACGGGATGCCGGTGGTTTCCAGTAATTTCATTACCCCGTAAGGCGTGCATGGGCGCAGCAGGGGCAGGCGCACCGCCAGACGGCCGACGTTATAAGGATGAAAACCATCGACATCTTTATCGGGGCGGATACGCTCGATGACGGTTTCGGTGTCGATATGCAGGGGCAGGGGCAATTGCACCAAGATGCCATCGACCTTAGGGTCGGCATTGAGCTGATCAATCTTGGCGAGGAGTTGCGCCTGGGAGACATCCGCAGGCAGGTCGTACGCAAACGACGTGACCCCGCACTCCGCGCAGGCCTTGCGTTTGCTTGCCACATAGATCATTGATGCCGGATCTTGCCCGACTAAGATCACCGCCAGGCCCGGCGCACGCAGCCCGCTGGCTACACGTGCCAGCGCTTTTTGCCGTATCAATTCGCGCAACTGCTGGGCGACGGCCTTGCCGTCGATAATGGTCGCCATGGTGTTTACTCTAGGGATAGCGTATATGATCGCATTTTAGCAGGAATACGCCAAGCCCTGAGGGGGTATTTAGGATGACCATCGTTGGCACCCAACCCATGGGTGCCCCGATAAACGAATTGGACAATCCCGAACGAACTACTTAGGTCCGCGCGCCTTCATTGGTGTAAATTTTGTACGTCAACACGCCGCACAAGGCCACCGCGATTATCAATACAGTCCACACCAGAACGGTCAAAAAAGTCACCATGTACACATACCTCATGCGTTGAAAAAATGTACGCTATTTATGCCGGAAGTTTGCAGCCCGGTCAACAACAAGAAGTAAATAATAATATATCAATATGGCTTGCGCCAAACGTGCTGGTCTATGGGGTTATTTATCTCCCACCGTGCTCGCATTCACCTCTGGCGGTAGGTGCGGCATCGTTTGCTCCGGAAATACGCCCGTAAGACTATTTAAAAAAGCAACAATATCATCTACTTGGGTTTCGGTTAGTTCTTTATTTAGTTGGGTCTTGGCCATCACGCGTACGGCCTCGGCCAAGGTCTTGACCGCACCGTTGTGGAAATAGGGGGCGGTCAGCGCGATATTACGCCAAGTGGGTACGCGCCATAAATTCTTATCGGACTCGTTTTTGGTGACGCCGAAGCGTCCACTATCGGCGAGTAAATCGTATAATTTGACATATTTATTGTCTAGATAGGTCGGGAATTTTTGAAACGACCCTTCGCCGACGGGGGCGTCCGGGCCAGCAAAGTTGACCCCGTTATGACAGGCAATGCAGCCGGTCTCTTCAACCAATTTCATCCCGCTTAGGGCTTGCCGCGATAAGGCGTTTTTATCGCCTTTTAAGTAACGATCTAACGCGCTATTCGGTGTGATCAAGGTGCGTTCGTAGGAGGCGATCGCGCGTGCGATATTGTCGAACGTAATCGCGTCGCGACCGCCAAAGGCTTGGGAAAATTTTTGTTGATATTCGGGGATCGCCCGCAAGCGCTTTAGTACATAGTCTTGATCGGGCATGCCCATCATAATGGGGTTAAGGATGGGATTTTTGGCTTGATCCTCCAAGGTGGTGGCGCGGCCATCCCAAAATTGGGTGGTCATAAATGCGGCATTCCATACCGTCGGCGCGGAACGACTGCCTTTTTGCGCCGAAATGCCCACCGACACCGGACGATTGTCGGTGCCGCTACTCATGACATTGTGGCAGGTGTTGCACGCGACAGTGCCATCCCACGATAAGCGGGGTTCAAAAAACAGCATCTTGCCCAGTTCAATCTTGGCGGCGGACAGCGGATTGTCCTTGGGAATGGCCGGCAGTGTCGGTAACGCTTCCATCCCCCAACTCCAAGGGGCGATCAACGTCAGCGCGAGTGCAATAAGGCCATAGCGACGCAACATAGTGACATATTTCTCAAGCATTGTCTTCCCTCAATGCAATAGCGTAATCGAACGCTCGACAGGATATCATGATTAGATGAAGTCTAACCGCTCGTCCAGGGCCATTGACACGAATAATTCTAGACTAAAACCTACCCCAAATGCCCACCGCTCTGCGCGCACGGTGTTGGAGGAGGGCAAAATTCGTGCTCATCTGCTGTGGCAATTGTACATTTTTTTGGTCGTGGTAAAAGCGTAGCAAGGCGATTTCTTTCAAGTGGGACTCATGCGTACATTTTCTTCAAGTTCCGCCAGGCCATCATTGGGATTGATCGGGGATTGCGCGGGTTCATCGAGTTGAAATTGCTCACCCTTATCAAAGCGATCCCCTGCGGCGGCGGGTGGCGTGCTGTCGCCCGCAGACGCGGCGACCGCATCCAACGCGGCCTCATCGCCGGCCGATGCGGATTCACTCTCCTCGGTACGTCTGCGCCGCGCAGCGGCTTTGTGTTTGCGCCACCACCGGCGTAGGAGTAAGAAGACCATGAACAACCCGCCTATGCCGCTGGCGATCCAAATTTTTGCGTCGCGTTGGCGGAGCGCTGGCGCGAGTTCGGGCGCGACCGATTCCGCGTGCGCTACGATTCTTGGCATTACCACGTGATCTATATACGCCGACATTTTCGGTAGCAACTCGGTTTGCGTGTATTCGGAGGCGTGTTCGACCAGCGGTTCTAATTTTTGACGGCTGTATTCCAGGCTATCCAACATCGCCACGGTGGCTTTTTGCGACAGCGATTTTTCGTGCGGCACGGTCGCGGCGGGAGCGGCCTCCGCTGTTGCGGGCTTAGTCGCCGTCGTCGGGGTTGCCGCCGCCGTCTCCGTGGTGGGGAACATAGTGCCCGTGACATCGATGTTTAATTGCGCAACCAGCGCGGCGACGGGGCTTTCCGCCGCAATGGCGATTGGGGTAAGCCCGTTGCCTGCAAGGTGCAACACCGCGCGAAAGCGATCTTTGGTTTCTTTGCTACGTCGCGCCACCACTTGATAGGGGGCGGCTTGGGGCGCGTTCACCTGGACTTGTACCACGAAGTAATCCAATATTTCTTCGATCACCGGCTGGCCTTGATCATCCGTTAGCCACGCCTCGAAGACATAATCGACACCGGATGGCAGCGCCGCAGTGGAAAGATTGTGATGTAGGCGCAGTGCCGGGAAGTAACGTATTTCGCCACGGGTGGTGGTGCTGCTCAGTTTCCAGGCGCCGAGTGGGGGGTGGCGCAACGCAATCAGGTCGAATTTTTCGTTGGTCAACCAACGATGTGCCGTGGGCAGGTTTTGTTGTTGCCATTTTTCGCCTTTAGGCGTGGTGAGCGTATAGCGACCCGTGGCCAATTGTTTGCCGGCGACGATCAAAAGATTGTCATGATCTTGGGATACATTGAAGAGTATTTCCATGTTTTTGTTGATGCGCAGGCGACGATTGTCCGCCAGCATTTGCGCCAACTGCGTTGCAGTATGCGCCTGATAGTTGTCCATCACAATAACGCGACCGTTGCTATCGCGCGCTAAGATATTGAGCAAGGGGAGGTTGGCCTGCTCATGGTGGGCGATGGGATAAATTCGTATCCCTTGGCTGGCTAAACCGGGCACATAGCGGGTAAGCAACTTTTGAGTCTTGGTCGCCGACTTCGGGTCGTCACCCGGGGCCAGACCGCCGTCGCTAATCAGCGCGACCAGTTGCTGGCGGGTATTCTCGCGTTTTTCCTTGAGCGTTTTAAGCGTCTGCTCCATTGCCTTATTCAGGAATGGCTGGGGCGGCATGGCCGGTAATTTGGCTAATAAATCGAATAGTTCTTGTTTGTGTTCAGGGGTATCCAACGCGATCAGATCCGAGTAGGCGATCCCTTTACCGGTGTATCCAACGACCAATGCACGATCTTGTTTTTTTAATTGATTCAATAATGTACGTGCAGTACGCAGGCGCACTATGGGGGGGGTGGTGGAGCGTCCTTGCGGGGCCAGGTCAACAATTAACGCGACATCGATACCCGCATGGGAAATGGTAATTTCTGGCGACGCGGCGGAGGCTGGCGCGTCAGGCGCATGTATGCAAGCAATTATCCATAAAGATAATATGCATATCTGCCTTAGGATGGTCAATGAAAATACCCGCCGCACGTCCGCTCCACAAAACTAAGGGGTCTCATGGATATAACGGAAATGTGCATACGATGCTTAATGGGAAATCTAGGTTTAGAGGTTCCCTATATAAAAAACGCCCGGATTCCCGGGCGTTTAATTGACCAAGGG
>CAKKRP010000121.1 GCA_919902765.1 Gammaproteobacteria bacterium | reverse complement strand
TACAGCGATTCCTCAGCTACTGGATGTGTTGGATATCACCGGCGCAACCGTCACGATTGATGCGATGGGCTGTCAGTCCAAAGTGGTGGAAAAAGTCATAGAGCGTGATGCCAACTATGTGATTGGTTTAAAAGGGAATCAAAGCGCTTTGAACGACGACGTGCGACGGTTGTTTGAAAACAAACCCTTGACCATGACGTTTGCTTATGGAGACGAACACGACAAAGGTCATGGCCGACTCGAAACACGAAAATGCCGCGTGACGGAGGATATTCAGTGGTTAAAAGATCGTCACCCCCACTGGAAGCAGTTACGCAGCGTCATCGAAATAGAAGGCATCCGCGATGTTAAAGGTCAACTATCAACGGAGAAACGTTACTATATCAGTAGTCTTCCGGCACACCCAGAGACTGCGCTAAACGCTGTGCGTCAACACTGGGGCGTGGAAAATAAACTGCACTGGGTGCTGGATGTCTGTTTTGGCGATGATCAAAGCCGAATTCGAAAAGGGAACGCCCCGACTAATATGGCGATGATTAAAAAAACCGTGCTGAATCTGCTGCGTATCGTCAAAAAAGATTATCCTCGGGTCAGCCTAAAGCGAATGCGGAAACTTGCGGGCTGGGATCATGGCTTTCTGGATATTGTCCTAACCGCTAAGTTTTAATGAGGGAGCCCTGGCGTTGATCCCCTATAGGGTATTCGCTTTTTGCCTTCGCTGATATAATCCGGCTGTTAACGAATCCATGTAACTCTTCATTAAGCGACTTACTAATTTTGACGGTATCATTAATCTCATCAAGATGTACGTTATTGGCAGATAAATTCGCCTTTTTTGCAAAAGATTCATTTAATTTCTTTGCAAGTGATTCATTTAGCTCTTGGGACAAGGCCTTATCCAATCCTTTTGCAAACACCCCATTTAGTAACGATGCAAGTAAAACTAAATTTGGCGTTTCTTCCTTATTAATTTCAAGCTCCATCGCCTTTATTGCAAATGACTTAGTGATACACGTGTTTATACGCCCCCACGCTTCCGCCGACGCGGAGTTCTTTGGAATATAGGCCTGATAATCGGTATCCGGCAATAGGTTTAGCGAACTTACCATCCCATTCACAATATGTTTCATTTCATACTCCCTGGTGGAGCGTACACTACTGTTTTTAGCGGCACAAAGCTTACTGCCCATTAGACACCAGCAACTAGCGTACCGTTCAACGCCTCAATTTATAAAATTCTATATATAACAATAAATTACGCGCCCCCAAAGAGGGAAATGACAAAGCCGTTGGGGCGTATTAGCAACAAATAATCAACATATACCGATTTAAACAACCACGCAAGTAGCCATTTAGATAGGGTTCCATAGACAACTTGCCCGCTTCTACTACACGCACGCCATCGATTGTATACACACCTTCATTCAATATTACGCCTTCTGCTTCGCCGACCGCCTCAACCTCGACAACAATCTGCGCGCCATCTCACCAAACATTTCCGTTTGCGTGGGATGCGGGTGTATCGCGTGCGCGACTTGATCCAGCGTAAGACCCGCAGACACCATCAACACGCCTTCGCCGATCAGCGTGTCGGCGTGGTCGGCCAGGAAATGCACGCCGATGATGCGGCGCGTGGCCTTGTCGGCGACGATTTTGATCATGCCGTGCGTCTCATTCGCAATCATCGCCTTGGCGTCTAGCGCGATGGGGGTTTTCACCTCCGCCGCGTCTATGCCCTTGGCCTTGGCTTGTTCCATCGACAGACCGACGAACGCGGCTTGCGGGCGCGTGAAGATCACGCCGCAATCTTTGTCTTGGTCGTAGCGCATGTCCTCGCCAAGTATCGTGGCAGCGGCGACGCGGCCTTGTTGGCCGGCGGTGTGCGCGAGCATGAAGCCGCCATTCACATCGCCGACCGCGAACACGTGCGGGACGTTGGTGCGGCAACGTGCATCGACCTTGACGATGCTGTTTTCCGACATCACGCCCGCGTTTTCCAACTTCAACGGGCCTAGTACGGGACGTTTGCCGGTGGCCATGATGACATAATCGCAATTAAGCGTTTGCGCCTTGCCCTCGGCGTCTTCAAAGCGCAACTTCATGTCGCCGGGGCCGCCGCTGATTTCCTTCACCTTGGCGTTGGTATGGATCTTTAAACGCGGCTCGGCGTTCAACACTGCTGTAAGACTCTTGGCGATCTCGGGTTCGACCTCGGCGAGCACGCGGTCGCGGCCTTCCAGCAACACGACTTCGGTGCCGAAATCCTGGAAGATTTGCGCCATTTCCATGCCGATGGCGCCGCCGCCGATCACGCCCAAACGCTTGGGCACGGCGGTGAGGCCCCACACGGTGTCGGAGGTCAGCACGCCGCCGCTCTGCACGCCCTTGTCCGCGCCTGGGATGGGCGGCACGAACGGCGGCGCGCCAGTGGCGATGACGGCACAACCGAAGGTGATGTGCTCACCCTTGGAGGCGTCGCCGGGCTTGGCGCGATTGTGCGGATCGGCGCTATTGCCCGAGGTGTCTATAAACAAACGATGATCAGTCTCGAACCACGCGAAACCTTGGATGACCTTGATCTTGACGCCGGTGTCGGTCTTCAGCGCCATCTGGCCGCGCGTTTCCAACACGCCACGGCGCGTCTTTTCCAATGCCGACCAGTCGAGTTTGGTCTTGGTGGTGCCGGTCACGCCCAGGTGCGCGTCGTGGGCGCGGTCGCGGATGCGATCCGCCGCCGCGCGCCAGGCCTTGGACGGGATGCACCCACGCCACAGGCACTCGCCGCCGGGGAATGGGGCGTCGTTGATCATCGCGACTTTCAAGCCGTGTTCGGCGAGGTCGCGCGCGCAATCTTCACCACCGGGGCCGCCGCCGATAACGACGACATCGTAATCCCAGTTGCCTTCCGGTATCGCTGGGCCGCCACCACTCATCCAGGCCTCGGGTTGTTCAATGGTGTTTTTCAATGTATTCAAGAAGATAGCGACCTCAGAGCCGTTGACCACACGGTGATCGGCGGTGATGGTCAGCGGCATGCCTTGCGCGCCGGTGGCAGAGATCGCCAGGATGGCCGCCGTACCGGGCGTCGGGATGGCGTCGAAATAGGCCACGCCCAACATGCCCATGTTAGAGACCATGAAGGTCGGGTTGGCATATTCCTCGGGCGATAAACGACGTTTGCGCGCACGCTTGACCAGATCGTCCCAATCTTTGACGAGTTCGGACAGCTCACGCGATTCGACCTTGCGCAACACCGGCACCACCAAGCCGCCGTCGTCGGAGGCCACGGCCATACCGATATCGATGTTGGCGCGTTCGACCAATTTATCGACCGGCTGATACGCCCAGTTCATGCGCGGATGTTTTTGAATCGCAATCGCGCAGGCCTTGGCGACGGCGACCGTCACCGACACGCCACTCTTCTTGGCGACGCGAATCAGGTTATCCGGTTTGGCGTGTATCATCACGCGGAAGGTCGGCATGGTCAGCGACGCGGTCATCGAATTGCTGACAGCGCGTTCCATCGCGGTCATCGCGCGACCGTGACCGGGCACTTGCACCTCGGGCATGGAATACGCAGGCACCAGGCGCGCGGTCTCGGTCGGGCGCTCGATAGGCTGGGCCTTGGCGACATCGGCCGCGACGATCACGCCGCCGGGGCCGGAGCCGTGTAGATTATTCAGGTTGACGTGCATCTGCCCGGCGAGCTTGCGCGCATAGGGCGTGGCGTGTTTATTCGCAGGGCGCGCGACAGGTTTGGCATCGCCACTGACGGCGTAGACGGGTGTCACGCCACTGGCGACGGCGCTGGTGGCAGATTTGATCGGGGTGTCCGCCTTAGCCGTGCGCGTGCCATGTACGACGGCAGCGGCGCTGTCCATCAGATAGGCCATCGCGCCACCGACCGGGATCACGCTGTCAGTGGCCGCTAACGGGCCGGATAAATAACCATCACGGAAGACTTCGACATCCATCACCGCCTTATCGGTCTCGACCGTGGCGACGATATCGCCGCGCGACACCTTGTCGCCGATCTTCTTTTCCCAACTGACGACGATGCCTTCGGTCATCGTGTCGGACAATTGCGGCATCTTGATGACGTGGCTGGCACCGGCGGGGGCGGCTTCTTCTACCACGGCGGCGTGGCCGTGATCATCGTGTTCAGCATGGCTATGAGCATGCGCGACTGGCGCAGGCGTAGCGGCCACCGGCGCAGCCGTGCCTTGTTGCACTTGGCTGGCGGCATCGACGATATAGGCCATCGCGCCCCCCACTGGGATGACGCTATCGACGGCGGCGAGTGGGCCGGACAGATAGCCGTCGCGGAACACTTCGACATCCATCACCGCCTTGTCGGTCTCGACGGTGGCAGCGATGTCGCCGCGCGACACTTGGTCGCCGATCTTCTTTTCCCAACTGACTACCACGCCTTCAGTCATGGTGTCGGACAACTGGGGCATCTTTACGATATACGGTTCAGCCATGATCTCTCGCCGTTTTGCTACTGACAAACAAAAAATGAATCGCCAATAAGACGTCTGTCGAAACGGGTATCCTGTCTTTGCAAGACACGCGGTGAATACATCCTTGTACGCTCGACGGCGGCATCCCTGCCGCCGACGGTCTTGCAAAGACAGGATACCCGTTTCCCATCGCCATCAGGAACGCGCATCCGCCGCGCTATTTTTTTCCAAACATCTTCAACACCGCATCCACCACCCGGCCAGGATCTGGAATGGCCGCTTTCTCCAGTTTGTGGTTATATGGGATCGGCACATTGGCAGCCGACACGCGCGCTGGCGGCGCATCGAGTTCGAAGAAACATTCTTCATTGATGATGGCCATGACCTCGGAACCGACGCCGACGGCGGCCTCGGCCTCTTCGGCGATGATCGCGCGATGGGTCTTGCTCACTGAGGCGCGGATACCCGCGCGATCCAGCGGCGCCAGGGAATATAAATCGATGACCTCGGCCTCGATGCCGTGTTGTTTAGATAAAATTTCTGCGGCGGCCAAGCACCAATGCACGGAGATATTGTAGCCGAACAAGGTGACATCACGCCCCGCGCGCGCGACCTCGGAACCTTCCAGTGGATGAAAATATTCGCCGTCGGGCACCTCGCCCTTCATGTTGTACATCGTCTCGTGTTCGTTGATGAACACCGGATCGTTACAACGTATCGCGGATTTTAACAACCCATAGGCCTGCTTCGGATTCGACGGTGTGACCACGCGCAACCCGGCGATGCCCATGAACACCTTTTCCATACGCGCCGAATGTTGCGCGCCCAATTGATGCGCGGTGCCGCCGGGTGAACGCATGACCACCGGCGCGGTCAATTGGCCGCCTGACATGTAACGCACCTTGGCGGCGCTGTTGAACAATTGATCCATCGCCAACCATGCGAAATTAACCGACATAATCTCGATGACCGGTCGCACGCCGACAAATGCCGCGCCTATCGCCAAGCCGGTGAAACCGTTTTCGGAAATCGGGGTGTCGATCACGCGTTGGGGGCCGTATTTATCATACAAACCCTTGGTGGCCTTATAGGTGCCACCGGCCACACCGATGTCTTCACCCATACAAATGACCATCGGGTCATGCGTCATTTCTTCATCTTGGGCGCGACGCAGCGCTTCCCAACACATCATCGTAGCCATTAACGCAGACCTCCACGCACATACGGATCGTTATCCGCCAACACATATTTCTCCAATTCCTCTAGCTTGGGCTCAGGAGATTGCTCGGCGAATTTAATAATCTCGTTTTCGATCTCGCTCAAAATTTCCGCATCCATTTTTTTGTAATCGTCCATTTTGATATTGCCCGCCTCGATCAAACGGTCGCGTAAAATAATAATCGGATCGCGCTTGCCCCACACACGTTCTTCTTCCTTCGAACGATAGGCATTGGAATCGGACATCGAGTGGCCGCGATAACGATATGTCATCAACTCCAAGAAATACGGTCCTTTACCGGATCGCACGTGTTCGACGGCCTTTTTCGCCGCTTTATAGACGATCTCGATGTCTTGACCGTCCACTTGCGCGGACGGAATATCGTAAGCGCATACACGCTTGTATTGATCGATCACCGCCGTCGAACGATCAATGCGCGTGCCGATACCGTACATATTGTTTTCACACACGTATAGCGCCGGCAATTTCCACAACGCGGCCATATTCAACGCTTCGTGAAAAGTCCCTTGATTATTGGCCGCATCGCCGAGAAAGCAAATCGCGATTTCGTCGCCGCCTTTCATTTGTATACCCTTGGCCATACCGGCGGCCAACGGGAACGGCCCGCCCACCAGGGCGTAACCGCCCATAAAACGGTGCTTGGCGTCGAAGATGTGCATAGAACCGCCACGCCCCTTGCTGGAACCGGTTTCTTTGCCATAGAGTTCGGCCATCACTTCCTTGGGATCCGCGCCGCACTTAATGGCATGGACATGGTCGCGATAACCGGTGATCACATAATCGTGCCCGGGGCGCGCGGCCTCCATCACTCCAATCGCACAGGCCTCTTCACCCGGATAAAGGTGTAAAAATCCGCCGATCTTGCGCTCGACGTAGGCCTCGTAACAACGCTCCTCAAAGCGCCTAGCGAATAACATTTCGCGCAGGACACGTTTTTTATCAGCGACGTTCATGGGGCTCCCTAACAAAGTGGATGCAAAAAACCAATATGCTGACCACAGGCGGACGAAGAGCACGCCTGCGCAACCATCTAAGGACGCTAACCAACCTCGGTCGGCACCGCATCCCTAGGAACGGCGTATGATCAAGGTTTTGAGCCGCGAGGTCAAGTCAAAACCCACACCTGCCACCTACTTGGCAATGCTGCCACCCCCTCCCGCACCCCCACACCCCGCCGCTAACATCCACAAGTTTTTGTTTTGAAAAAAATTATTTACACTACAAATTTCATAACAATAATCAAGCACCCAAACCCTATATAACATGTCATAATGTTTTATTACCATTCCAACGAATGACCTATGCAACACCTAAGCATTACCCGCCCTGACGACTGGCATGTACACCTCCGCGACGGCGCTGCGTTGAGCGCCGTGGTCAATTTTACTGCGCGCCAATTTCGCCGCGCCATTGTCATGCCTAATTTATCGCCGGCGATCACCACCGTCGCCGCCGCCGCCGCCTATCGTACGCGCATCCTCGCGGCCGTCGATCCTGCGTTAAAATTTGAACCGTTGATGACGCTTTATCTCACCGATAAAACCCCGACGCCGGAAATCGTTGCGGCGGCGCACAGCGGGTTTGTAAAGGGTATTAAACTCTATCCGGCAGGCGCGACCACACATTCGCATGCGGGCGTTACCGACATCGCACATGTCTATGCCGCCGTTGCCGCGCTGGAAGAACACGGCCTGCCTTTATTGGTACATGCCGAAACCACCGACCCTGCGGTAGACGTGTTTGATCGCGAAAAAGTATATATAGAGCGCGTATTAGCGCCACTGATTATGCGCTTTCCAAAACTGAAAATGGTGTTTGAACATTTAACCACCCGCGATGGCGTTCAATTCGTACAACACGCACCGCAAAATATCGCCGCGACGCTGACCGCCCATCATTTACTTTACAACCGCAACGCCATGTTCCAAGGCGGTATACGCCCGCATTTTTATTGCTTGCCAGTGTTGAAACGCGAACCGCATCGGCTGGCCTTGCTGGCGGCGGCCACCGGCGGCAGCCCGAAATTTTTTCTGGGCACCGACACCGCGCCGCACGCACGCGGCAAAAAAGAACACGCCTGCGGTTGCGCAGGGATATTCACCGCCCCCTGCGCATTGGAATTATATGCCGAGGCCTTCGAACAAGCCGGTGCGCTGGATAAATTAGAGGGTTTCGCGTCCCACTATGGCGCGGATTTTTATGGCCTGCCGCGCAATCAGGAAAAAATCACATTGCAAAAAAAATCTTGGACGATGCCGGAACACTACGCGTTCAATGACGATACGATCATACCGCTACGCGCCGGCGAGCAAGTACGCTGGAGTTTGCATGGCTGATACCAAACCGAAACCCGCGCCGACCATGGCGGAGTTTTTAAAAACCCCATCGATGGCCAAACGATTTCGCGGTTTCCTGCCGGTGGTCGTGGATGTCGAAACAGGCGGTTTTGACGCAGAGAAAAACGCATTATTGGAAATCGCCGCCGTGATACTCGATATGAACGCGCATGGCGAGTTGATTGTTAAACAGAGTTTGCACAAACACGTGCAACCGTTTGCAGGAGCTAAGCTCGACCCCGAGGCGCTTGCATTCAACAAGATCGATCCATATCACCCCTTCCGTATCGCGGTTACCGAATTGGTCGCGTTAGAGGCGATTTTTGCGGCCATACGCAGCGAAGTAAAACGTCACGAATGCAAGCGCGCCATCCTGGTCGGGCATAACGCAATATTTGATTTAGGGTTTGTTAAAGCCGCTGCCGCGCGCACCGGCATTAAACGCAACCCCTTTCATCTGTTTAGCACATTCGATACGGCCGCCCTGTCCGGCGTCGCTTTAGGTCAAACCGTACTTGCGCATGCCGCGCGCGAGGCGGGATTAAACTGGAACAATGACGATGCACATTCGGCCTTATATGACGCCGAACGCACAGCGGAATTGTTCTGTCATATCGTTAACACGTGGCATCGGTTGTGGGGCGGGAATCTCTAGTCGGCGATTATTTGCGCACAATACGGCGCAGCGGAATATACACCGTCACCGCAAACCCGCCCAAACGTTTTGAACTCCCCATGTGCATACGTCCATAATAATGTTCGACAATATCATGCACAATGGCCAAGCCCAAACCATGTCCGGCCGTAGACTCATCGGCGCGCGCGCCGCGTTTTGTCAACCCTTCGATTTGCTCGGCCGCCACGCCCGCGCCATCATCCTCAACAGTGATCTTCAGCTCCGTTTCCGCGGAAATTCCCAATCTGACGCGCCGTGCGGCCCATTTCGCCGCATTGTCCAACAAATTACCTAACAGCTCCAACATGTCTTCACGATCCAGCGGGCAGTTATAGACACCGGTCACATGCACATCGAAATCCAGTCTTTTTTCGTGATAAACCGCCTTCAACGATTGTATCAGCGGCGGCAGTTCCTCATCTAAAACAAACCCCCGTTTGTGGGAATACGTGCTCGCCAGGCGCGCGCGTTTGAGTTCACGCTCGATAAAATCGGAAATCGTTTTGACCTGTGGCAACAACTCCGCGCGCACCTTGGCCGCAACGTCCGTAGATTCCAAACTCCGGCTGATCACCGCCAACGGTGTTTTGAGCGCGTGCGCGAGATTTCCCGTGGCATTGCGCAGGCGTCGCAAGCGCAACGCCAAGGCATCGACGAGATGGTTTATTTCACGCACTAAGGGCGTAATTTCAGTGGGAACTTCCTCGGTCAAGTGTTCGCGTTCGCCATGCTCCAGTTCACGCAATTGATGTCGCACTTGATCCAACGGCCGTAACCCGCGCGTCACGATAAATGTTTGGATGACGATTAACGATACTAACGCGGCGATTGAAATAAATATATAGTAGACGTATAAATCCAGTATCTCGCTTTGCAAATGCGACAAATCCTGCGCCACCGCGACGATAAACACGCGTCCGTAAAAATCATAGACACGAATATACGCCAATAGGTGCTGATTTAACGGGCCATTGATATATTCGATACTTTCTATGACTCCCGTTTTGCGCTGAAACTCCAGCGCTCTGCCGCCCAATGAGCGCGACGCCAAAACCTGCCCTTCGGACCACAAAGCGTAGTAATGTCCGGAAAACGGCTGCCGATAAACCAAGGGCATACGATCATTATTAAAGGCGATTTTTCCCTTCGCATCAACATCCACACCCGTCATCAATAACTCGCTATCCAACGCCAGGCGTCTCACTACATACCCTTCGGTCACGTGGCGCATCATGAACCCGACCACCAATCCCTGCGCAATGTATAAAATAATCAAGGTGACCACTAACCACGTGGCCAAACGCGCCTTAAGCGAACCGCGCAGCGATTGGGGAAGAATATGCCGCATAAATGGGACCGCGCGAGCACAGAATTCGCTCGCGGACGTTTTTTAATGTTACTCCTATTCCGTTATTTGCGCGCCAAAGACATAGCCCTGACCGCGCCGCGTGTGTATCAAATCCACACCCACTTTGGTGCGTAAGCGCCGTATATAGACTTCTATTACATTGCTGTCTTTGTCTTCATCATATTCGTACACGTGCTCAGACAACCGGCTTTTAGACATTAATCGCCCCGGGTGCAACATCAGGTAGCGCAGCAATCTAAATTCGGTACCCGTAAGCTGGTGCGACACCCCATCGCGATCCAACACCATTTGCCGTTCTTCATCGAGTTTTACGCCAAAATTTTCTACCATCCCGCCGGTCTTTTCGCCTGCGGTGCGGCGTATAATCGCGCTCAAACGCGCCACCAACTCTTCGGAATGAAATGGTTTGCCTAAATAATCGTCGGCCCCGGCCTTAAACCCATCGACCTTTTGATACCAGGCGTCACGCGCCGTGAGCACGATCACCGGCACTTTATTGCTGCGGCTACGCCAGGCATTTAAAATGTCTAATCCGGGTTTGCCCGGCAGGCCTAAATCCAACACCACCGCGTCATAGGGCTCCACATCGCCCATGTGCTCGCCATCGATGCCATTATTCACCATATCCACGACAAAGCCTACGCGGCTGAGGTCTTTTTTCAGGCCTTCGCCCAATAAGCGGTCATCTTCGATGATTAAAATGCGCATCTGCCCCTCCTAAATACTCTCAATACCGAAACTCGACAGCGAGCTTCACCTCCCATGTAATAAGCTTAGCAGACAAACGTTTATCTTGGCTTAGGGATTTTGGGCGGAACAGGCAAAAAAAATCCCGCCTTGCGGCGGGCAACGCTGAGGAGAACGTGTCGTTAGGCGTGGTGATCGCCACACCCCTCTTACATCCCAAATAATGCGGCGGCGGAGGCCGCGTAGAACGCAGCTATACCCACCAGCACCGCGACCAACAAGGCTTGCATATACGCCTCCAAGCTCGGACTAAAAATACCGCCGGATCGCTCATCCCTAAGCAGGGGGGCTATCGTTTGAGTGAGATCCGGCGGGTCTAGCGTCAATCGAGTTGTGCGTCTCATTACTCTATCTCCATCCAATTTATGCCTGCACCAGATAGCGGCAGGTGCATTTGTGTCGACATGTGCAACAGCACCGCCTGCGCCAAGGCCTCATTGCGCGTCCGCTGCGGCGCACGCACGTCGGCCCCGACCGGCGGCGCGGCTGCGCCTTGTTGCGGTGCCTGTACACGACGATATAAGTGTGGCTCCACCGCCCATGCTTGCGCCGGACTCTGCGCCGCTACGGGGGTCACGACGACTATCCAAGCCCCGCATAACCCTCGCACCATCCATCGACATAAGTCCATCACGCCCTGCTCCTTGCACGCCCTAGACCCACACTGAGCAGTTCTCGTGCCACAACAAATTATCATTTATTTTACAATAAGTTATGTAACTTTATTGAGGGCAGACGGGCGTCACTACTGTTGGGAAAAGGAGACGCTTTTAAGAGGCTCACGCGCGCGGCCGCGCGGCAAAAACGACCTGAAACCGCCGCCCCACCTCATGAAACGTTAAATTTAGATTAAGATAATTGCCTGTGGTCCGCAGCCAACGGTTTATTTATTATGAACTCCATAACGGGACAACGCGCACCCTGTACCGTGCGTGGAATATGCCGTGCAATAGTAAGTATTCAGCACATACTTGAATTGAGCCCCCTTTTGCAAAGGGGGAGAAACATATGCTGAATAGCGACGTGCAATATAGATAAAATCAACGCGCCGCTTACGCGTTGCGACTGACCTTGAAATGCTGCGGATCGATGTGATGGCGGTGCAACAACTTGTAAAACTCCGTGCGATTGCGATTGGCGAGGCGGGCCGCCTGGCTGACATTACCGCTGGTCACCTGCAATAAATTGACGAGGTAATCGCGCTCGAACAAGCGCTTGGCGTCAGTCAGGGGCATTACTTCATTGGTTTTACCGCGCAATGCCTTATGCACCAAATTGGCGGGCACCACCGAGGTCGTACACAGCGCAAAACTTTGCTCAATGACATTTTTGAGTTGTCGTACATTGCCCGGCCACGATGCCGTCATTAGTAATTCCAACGCATCCGGCGAAAAGGCGCGCACTTCTTTGCCGGAATCTTTGGATAGCCGATTCAAAAAATGATTCGCCAATAACGGAATATCCTGGCGCCGTTCCGCCAACGATGGAATCTCCAGGCGCACGACGTTTAAACGATAATATAAATCTTCGCGGAAATTTCCGGCGGCCATTTCCTCGTCGATATTGCTGTGTGTCGCGGAAATAATACGCACATCGACCGGGATGGGCCGGGTGGAGCCCACCGGCCGCACTTGGCGCTCTTGCAATACACGCAATAACTTGGCTTGCAAATTCACCGGCATATCGCCGATTTCGTCTAAAAACAAGGTGCCTTCATTGGCGGACTGGAACAGGCCCTCGTAACTCGAGGAGGCCCCGGTAAACGCCCCTTTGGCATGCCCAAACAACTCGGATTCCAACAGATGTTCGGGGATGGCCGCGCAATTGAGCGCTACGAATTCTTTGGCGGCGCGCGCGCTGGCCATGTGTATCGCCTTGGCCAATAATTCTTTACCCGTACCGCTTTCGCCGTGGATGAACACGCTGGCGTCGCTACGCGCAACCAACGCGGCTTGATTCAACAGATCTTCCATCGCCGGGCTACGCGTGATGATTTCTTCACGCCAACTGCCTTGGCTATTCGAGGCGTCGTTTTGATCGTTGCTCGACACCGACATCGCGCGCTCGATTTGGTCCAGCAGGTGTTTGCTATCAAAGGGCTTGGTTAAAAAGCCGAATACACCGCGATTAGTGGCGTCGATGGCGTCGGGTATGGTGCCGTGCGCCGTTAAAATCAACACCGGTAAGGCGGTATGTTTTTTATGGATGGCCTCGAACAACCCTAATCCATCCATACCCTCCATGCGCAAATCGGTAATCACCAATTGGGGGCGTCTCATCGACAAGGCCAACATGGCCTTTTCACCGCTTTCCGCTGTGGTTACGTCATAACCGGCCGCATCCAAGCGCATCGACAATAAGCGCAATAAATCGCGATCGTCGTCAACCAGGAGTATGCTTTTTTTCATCATCATAGGATCACCTTTTTTTTGCGCTGCTGTCGCGCAATTCACGTTCGTGGATATTTTGTTCAATGTTTTTAAGTGCATTGATTTGTTCTTGCACCTTTTCAAGTTGAACAATCGCCATGCGTTTTAGTTCCACCAACTTGAGTTGTTCATTGACCATATCGTTCAACAATGCGGCCAGGGCGTCTTTATCGCGCCCTGATAGCGCCTTGTCTTTATAATCGCGTAACAACTCTCCCGCGAGCGTCAGATTTTGTATTTCGGTTCCAGGACGCAACACCAACATCGCCAAACGCAGGCGTGTCGAATCGTCGCGTTCCTTTTCGAATTGGCGTCTAGCGTCATCCCACTCAGCGTGCAATTGCTCCAGCGTCAGACCACCTAATTGGTGGTAATAACGCAATATACTGGCAATATCGTCGCCTGCCGGTTTCACCGGACGCGGTGTTTGATTGGTATTCGCCGGCGTCTTACTCCACTGTTGCAACACCGGAAATTCTTCCCGCAATTCTTGCATCGTACACGCGGATAAAGCGCCTAACCAGGCTGTTGCCGTTATGATTTTTATTGCGCGACCCATGGCGTATCCTTTCCTATGTTAGTAGGCAGAGTGACCCTAAAATGGGCGCCTTGTATTTCATCCACAACCACAATCGACCCGCTATGTGCGGATACGAACTCTTTGGCGATAGATAACCCCAACCCACTCCCCCGGATATGACTTTTATCAGGTCGTTTGCCGCGATAAAAGGCGTCGAATACTTTGTCCTTGTCCCCCGAATCTATGCCCGGCCCGGAGTCCTTTACATCCAACACCAACTGATCGCGTTCAACACGTAATATTACCTGAATATTTCCTCC
Source organism: Gammaproteobacteria bacterium (assembly GCA_919902765.1). Lineage (GTDB taxonomy): Bacteria > Pseudomonadota > Gammaproteobacteria > S012-40 > S012-40 > CAKKRP01. The sequence goes on along the minus strand of CAKKRP010000121.1, from coordinate 1,026 downwards.
ATCGGGAGAGTATTTCACCGCATTTGACACCAAATTATCCACCACCACGCGCAACTGCTCTAAGTCGCCTTTTAACGACACATTTTCACATTCCAAATCGACACGCAAGCCTTTCGCAATGATTGCCGGTTTGTGATCCACGACCACGCTATTGATCACCTCGCCCATATCCACACGCACGATGCTGGAGCGCATTTCGGTGGCCTCTGGCATATTAAAACTTAATAATTTTTCTATCATTGTTTGTAAATTAATCGAGCTCTTGCGCAAGATGGTTGCGACATCCTCTTGCGAGCGCGTGAGCTTGCCGGCCACACCCTCCAACAGCAATTCCGCGCCCTCGCGTATCGCCGTCAACGGCGTTTTCAATTCATGCGAGACATAGGCTAAAAATTTACTCTTTTTTTCTTCCAACTCCAACAGGCGCAGGCGCAACCAATTCAAACGTTGCCCGAGATATTCCAAGTCACGCGGGCCGCTGATAACGACCGGCTGATCAAAATCGCCTTCACCCAAACGCCGTATGGCTTGATCGATCTCGCGCACTGGCCGCGACAATAAAATTGCGAACACGATAATAAATATTACCGCGCAGGGAATTACCGCCACCACCTCCCACGATATAATCTCTTTGGCGTTCGCCGACATGCTACGCAAAATTTCGATTTCGCTGTTTATCAAACTACTCGTATCCTGCAAGATGCTTTGCGCCGTTTCGGCCAAAGATATCAGTTCTTGTACGATGCCCTGCACATTATTCTGCTGATCCAGCGTCGCGCCATCCGATTGCCCGTCGGTAGGAGCTTCCAACGCACTCTCCGCTTTGACTACCACGGTGCTTAAGGCGCGCAGCTCGTCATAAATCGTTTGCTCCAGTTGATTGAGCACCAGCAGCTTCTGCTTCAGGGTGTTGTCTAATAACAAATCGAACAACTCCGTGCCTATTTTGAGATATTCTTCGTGACGCTCCTGATAATTTTTCAATAATTGCGGATCATGCAACACCAAGTATTGGCGCGCATTGCG
>CAKKRP010000120.1 GCA_919902765.1 Gammaproteobacteria bacterium | reverse complement strand
TGGTAGCGTTAGGTTACGACGAATAAAATAACGGGCTGGAATGGACGGTTACCCACCAGCCACATAAAAACCGGCCCCTGCCCCGCCCTTGAATCCTGTTCCAACTTGATCCGAACTCATGCTAGTTTGAAACTGTATTCCTCTCGTCTCGCCTGCACCCATTCCCGCCTCTGCCACATAGTATGGTTCGGGAATAAGTGTGGTTTCCAATGGCCCATTACTTCGACCAACCGCTGCCTGCCCTTCCGCCCCAACATAACCACCTGCCCCTACCAAAAGGGCGTAATTTGCCTGTAGTGCAACTTGCCCACTCGTCGCAAAAGTGACATTAATTCCGGCTGAAACACCTCCAGCTGGTATAAACAATGGAGAGAAAAAGAATGTCGCATTGAAACCAAATGAGAGAGTAAAGACGGCATTGTTGTGACCGTCAAAACCACTCGGATCGACCATCGACACCGGATTCCCCTGCACATAAACATACCGATTCTGCGTCCCCGGCTCTTGCAATCGCCCCAGATACGAATCCGCACTAATAAACCGCCCCAACTTCGGATCGTAATACCTTGCGCGCAGATACAACAGTCCCGCTTCACCGTCGTATTCCTCGCCCGTATACCCATAGGCATTCGCGTTCCCTTGCTTTACCGTGGGCACACCAAACGCGTCGTAATCAAATTGCGCGGTGATGTTGCCTTGCATCCCAATCACATGCGTGAGGCTGCCAACGTTATTATCGTGCAGCAGATAGGCGTCCGCGCTACGGTCGCCCGGTGCGCCTTCTTGTTTGATTTGTTGGCTGCCGACATACATATACACTCGTTTGGCGGCGCCCGTCACGTCGGTCTCTGCCAATACGTGCGGCAAACCGCCGATTGTTGCCGTTAAATAACGCGTCGTTTGGCCGTTTACGGTCTTCGATTTGCGCACGCCCAATGCATCGTAGGTGTAGGTGATCGTTTGGGTGGGCTTGGTGACTTGCGTCAGCAATCCCCGATCATCGAAGGTGTAGGTGGTGATGCCATCTTTCGCATGGGCGCGCTGCGTGATGCGGCCAGCGTTGTCATATAAATAGCTTTCCAACACTTGGCCATTCAACTTGACACGTTCCAAGCGGTTGCTGTTGGGCGTGTATTCATAGGTGTATAGCCCGTTGGCCTTGGGGCCACCCTGCGTCGCGGTAGGATTTTTGATGTTGGTGATGTTTTCACTGGTGCGATTGCCAAATGCGTCATATGCGAATTCGGTATAACGCCCATCTGCCTCGGTGACGGTGAGCAGGCGCTCATAGGCATCGTAGGTGTAGAGCGTGGTCTTGACGTCTGATGGCGTCGACCGGGTGATGCTGTAATACAACGAACTGCCCGGCCAATATTCATAGGTATCGCTATAGACCAAAGTGCCATTGGCGCGGCGATAACCCGCGGTTTTCAATTGCCCCGTCACATCGTCATAGGTGCGGAAACCGGTAATGCCATTCGGATAGCGCGTGCTGGACAACCTGCCCTTGGTATCGTAACCAACGTCGGTCTTTTCGTTGGCCGCGCTGCACACCGCGCTGGCCGATACCGTGTACATGCGGCCAATGCGCGTGATGCGGCTGTCGCCGTCATATTCGTAACAGACGCCACCGCCCTCGCGGTAGTTGATCCAGGTGATTCGGTCCCTGTGATCGTATTTAAACGTCACCCACGGCGTCGCTTGCCCGAGGTCTTTGATCGTCTCTAAGCGATCAAACGCGTCGTAGGTATAGGTCTGCTGATTGTCGGGTGAACTGATCCCGCTTAATTGATTCGTCGTATCGTAGGAATAACTGTAAGTCGGAATTCCTGGTGCGTCCAACAAACGCATTGTCGACAACTGATTGAGCGCGTTAAGCGACAACTCTATGTGATGCCCGTTGGGATCGGTCAGCGTCTGCCGCGCGTTGGCGATGTCATATTCGACATGGGTGGTGTAAGTGCTCGCCCACGCCCCGCTCGAAAAGCTCGCCACTAGTACCGCTACGTTCAACGTTGTTATTTGCTTCATGGTTCTCGTTCCTAGTCGAAGTTTGGTCTATCGAATGATACGAATTAGCATTACACCCATACGTTACGGCACGAGATCGTCCGCCCCCGCCTTGCCAACCGATTGATTTACATCAAATATGTTTGGCCTACGCTTGATCGCGCGCGCATACAAGTGTTGCCCGTTGGCGATTTTTTGCCGTTGTTCCGTGATCTGGGCGAGCGACAGTTCCATATGCGCCCCTCGCATGTTTTCCGCCACTTGCATCGTGGGCGGATAAATCGGCTGCACCATCAAATAACCGGGCTTCGCGCGCTGCGGTTTGACCGGCACATAATTTTTAACGTTTTGCCGAAAGGTCTCGTTCAACGCTTCACGATCCATTTTTTTCTCAGGCACCACTGGCTCGGCTTCGGCTGGTGTCGATGGCTCTACAGGTGCGTCCTTCTTACCAAATAGAGACGATAAACTGCCCATTGAAAAAATCCCCTTACCTTCTGACTTTGGAGAGCTGGCCGATGCCCTTTCAAGATTGTCCGTTGGCGTGAACGCCATAGGAAGTTGTTGACGCGTTGTTGTGGCACCGTCCACGATCACGCTGGCCTGACTGCCCGATACCGCAGGGGTTTGTTCGGATTCCTTGACAACTCCCACGCGAGACTGACAACCAATCAAATTGAGCGACCCACAAATCAAAAGCATTGAGACGCCAACGCGACAGCCTTTACCGGCCGCCGTTGCGAGATTGGATTCAATTGTGCTAGGTTTCGCCGTTTGGCGTTGGCATACTTTCATAGACACTCAACCCCCTCCCACGAGGCATCTTATACTCGCTCAGCATAAAAAAATTGTGCTCACGAAAAACCGCAAAATCGTCACGGACGACAAATGCCTTAATTTCGCAAAAATATCACAATCCCACTCACGCCACCTACGACTCATTTGACAAATCCTTGTACTTTTTTTACCTTTTTTGCACCCGATATTCCGACGGCGTCACTCCCAATTCCCCCTTGAATATCCGATTAAACAACGCTATCTCCTCGTACCCCACGTCAAACGCGATGCTCTGAATAGAACCGTCGGTTTCTTGCAATAAATATCGCGCATGACCGAGGCGCATTTTTTTTATGTAATCACGCAACGTCACCCCATGCTCTTTTTTAAACACCCGCGCGAAACGCGTAACATCCATACCACACAATGTGGCGACCTCCTCCACCGTTATTTTCTGGCTGTAGCGTTCCGCGATGACCTCCACCGCTCGGTGGGTCGCTAGCAACCGTTGGCGCGTCATGGCATTCGCGGCAGATGATCTGGATGCAAGCAATTTGCGCGGTGGAGAATATTCTTGGTTGCGAAACGACATCAACATTTTGACACATTCATGAAAATAATTTACATCCTGCAGCAACACCACGCAATTCCACATCCGCGCGCGCAAGGCCCAAACACCCAAGCCCTTCACCAAAAATGGGACCGTGACAATAAAGGGCGTGCTGGGATTGGACTCTTTCAAGCGCGCGACTGACGCCAACTCACTGCCCACAGGATTATGGGCGTGATAAACAACGACACCCACATCGGCACGCACTTGTTCTATCCGCCCCAAATGATATGACTCTGTCTTTATCCCAGCTATCTGTAGGTATTGGCTAGAATTCCTATCATCACTACCGTCTGGATGTATTTCCCATATAATCATTGCGATTCCCTCGATTAGAATTTTTGAACTCATCAACAGAAAACTCAGAAAACTCTACAATTATCAGCAAGCGTTGTGAATATGCAGTGACGAATGCACTCCAATTGAACAAATGCGCGAACAGACGGCGAATAAAAAGGCGGGGATAGCAAGCAAGATTGAAAGGGAGCTCGACGCTGCGCGCAACAAGCCACAACGCTATATCCCGCATCGCGCGAGCAGAAAAAAACCGAAGAAACAATATTTGTCGCAGGCATTTTCTCCCCCCGGAGCGTTGCCATTTATCATTATCGCGCCCCACTCAACAACGAGCGTTGCGCCATTCCATCCTCTCACTTCGTCGCATCACAACACAATTTAAAAAACTTGTCAACTTTGCGCGCATATGCTGCGCAAAAAGTCAAATTTTTGTGAGTTTCATCTAAAGAAACTCGATTGGGTGGGGGCCGCACGAAATTTCCGGGGAATTAGTTATCCGCATAAAAATAGGGCTCCTCAGAGTAATCTGTGGGTGAAATTCAATCATTTACCCCCCCCCGAATGCATCACCGTCAAGAAGCGGTACAATTTTCGACAAGTGGCATCGAAAGATCGTTGCGCCTGTTCGGTTATTCTTGGCCAGATAAGGGGGCCGCCGTCCTCCTCTAGAACCGCGTAGACGGCTTTTTCCACGGCGATACGAGCCAGGGCAGGGTCTTCATAACGACGTCGGATCACCTCGCCACCGAGCATCCACACGTGATCGCGGTGACGCTGTAACGATTTTAGGGTGAGGTGCTGATCGAGCAAGTGCTGCAAAAACGGCGTCAGACAGTCCACAATGCGTCGCCCCGGGGCGAGGTCTGCTGGCACACAGGACCAGCGCTGCGGCCAATTCGCCAAGTCCGGGCATAGCGTTGGAAGATCGATCGCCAAAGATGCGACAATCGTCCTCGGGTGACTTTTTCGCGGGGGTTGTGCCATGCTACTGACTCGATTGCTCAATGCGTGTTATCACTTTCCAGGTTTTGTCTATCAGGCCGCCACGTTGCACGAGGCCTCGAAAATCATCGAGATCGACGTCCGACCTCGTCAAGGATCCAAGGCACGCTGCTCCGGATGCGGCAAACCCGCGCCCGGCTATGACCTGCAGGCCGTGCGACGCTTCGAATTTATCCCACTGTGGGGGTTTGCCGTCTTCTTACTTTACCCCATGCGACGCGTCGAATGTAAGGTCTGCGGCGTTAAAATCGAACAGGTGCCCTGGGGGATAGGCAAACATACGTTGACACAGGCGTACATGATTTATTTGGCGCAATGGGCGCGTAAGTTGTCGTGGAAAGAAACTGCTGAAAGTTTTCATACCCGCTGGGACAAGGTGTGCGACGCCGTGGAATACGTCGTGACCTGGGGTCTGGCGCATCGGGAACGGGGCACGCCACGCGCCATCGGCGTCGATGAAATTCAGTATGGAAAAGGTCATCAGTATTTGACCTTGGTCTATCAAATCGAGGCGGGATGTGTGCGGCTACTGTGGGTCGGCAAAGAACGCACGTTGGAGAGCTTCGAACAATTTTTCACCTTGATAGGCCAAGCACGCGCTGAAGCGATTGAGTTTGTGTGTTCGGACATGTGGAAACCCTACCTGGCGTTGATCAAGAAGCATTGCACGCACGCGCTGAATATTCTTGATCGCTTTCATGTGGTTGCGAAACTGAATGCCGCCATCGACGAAGTCCGCACCGGGGAGGCGCGCCAACGCGTGCGTGACGGGTATGAACCCGTCCTCAAAAAATCGCGGTGGTGCCTGCTCAAGCGTACAGAGAATCTGACCGACAAGCAAAGGGTCAAACTCCGCGATGTATTGCGCTACAATCTGAAAAGTGTGCGGGCTTACTTGTTGTAACCGTCCATTCCAGCCCGTTATTTTATTCGTCGTAACCTAACGCTACCAT
>CAKKRP010000119.1 GCA_919902765.1 Gammaproteobacteria bacterium | reverse complement strand
CCTCGTCTTGGTCTATAGCTTATACTATTGTCTAGTTTTCGGGGTCCACTATACACTGACCCCAAAGTTCTTGCAAAGTTCCTGTAAGGCCTGACCCCAAAGTTCCAAAGTTTTCCCGTTGATTTCACAGCCCATAATACCCCACCCATCCCTCTTCAATCAATTCTTCAGCACTAAAACGAAACCATATAAACTCCTTGCTCGCATACTCATCTCGCTTAATCAACAAATATCGAACACCCTTAAAAGTGAATATGTCCCACACCGAAAGGTGGTACGCTTTCTCAATATCTGTATCTATTTTAGGAAACGCGGTGTAGCGAAATAGTCCTCCTTCTTTAACTACTAAATTTTGAAAAAATGAAATTGGAAAATCAAAAACATTTTCGTGAGATATAGCATCCATTCCAACGTTAGTAGTTCTTTGAACAACAGAATATATCTCTGTTTTACCAAATTTTAGATAATATTGAATCGTGTGCTGGTCGCCAAATCTATTTTTCAGCACTTTACCAACATCATCTCCCGCTAACTTTGAAATCTCACGACAATGGAAGGCATTTTGTACTTTTACACCTTGAGTTTCATTGTAAATGTCTATTTTATACCAACCATCCATACTAAATACATAGTGACTCCGACTTCCATCATCATCTGATTCTACCTGGCCACAATATTCAGTGATTCGTGGTTTTCCAACGTTTTTATACCTGTTTATTGCAGTCCGCTGATCCCCTAGACTCCTAACATATGTACTCAATACATATTTCTCTAACTCACCACTAAAAACATTTCTCGAAATAGATGTGCTACAAAATAAAATTAAGACACATAAAACGTATAATTTATTCATCGTACGATCTTCCTATCGACCAAATAGCATCCCAATATTTAAGGGTACATCTCTACCAAATTCGATGGCGGCAATTGCATGTCAATAGAACTCGTAAAATTCGACCACGATGAAACCATTTGCTCAATACCGAACACGTCATCCAAGGGCACTATTGTGCGATTTGTGGTACCCTGAAATTCAATATGAATGTGCCTATTGTTAGCGCTATTTGAACCTTCCACTGCAACATAGTACTGATCGGATGGCAGCATACTCCTCAGCGTATCTTGAACAGCGTACGCTTGGCCAACCGATATGTTGTTCGCTCTAATATCTATTGCCAAATCAAAGTAGTGATTTGAATACCCGAATCCTGCAAACGTACCATTTCCTCCATGAACTCCATCATTCCCCGAGGTTATTGTTGCTTCCATATAGCGTGAATTAAAGAATACTGCCTGGTCAATTACGTCCAACACTTGGCCCATTGCTGGCATATATAATGTACTTATATCCGCTCCATTTGGACCTGTTTTAACTTTGTAATTCCCCGTCGGATCAACATATTTCAACGGATTATTCCGCACATACGCAAACCGATTAAAACTCTGCGGATCGGTGACATCTTGCACCAAACTATCCGCCGACACAAAGCGCATCAACCGCACGTCGTAATACCGTGCGCCGTAGTAATACATGCCGGTGCCCGCATCGAATTCCTGGCCGGTGTATTTATGCGCGATGCCTTTGCTCCCCGTTTCGGTGCGGGTCGCGCCGAAGGGGAAGTACAACATCGCCTTGACCTCCGATCCCGCGCTGTCGCTAACGGTGTTGGCGGAACCCAGGTGATCGGCATGGTAGTAAAACACATTTGTACTTGCGGCACCCGTACGCTCGGCCACGCGCTGCCCGTTGGCATAATAATACTTGGTCGCCGCGCCGTTGACCGTGCGGTAATGTTTGAACGGGACAAATGTCGTGGTGGAACCTTCGATTTTCTTCACGCGCTTTCCGCTGTAGTCGTAGGCGTAACTTCCCAACAAAATACCATCGTCATCCCACACTTTTGTGAGGCGGTTGTCGAAATCCCAGGTCATGGCGCGGACGTTGGCGCCGCTGCCGTTGATTTTGGCGGTCATGTTGCCGTTGTCGTCGTAACGATAGGTGTAAGCACCGTCGTAATCTGGCGCATGTACCGGGCTCCATCCCCCGCGTGATTGATATTGGTAATCCCCAACCTGCCACGCCGGTACCTGCCTGGCTGAGCCCCTAAAACCTACCAGGCGATTTGCTCTCACGAGTGGGTGGATTGAGATTGCTGCAACACCTTTATGATCTGCTCTTTTGACACTGTGAGTATATTCGACTCAAAACCATACGCTAACATACTGTAGCCGACAATTTGCATACAAATATCCATTGGGCTTGTAAACAGATCGTAAACAATGACAATGGGGCCTTGCGCGTCTCCTCTAACTGGATATAGCCTAGAATCGTATTTCGGTAAAATAAATATCTTGTATGTTGCGTCTTCCGCAGGCGGATTATACGCATCAATCTTTATGTCTGTCTCTTTTGTTTTTCTTGCGTCCAACACAAATCGATTTGCCTCAATATCCTGCACATATATTGTAGGGTCATGCCTTAGTCCAGGACGCGGCTTAAATGGACACCCTGATACATCTACACCTATGTGAAGCGAGTGTGTTGCACCGAGTCGCAATAAATTCCTCGTCGCCTTTACGGTCACCATCAACAACGGCTGGCCTGACTCGCCATACCACGTTAACAAGGGAGAATTATATTGGGTGAAGGGAGGCAGTATTGCCTCCACCTTAACTAAGTCTAGCTCAGGCCTATGCGGAAAATTCAACACCGCACACGAACTTGTTCCAACACTCGCACAAAGTGCGAATGCCATTCCACTCAATCTGAATTTTGCTAGCCTGCCCCACCATCCGCCCCTAAGGATTAGGAGTCCTAATGTCAATTCTCTAAAAGTCAACATTAGCGTGCGCCGCGCCAAACACTTGTTGCTGATTGCATTTGACTCCGTCATCCGCAATTCAATATCCCAGCAACCTTTCACAGATCATGTTGAGCTTCCTACGTCAGCCCAACCTACCGGGCTCAATGGTTTCGATATCCAACCCCACCGACAGACATTAAATTTCCACCATCAAATTTGTAGATTTCCAATTCCGCATCGTCATAATGACGAATGTCAATTACTAAATAGTCCCCTCCCTTAAATCGCACTATGTCAACGACACCAATGGAGTACGGCGCATCTGTTTTTGTTGAGTAGAAATCTGGTGGCGACACCAAGTACTTACTATTCTTGAACTCTATCAATAGGCCTCCACCCACTGTTAGCGGAATTTTATCAAGATTGAGCGTTACTTTGCTTAACTCATCCATTACATTTTGTAGTTTCAAGTCTGATCTTCGAATTGCGAAATTCCATATTTTTACACCGCCAAATGCCTTGAATACAGATGATTGCTCAACAAACAACTCCCTTTCAAACTCCCGCACCCACTTCTCTTGACTCTTTTGAGCAATTTCACCTGAGATGTTTTCATCGTTACAAGATGCCCTTTCAATTGCAGAAACATCATCATTCCGATCAGTTTTAACTTGATACAACAATCCATCAAAGGACATATAACTTTCAAATTCGTCAGGCCCAACGTGATCGGCAATACAATATTTTTTTGTCAATCCAGAACCAAGGTACTTTAAGCGATTCTTGACTTCTCCATTTCCATCCATTACTTTTTTGGTTGATTCAATGTAGTTATTTTTCACGTATGCAATGATTCCGTAGGGTTCTTTGTCCGCTATTCCCTGCGCAAAACCCGACATAGACCAAAACGTATTACATCCACAAACAATGAATATAAACCAATATCGGGCATTTAACAAACTAACATTTTTGCATTCAATATGCATAAAATTCATCACCTTCAAAGTCATACACTTCATAGTTATAATTAACGGGAGCCTGGTATTGGATATGAAGGTGCGTATTGTCTAACGGGGTGCCTCTTTGAGGCAAAATGTCGATTTCAGGTAATACTAAATACGGGTAATTACTGGTATCAGATCCATTCAATTCCCATCTCAATATCGATGCAATATTTTGAATGGTTTGATCGTCATACATTTTTACACGTACATCGGTACCCAAACCAAAGTTATGCTTGGACTGCCCCCAGTTATTCCATGGCGTCCCTTGAAACACTGAGTGCCATCCATTGTTTCCCCATGTGATAGTCGCCTCTGAATCTTTTGTATTGTATTGCACTGCATTGTCTATGCTCAAAAGTACCGGACGCATTACTGGCATAAATAAATTATTGGTATCGGTGCCGTTAGCCACCTTGTAATTCCCCGTCGGATCAACATACTTCAACGGATTATTCCGCACATACGCAAACCGATTAAAACTCTGCGGGTCGGTGACATCTTGCACCAAACTATCCGCCGACACAAATCGCATCAACCGCGTGTCGTAATACCGCGCGCCGTAATAATACAACCCCGTGCCCGGATCGTATTCCTGATCGGTGAATTTGTGCGCGAGGGTCTTTGATCCCGTTTCCGTGCGTGTCGCGCCGAACGGGTAGAACAACGTCGATTTCACCTCGGCACCCGTGCTGTCCGTGACGATGTTCGATGACCCCAGGTGGTCAGAATGATAATAATACACGTTACTGCCATTACGTTCGGCGATACGCTTTCCGTTCGCAAAATAATATTTGGTCGGCACGCCGCTCACGGTTCGATAATGTTTGAACGGCACCTTCGTCGTTCTTGCGCCCTCATACTTTCTGACTCGTTTTCCTAGATAGTCATAGTTATAATTGCCCAATTCCACATTGGCATCGTCCACCACGCGCACTAGGCGATTGTCGAAATCCCACGTTATCGCGCGCACGTTGGCACCGCTGCCGTTGATCTTGGCGGTCATGTTGCCGTTGTCATCGTAACGGTAAGAATATGCACTGTCGTAGTCCGGCGCGTGCTGGGGGCTCCACACGCCGCGCGATTCATATTGGTAGTTGCGCCCCGCCACGCCGGTGAGCATGCTCCCTACGTTATTATAGGAATGGTCGTTTAAAAATGTCGGTGTTGCGGCGCTAGTGGCCACATCCAACCGGTTTAGACTGTCATAGGTGTAGCTCGCGGTATTCGCCTTGATCGTATCTGTCGTGCTGGTGATGTTGCCTACATTGTCGTAACCAAACGTGAGGTTCTGCAGGGCCGGTAACGTTGACAGGCCTGGCGTGCCAATGTTGCGCAACCTGAAACTCGTTGGCCCCTTGCTCGTGTTGTCGTAATAATCATAGGTCGTGACTCTACCGTTGCCAAAACTCTGCGTAACCAAGTTATTTTGCGCGTTGTAGGTGACATTGGTCAGGTAGTCGATGCCGTAGGTCGTGGAGCTCAGTTTGCTCAAGCCCTGCGGGGTATAGGTGTGATGCACCACCTCGTTGTCGGGGTAGGTCAGATCCACAACCCTGTCCAAACTATCGTAGGTGCTCTTAGTGGTATAGGTATAATTCGTATTATCGGAACGAATCGTCTTATCCACTTGCGATTGACGGCCGCGCGCATCGTAAGTAAATGTGGTTTGGCCGCTCATGTCATTGACACGCGATAGCCGACCGAGGCGATAGGTGCCAGGGGTGGCATCGTCATAGAGATACTGTACATAGCCGTTGGCGGGATAGTTTGGATAATTTTTCTGATAAACGCGATTCAGTTTATCGTAAAAAAATTCAATTTGCTGGTTTTTACTGTCCGTTTGAGTTTTGACATTGCCATTGGCGTCATAGGTGAATTTATACGCTGAACGGATATCGCCGTTAAGATCGCTGGTTTTGCGGCCCAAGGTGTCATAGACCGTCACATTGGCCCTGCCTGCGGCATCGGTGATCTTGTGCGTGTTGTTTCCATTGGCGTCGTAGAGGTCGTACTCGTAGGTCGTCACGTCCAACGTGGGTTCTTGCACGCTAACGAGGCGATTTTTAGCGTCGTAATTGCGCGTGGTGGTGTTGCCGTTTTCGTCTGAAGTAGCGACTACCCAAGGTGTGTAGACATTTGTTGTAAATGTGCCGTCGGGATTGGTGATGCGCGTTGGTCTTCCCAATACGTCATATTTTGTCGCCACGGTACCCCACGATGTTTGGGTGTCCTTTGAAAAAAAGGGGACACTCACCGACGCAATCAGCCCGGCACTGTTGTAAAAGGTATCCTGTAGTAACCAATTATAATAATTCTCAGTAGATTTACCTTCCCGAATAGTACGCCCGAAGCCATCTGTTTCGGTATATTTTCTCATCCCCTCTCGAGTTTCCAAAATTGTATTTGGTGCACTACCTGAAAAACTATAGTCCCAGACGAACGTAGGCGTCACAGGGGTGTCGAGTGGTGATATCATGGCGATGGGTCGCCCAAAAATATCCACATAGTTGTCAGTAGACGCTGCATTGGCATCTATCGTTTGCGCGAGCGCCCCAGGGAACGAATACGAACCTGGCATACTGTATACTGACAAACTGGTGTTGATTCCCCAATAATTCATACGCGTCGTTTGACATGCCGCATTGCTAACACTCACTGGGTAAGTGAAATAATACGGATCATAGGTCGTGTACGAGGTATAACCCGTTGTTGAGCACTTATTAAGTTTAGGATCAATGACACCCACTCGATTGCCGAAACTGTCATATTTGTACTCAGTGTATGGATTCACTCCACCACTCAACCAATGCGTCTCGCGCGTGAGGTTTCCCTTGACAGGGGCGATACCATTGGCCTGCCCATCATAGTCGAAAGTGGTTTCGCTGGTTTTAATTTTTGTAACGCTGTCGACATAATGATAGACTTGGGTGACATACGGTTTATTCACAATATAGTTGCTTCCATTCGACAGATACTGTGTGTAGACTTGGCTCTTTTTAGTGTCCGTACCTGTTGTAGTCAACCACGAAATATTACCGTAGCGGTCCCGATCATAGACATTCTTCAAGAACTTATTGTTGATCCCCCCATCATAGGTATCATACTGTTCCGAATATAGTAGATTAAGATTATCGTATGCGAAATTGGCGGTAGAAAATAAATCACCGGTGCTGTTCTTCTTGTCGATACGTTTCACCAACCCTTTTTGGGCACTATCCTGATAAAAATATGTATCGGTATTTAAGCCGCTGGAATCGACTGAATTCACTTTACCAAAGCCACGAAACTCTCTGGTCGGGTAGTAGGCCTGTAATGCGCCGCTATATGTATATCGCGATTCATTATATTGATAACCAACATACCCAAGCCCATTATCTTCTCTCTCGTAGGATGTGACCCAACGCACGACGTTCCCAGAACGCAAGCGGGAATAACTATACGACCTATTACCTCCTAGAGGCTCTTTGAGGGATTCTAAAAATGTGTGGCTACTGCTATAGTCAAAACTACGACTATAAAAATTGCCAGGCAATGCATCTAAAAAATCGATAAATCCATTGCCATCAAAGTCTGTCGCAACCATCATTTGGGACAGCCGCAAATCTCCCGTAGGTGAACCGCTCATATCCACCACGGGTCCAAAAAACATGCTTCCATTACCATCCGTTTTAATGAGCGGCCAATATCGATAACGATTCGCCACACCTTCCAACAAATCTAGGGTACCATCGCCATTCATATCCACAAAGCGATGATATTCCTGCAAAACCCCACTTCCTGCGGTATCAAGTGGCGCATCGTAGGTAGAGAAATAAATTTTGCAACTTCTGCAGCCCAGAAATAAGTTGTCTGAAGCGAAGCCCTTCCCCCCCATGTTCCGCGCGAAGAAAATCTCCTGCATAGTAGCAACCGAACTACTCCTATATTGGCGCAGGAAGACGATCTCTGGCAGCCCATCGCCCGTCACGTCCATTAGCCGTATGTTTTTCATTACTGTGGCAATGTCCACCCCAAAATTTATATTTTCAATTCCGACCCCGGGTTTAAACAAAAGCTTTCCGCTACTTTTATCAAAGCCCGCATTGGGCCACCAAATAAGGTTATAGGAGCCACTCGGAGTACCTAACGCGTCCGCAGAAAAACCCGCTGATGGGTAAAGCTTCACCCAATCGATTAGTCCATCACCGTCCATATCGACAAAACGAATACCAGGGTTGTCAAAATATCCTGTCGGACCATCTTGGCCTATTATTTTTACAAGTTGCCTGTCGGCGAAACACAATTCGTCAGTCGCACAGCCATTATTCGCCTCGTTTGTTGTGTTTCGCCACCAAGTCCAGGCCTTGGTATTTTCCGGATCGAAATCCATCAAAATATCAATGCGTCCGTCGCCATCCATGTCCATTAATTCAACATGACTTACTGGACTAACAACCTCTTGCAAACCATACTGATCACCAAAGTCCAACCCATCTCGAATCCCTGGATGAATAACATTTGTATAAGCCTCGTAACTTGCTCTAGCTAATAAACTAAGGTTCTTTTTTTGCGACCCACTCGTATTCTTTATAACCATAGTTCTGTATTCGCCTGTTCTATCACAGAGGTTGGGGAGCGACTTTGGAGGATGTTTAATATAAACGACCGGCCCATATCCCCCTGCGCCTATATTAGGATAGTAATACCATTGCCTAGGCGACAGGCTCGATGCACCGATATTTCCTACCACGATATCAGGCAACCCATCGCTATTAATATCCACAACGCTCGTACATAACCGATCGGGCATTGGATTAGAACACGTCGTTCTAGGAGGCGCACCTTGGCATGAGACAAAAGCCCCACCTATTCCCAAATAATTGCCATGCGGTGCATTCGTGTCGGGAACATACATCGCAACCGGCGCGCCACTTAAAGAAGTCGAATTTAGATTGGTACCCGTGGCATTGACGTCGGAATCAGTATGGTACTGAAAGGTCGTCGGCGGAAGCGCGGTAACGCCATCTGCTCCAAATTCAGTTATCGAAGTTAACTCCAAAACCTTTGCGGCGCCACGTTTAGTCTGCGCACGCCCTGTGTAGCCCACATCGTATCTGCGCACTAAACTCAACCCCATTCTTATTTCTATCTTGCTCAACACTTCGCTGTACACATGAAATTGCCCAGTATAACTGGTATTGGGAATATCAAACCCAACAAATCCGGTTACATAATGTCGGCTGGTATAGATGAAATCCACCGTTCGACAATAGCTCAAATTGACTGGGGTGCATACCAAGGCCGGACCTTGGCTGTAGACAATTTGCTTAGGGTACATTCCACCACCGGAAGGACTCGGTTCAACACCCCAAGGCCATGCCGGCAAATGGTGATAGGATATCGTCCAAAACATACCATTGGCATACTCTACTTTGTCCAACATCCACGCAAACACCTCTGCTGGATCTTTATTACTGTGGCGCGTATTCTCGGCCTGACCATAATAATATTTCGTGCCATTGGTGTCGGTGAGCTCCCACCGATTCTGCTTATCGTAAAACCGAATTCTCATCGCATTGGTAACTGGCCTAGTTTCATACACGAAGAAACCGCTAGTGTCATAGCTCATTTGTACGAGTTTTTTGCCGTCCAATGTCACCGTATCTTCGGCAGTGTACGTGATGCTATTTCCGTAATTCCGGCCCCTGCGCTCTATAACCGACAGGCCCGTCAAACCCCACCCCGGCGTGAGCCAACCATCGCCCCCTAAATTATTGTAACTAAATGACAACGTTGGTCCCGCGCCATTGGTGCCTGCGGGCGCCACAATGGGAATCGACAATTGCGTGGCGCCAGTGAAAAGGTCAACATTTCCAGCGGTGGCCAGCGGTGCAGCGAAAATTAATACGAGGCTTACTGAAAAGTGAGTGAGTGAACGAGTGACAAAGTTTGAGTGTGTTGACATATTCCCTCCCTGTTTTTTTACCGTTTTTATTGCTACCGCTGCTATTTGATTGCACGAGCTTGTCGCGCAGAACTTCGAATACCGCCGCCATGCGACGATGGGACTATAATGCCCCTATTCGCAACTTGTCAAACAAAAACTTTTACGTTTCGGTGTGTGATGCGCGGGCACGGCGCGTGCAGTGCATACGCCTACCAGCCAACGCGTGGCAACCATTCAATCACAATACCCGGTTCTCCCGCGCCCGCCGCGTACCCCTCCGCCACCCCTATCCCTGGAACACAGGCCAACTCGCCCTCGACATACACCAAGGGCACACTGGCGCGTTGCCACGGCGGTATCCGGGCTTCTTGGAATAAGTGTTTTAGCAAATGGTGCCCGGCGCGACGCGGCAGTTGCATGCGCTCGCCACCGCTGCGTAAACGCACCTCCACCGGTGAGGTCATGGACTGCGCCTTTAGCCCTTCCCCGATTGCCGCGCCTGCAGACACACTTCCCGACCCAGGAATTTCCAGTGCCGTGTGGCCATCCCAGTTCGCGCTCCAATGTTTGGGGGGAGGAACCAAGGGGGGCATGGCGTATAGGCGCTGCGCATAACGTCTAACGTCGGCCCCCGGCCATGCCACTTTGGGGGTGGCATCGCCCACTGCCTTTAGCACTTGGTTAATGATGTGCTCGATGTGGACTCGATAAGGGGCGGGCAAACCGACTGTGCGCAACCAATACACTAATACGTTGGACAAGCGATGCGCGGGCAAGCTAAGTAGCGCATCAACTCGCAATACGTTCGGTCGCTCGGCCCCACAGCGCGCCATATCCAGCGCGGCCAAGTCGTCCGCCAATTGGGCCGCTTCCGCCGCCAATTGTGCGGAGCGCCCCAAGGTCGCCGCATATCCGGGCCAGCGCGCTGCAAGCGTCGGCAACACCCGATGGCGTAGAAAATTACGCGCAAATCGCTCATCGCGATTACTCGGGTCTTCTATCCAAGCCAGGTTGTTTTGTAACGCGTACTGCGCGAGTTGCGCGCGCGTGACCTGCAGCAAGGGCCTGATCAGCCAACCCTCGCCTAAGGCTTGCACCTCCGGCATGGCCGCCAAGCCCCGCGACCCCGCACCACGCAATAATTGCAACAACAAGGTCTCCGCTTGATCATCCTGATGATGGGCGGTGAGCCACCAATCACCGGCGCGTACGCGCGTGGCGATGGCGGCGTAACGGGCCGCGCGGGCCTGCTCCTCAATGCTCAAACCCGGCCCGTGCGCGACCTGCACCTGCGTACTCTCAAAGGGAATGGCGTAGTCTAAGCAAATCTGCGCACACGTTTGCTCCCACTCGGCGGCGGCAGTGGATAGCCTATGATTCACGTGAAACGCCAAAATATTGACATTCATTATCGGCTGTAAGTATTTGATTTCATTAATACTATGCAGTAGCGCACGGGTGTCCAACCCGCCGCTATAGGCGATACAGAGCCTGCGCGGCATCGCCAATTGATGGGTTTTTCTAATTTTATCAAGGGCTTGCGCAAGTATTGCAGGGCTGTAAGAGGTACCCTGCGGCGCGCCTGTCGTAGGCATGCCTATGCTACCCGTTGGTCTTGTAATTTCCGTGTTGCATCAAGCGCTTATAACGAGTATCTAAGAGTTTGTCGATGCTCATGGAGCTCAGCCGATCAACATTTTCTTGTAAGGCCGTACGGATATTGCCCGCCGTGCGATCCACGTCCCGATACGCTGACCCTAGGGGTTCCTCGATGATCTGGTCTATCAGGCCAAGTTGTAACAAGCGCTCTGCGGTAATGCCCATGACTTCCGCCGCCTCGCTGGCCTTCTCTGCGCTTTTCCACAAAATGGATGCGCAGCCTTCGGGAGAGATCACTGAATACGTCGTGTATTGCAACATCATCACGCGGTCGCCAACGCCTATGGCCAACGCGCCGCCGGACCCGCCCTCGCCGATCACGGTGCAGATGATGGGGGTGCGCAACTGGGACATGACTTGTAAATTATGCGCGATGGCCTCGCTCTGCCCGCGTTCTTCCGCCCCAACACCGGGATAGGCGCCGGGCGTGTCGATAAAGGTGATCACCGGTAAATGAAAGCGCTCGGCCATCTTCATGATACGCAGGGCCTTGCGATAGCCTTCGGGACGGGGCATACCAAAATTGCGGCGGATCTTCTCTTTGGTGTCACGACCTTTTTGGTGACCGATGACGGCCACCGGTTTGCCATCCAGCCGCGCTATGCCGGTCACGATCGCTGCATCGTCGCCAAAACTGCGATCCCCATGCAGCTCGTCAAAATGCGTAAAAATGCGTTCGATGTAATCCAATGAATACGGCCGTTGTGGATGGCGCGCCATTTGGGAAATTTGCCACGCGGTAAGCGACGAATAGATCGTTTTTTTCAGTGCCTCGCCCTTTTGCTCAAGGCGATGAATCTCCTCGGAAAGGTTGATTTCGGCATCGCTGCCGACATAGCGTAATTCTTCGATCTTGGCCTCTAATTCGGCAATCGGTCGTTCAAACTCAAGAAAATTCAAATTCATAGTCTGTACCTATGTGCAGCTCAATGGGGATGAGGCGATGATGTTGATTATAGCGCGACCCTACTAGTAGTCCAAGCGCAACGCCTGCACCCCTGGTAGGCGCTTCAAGCGATTCAGTAGTTCGTCTGTAGGTTTGATGCGCCATGCATCGCCGAGGGCTAGGCGGGCCGACGCCTCGGCCGACGCATATTCGACATAAATCGGGCAGGCGCCGTTGCGATAAGGCCCTAGCGTGTCTATCAAATGGGGGATCGCCGCGCCGCCGTGGTTGTCTATGGCGATCACCAGGCGCTTGGCGTATTTTTGCCTGGCCTGATCGATGTCGTACACCGCCTTCGCGCTCATGCGAAAACCGCCCGAATACTCATCCACACTCACGTCGCCTTCCACGATGAGCAATTTGTCATCGACGATCAGATCGCGATATTTTGCAAAAATATCGGCAAACACCGCCAACTCCACGCGCCCGCTACGATCATCCAGCGTGACGAAGGCCATCCGGTCTCCGCGCTTGGTTTTCATAATGCGCAAACCGACAATCAGGCCTGCGACGACCATAGATTGATTCAATACCGGACGTATGTCTACGATGCGGCAACTGACGATATTCGCGAGTTCAGTTTGATAGCACTCAATCGGATGACCGCTCAAGTACAAACCCAAGGTTTCTTTTTCGCCCTCTAAGCGTTGCGCCTCCGGCCAATCTTCCACCTTTTCGTATGCGCCATCGCTGTCGGTCGCAATTATTTTCATGTCCATGCCGAATAAATCATTCTGACCGGTATTTTGGTCACGCGCATTTTGTTCGGCGCGCTGCAAGGCCATGGTCATCGACTGCATCAGTGTCGCGCGATTCGGTCCGATTTCATCCATTGCCCCGGAACGCACCAGTGTTTCCAGCGTGCGTCGATTCAATTTTTTTAAATCGATACGTTGACAAAATTCAAACAAATTTGTAAACCCGCCCGCGCGTTCACGCTCACCCAAAATCGCTTCAACGGCCGCTTGCCCCATGCCTTTGATCGCGCCTAATCCGTAGTAAACGGTTTTGTCGTCATTGGCCTTGAACATGTGTTCGCACACATTAATGCTGGGCGGCAACAATTTGAGTTTCATACGCGCGCATTCATCGATCAACGTCACGACCTTATCGGTATTATCCATATCCGCCGATAAAACCGCCGCCATAAACGCCGCCGGATAATGCGCTTTTAACCACGCCGTTTGATAGGACACTAAGGCATAGGCGGCGGAATGGGATTTATTAAACCCGTAGCCCGCAAATTTCTCCATCAAGTCGAAAATATAATTCGCCAGCGTCGCCGCCACACCGTTCGCCAACGCCCCCTTGGTGAATATTTCGCGCTGCAAGGCCATTTCTTCCGGCTTCTTTTTGCCCATCGCGCGCCGCAATAAATCGGCCGCGCCCAAGGTGTAACCGGCCAACACTTGCGCGATTTGCATCACCTGTTCTTGGTACAAAATAACGCCGTACGTCGGCTTCAATACGGGTTCCAATGCCGGATGCGGGTATTCCACTCTGGCGCGTTTATGTTTGCGATTTATAAAGTCATCGACCATGCCCGATTGCAGCGGACCGGGACGGAACAAGGCGACTAACGCGATGATATCTTCAAAACAATCGGGTTGCAGGCGCTTGATCAAATCCTTCATGCCACGCGATTCGAGCTGAAAAACCGCCGTGGTATCGCAGGCCTTGAGCAAATCGAACGCGCGTTTATCATCGAGCGGTATCAGCAGTATATCCAATGCCGATTCATTTTGGCGTGTCCGAATGCGATTTATTTCCTTCACCGCCCAATCGATGATCGTAAGCGTGCGCAAGCCTAGAAAATCGAATTTCACAAGTCCTACGGACTCTACATCGTCCTTGTCTAGCTGCGTCACCAAACCGCCGCCGCCGGTTTCACAATATAGCGGCGTAAAATCGGTCAATTGCGATGGTGCGATGACCACTCCACCGGCGTGCTTACCGGCGTTGCGCGTGAGGCCTTCCAATTTCATCGCTAATTCTATGACGGTGCGCACGTCTTCTTCTTTTTCTAAACGCTCTTTGAACTGCGGCTCCTGTATCGCTTTTTCCAACGTGATACCCAACTCCATAGGTATCATTTTAGCGATTTGATCTACAAACCCGTAAGGATAACCCAAGACGCGACCGCAATCACGCACCACCGCCTTAGCGGCCATAGATCCATAGGTGATAATCTGCGAAACTCTGTCACGTCCATATTTTTGGGCGACATATTCGATAACGCGATCACGTTTTTCCATGCAAAAATCCACGTCGAAATCCGGCATGGAGACGCGTTCCGGATTCAAAAACCGTTCGAATAACAAATCGTATTTGATGGGATCGAGATCCGTAATCGTAAGCGCATACGCCACCAACGACCCGGCACCGGAACCACGGCCCGGGCCGACGGCGATACCGTTTTGTTTAGACCACTGAATAAAATCCGCGACGATTAAAAAATAACCCGTAAAACCCATTTTAATGATGACATCCATCTCTAAAACTAAACGATCGTCATAGGGTTTTCGCAATGTGGAAAATTGCGTATTTTTCTTATCAAACAATATATTAAGACGATCTTCCAGGCCTCGCACCGCTTGGGCGCGAAAGAACGTATCCGCATTCATGCCGGGAGGCACCGGAAAATCCGGCAAATAATTTTTTCCCAACGTCAAGGCCAGATTACACCGTTTGGCGATTTCTACGCTATTAATTAACGCCTCGGGTAGATCTGAAAATAATTCGGCCATTTCCGTCGGGGTGCGCAAATATTGCTGCGGCGAATAGTTTTTGGCGCGGCGCGGGTCGTCCAATGTCCGCCCTTCGTGTATGCATACGCGCGCTTCATGGGCGTCAAAATCGGCGCTTTCGATGAAGACCACATCGTTTGTCGCCACCACCGGCGCACCGCAACGGACCGCCAGCGGCACCGCGAGGGCGATATATTCTTCTTCACGTTCGCGTCCGGTGCGTTGAACTTCTACAAAATAACGCTGCGGAAATAATTCCATCCAAAAATTTAAATATTTCTGCGCTTGTTGCGAGTTGCCCGCCAATAACTGTTGCCCGACATCCCCTAATCGACCGCCCGACAGCGCAATTAATCCTGTGGTGTTGCCCTTAAACCAAGTTGCATCCAAGACAGGAAATCCACGTTGTTGACCTTCAATATAACTGCGTGACACCAATTGCGTGAGCGACTTATAGCCCGGCGCATCTTGACATATCAATAGCAGTTTATGTAATTGCTGCGAGTCTTCCTGGTGAGATATCCAAACGTCTACGCCTAAAATGGGTTTGATGCCGGCGCTCAACGCCGCCTTGTAAAATTTCACCATGCCGAACATGTTGGACTGGTCGGTCATCGCCAGCGCAGGGATACCTGCAAGCGCAGCGGACTTCATCAGGTCGTCTATGCGCACCAATCCATCCACCAGAGAATATTCCGTGTGTATGCGCAAATGCACAAATTGATTCGTCATATTTTCACCCCCGAATACCCTGCAAATTACGCAAGGTCATTCGCGCTCACACCAACACTAACCGTTAACAACAGCGATTTTACCGGTTCGAAAGTGCGTCTATGAATCGCGCTCACGCCTTGTACGCGTAAGGCCGCTAAATGTTGCGCAGTGCCATAACCTTTGTGTTGCGCAAACCCATAACCGGGAAACTGTTGATCCAAAACACACATTTCATGATCGCGTGTGACTTTGGCCAATATAGACGCCGCGCTGATAGAAGGCACGCTTGTATCTCCTTTAACGATGGCGACACAACGACAATCCAACGCCGGACAACGATTGCCATCAACGTATACCAAATCGGGACGTAATTTCAAACCCTCCACTGCTCGCCGCATCGCCAGCATCGTGGCGTGCAGAATATTGATACTATCGATCTCGGCAATCTCGGCGCGGCCGACCGCCCACGCCAAGGCGTGTGCTTTTATCAATACCGCCAATTTTTCGCGCTGCGATGCGCTCAATTTTTTTGAATCGGCCAATCCCGGGATCGGCCGATTTGGATCCAGGATGACTGCCGCTGTGACCACCGGCCCGGCCAACGGCCCGCGCCCTACTTCGTCCACACCGGCGATGATCTGCGATTCGTTCATCATGTTGCTCCCATTAGCTGCGCGACTGCATGCGCTGCGGTTGTGTCTGCGGCACAGCGCAATTGCATATGCATAGATTCAAATGCTTGTTGTGTCGCGAGTTTACGCGTAGGATCGCGCAAATATTCCAGCGCGGCCTCACCCAAAGCCTCGGGGGTCGCCGCATCTTGCAATAATTCCGGAACAAGCGCGCGCCCCGCTAACAAATTCGGTAAGGCCACAAACGCGACTTTAACCAACGATTTATATACCCAAAAACCGAACGCGCCCATTTTATAGGTGACTACCATAGGTCGCTTTAAAAGCGCGGTTTCTAAGGTTGCGGTACCCGACGCGAGTATTACAACGTCGGCCGCCGCTATCACCAGTTGCGAACGCCCGTCCACTAAGGTGATCGGCAATTCGTTATACTGTTGTATCTGCAACTGCTCAAAATATTGTCGCGTATGCGCATTTGCAAACGGCGCGACAAATTGCAAATTCGGGCGCTTTTTTAAACACCAACGCGCGGCCGCCAACATTGCAGACGCAAGGTATTTTACTTCGCTCATACGGCTGCCCGGCAACAGCGCGATGATTTCCGCATCCGGCGCAAGATTCAAGGCGGCGCGTGCGGCATCGCGATCCGTGTGCATAGGGATGTGATCCGCCATAGGATGTCCGACGAAGGTGACGGGCACGCCCGCCCCACGATAAAACGCGGCCTCAAATGGCAACAGTGTCAACATCATATCCACGGCTTTGCGTATTTTGCGTATGCGATAACGTCGCCACGCCCACACCGACGGGCTCACATAATGCACCGTTTTTATCCCCGCCGCATGCAATTTTTTTTCTAATCCTAAATTGAAATCAGGCGCGTCTATGCCTACGAATATTTGAGGAGGATTCGATAAATAATAATGACGCAATTGTCTGCGTATCGATAACAATTCACATAGCCGGCGCGGCCCGATCAGGCCCATGACCGCTAATCTATCCATAGAAAAAAGACTACGACAACCCTGCGCCTGCATTAAGGGGCCGCCGATGCCCTCAAATACGGCATCGGGATAAAGCGCTTTGAGTTCTTTAATGAGCCCGGCACCCAGGATATCGCCGGATACCTCACCCGCCACTATACCGATACGTAACATAATCGGGTTACCAGAGTGTGTTGAGAGCCGCTTACAATAGTTGTATTAACGCACGATACCGCGTATGGATTGTTGCAAAAAATTCAATATCGGCGCGATTTCCGGGCACTCGTCTAGCATCGTTTTTAACTGTTCTTGCGCCTGATCAATGGTATTACCCGCCCGATAAATCACTTTATACGCACGTCTCAAATGTTGCAAAACCTGGGCGCTAAACCCACGGCGTTTGAGTCCTTCGCTATTGAGGCCATGGGCATGCGCAGGATTGCCAGACACCATTACATAGGTCGGGACATCCTTGGCGATAACACTGCCCATGGCCGTAAAACTATGCGCGCCCAGAGTACAAAATTGATGTACCAAGGTGAACCCGCCCAAAATAGCGTAGTCGCCTACCGACACGTGCCCCGCTAAGGAACTGGCATTCGCAAATGTACAGTGATTGCCCACTTGGCAATCATGGGCGATGTGTACATACGCCATAATCCAATTGTCGTTGCCGATGCGCGTTACACCGACATCCTGCGTTGTGCCACGATTAATTGTGCAAAATTCACGAATTGAATTGCGATCTCCGATTTCCAAAACGGTGGGTTCGCCGTGATATTTTTTATCCTGCGGCGCGTCGCCCAGGGATGTAAATTGGAAGATTTTATTTTGTTTGCCGATACGTGTCGGCCCACGTATCACGGTATGCGGGCCGACAACCGTGTCGTCACCGATTTCCACGTCGGCACCTATCACGGCGTAGGGACCAACACTTACGTTATTTCCGATACGCGCCTTGGGGTCGATGATCGCTCGCGCATCTATCACGGTTTGGCAGCCCTCTCCGCGCACATCAATTCCGCTTCCGCTATCGCCACGTCATCGACTTTAACCGACGCGTTGAATTTCCAAACGCCACGCATCGCTTTGATAAATTCAATGGTTAAAATCATTTGATCGCCCGGTTCTACCGGTTTTTTGAAGCGCGCGCTATCGACGCCCACCAAATAAAATATCGAACCATCGGGTGTCGCGCCTTGCGACGCAAATGCCAACAAACCACAGGCCTGGGCCAAGGCTTCGATGATCAATACTCCTGGAAAAACAGGTCTGCCAGGGAAATGACCTTGAAAAAATGGCTCATTCACCGTGACATTTTTGATTGCCACCAAGCGCCGGTGGGGCACGAATTCTATCACCCTATCGACCAATAAAAATGGATAGCGGTGAGGCAAAAATTTCTGAATCTGCAATATATCCATTTTATCCAAGGTGAGGCCCTTTCTCGCTGAAATTGAGCTGTTGTTCCAAACGTTTGACACGTTCCATGAGTTTTTCTAACTGGCGTATTCGTATGATACTTTTATGCCATTCATCATTACTCTGCGCAGGCATACCTGACGAATAAACGCCCGCCTCGCGTATGGATTTGGTCACCATCGCCAGCCCGGTAATATGCACGTCGTTAGTAATTTCTATGTGCCCTGCGATTCCCGCCGCGCCTCCGATCGTACAACGCTCGCCGATGTGGGTACTGCCCGCAATCGCCACATGCGCCGCAATCGCCGTATGCGCGCCTATATGCACATTGTGAGCTATATGTATAAGATTATCCAATTTTACTCCATCGCCAATCACGGTATTGCCTAACGCCCCTCGATCTATAGAGGTATTGGCACCGATTTCCACATCATCACCGATCTGTACGCCACCGAGTTGGGGGACTTTGTGCCATACGCCGCCCTCCATGACATTGCCGAAACCATCTGAGCCGACGACCGCCCCCGGATGAATTATGCAGCGTTGCCCCACCGTCACATTCTTACTAAAGGTGACGTTCGCAATCAAGCGTGTCGCCGCACCCACGCGACAACCCTCGCCTACTATACATCCTGGGCCTATCACCGCACCCGCGCCTATCTCGACATCTGCGGCCACATAAACCAGGAGCGCAATCGCCGCACTCGGATGTATGCGCGCGCCGCGCTCCACCACGGCCATTGCATGCACGCCCGCAGTCGGCAAGGCATCAGGATACAAGATCGCTGCAGTGCGCGCAAAGATCAAATAGGGATGAGCCACCACCAATGCGGGCACGGGGCTGTCTGCCGCCATGTCCGCCGCTAAAATCACCGCCGTCGCGCGCGTGTGTGGCAGATATTTTTTATATTTTGCGCCGTTTAAAAAAGTGATATCCCCGACATCCGCCTCGGTCAAATTGGCGACGCCACGGATCGCAACGTCACCATTGCCACGCACTTCCCCCCCCACCCGATGACATATTTCATTGAGGGTAAGACTGATCGCGGAGGCTTCCATGACCGCCCCTTTATTTGCCCGTGCCTTTAGCGGGCTTGGGCGAGTCTTTCTTTAAACGTTCTAAAACGCTCTGCGTGATATCCAAGGCCTCAGAGGCGAACACCACCCCATCGGCCAACACTAAATCAAATTTTTTCTCCGCCGCCAATGCGCGTACGGTTTCGACAACAGAACGTTGGATATTTTCCAGCGCGGCGCTACGTTCGAAATTCAAGTCGTCGCCGAACTCTTCTTGCATGCGCTTAAGATCGCGCTTTTGCGCGACTAAATCGCGTTCCAACCGCCCGCGTTCGCTCTCGTTCATCACCGCCGCATCACGCGTTAACTTCTCTTCCAATTCCTTAGCCTTTTTTTGCGCATCGGCCAATTCCTTTTGCTTAGGTCCGAATTTCTTTTCCAAATTTTGGCGTGCCGCTTGCGCCTGCGGCGCTTCTTCAAACAAACGAGGAAAATTAACCACCCCGATTTTCATTTCCGCTAACGCAGGAAAAGCGACGCACCCTAACATGATCGCCACCACCCAATTGAACTTTCTAAACGCCATCTCGCTTCCCCTAAACCAAATTAAAACGGTGCACCGATTGAGAACTGGAATATTTGCTCTTGATCGCCCGGCCGCACGTGCAACGGCCATGCCCAACTAAACTTCAACGCGCCTATGGGCGTAATCCACACCGCACCGAACCCGTAGGCGGCCCGTATCGCGCCCACGTCTAGGCGTTCACCGGCGCCAAATACATTACCCATATCCACAAAGCCGCTCATTCTAAACTGCTTACTCGCTTCGCTAAAGGGCAGCGGAAGAAATATTTCGCCGGTGCCTATGGTTTTCAATCTACCACCGAGCGGCTTACCGGTCGCTGAATCTTTGGGTCCTAAACTGTTGATGGCGAAACCGCGCACGCCTTGGTCGCCGCCGGCATAATAATTCTCATAAAACGGCAGTTCAGTGGTGCCGCCATATCCACCGCCGTAGGCAATCGTGCCATCCAAATGAAAAATCCAATCCGCAAATAATAATTTCCAATAGTGCTGTTCCCTATAGGTCATTTTATAAAACGTCAGCTTCGCCAACGGCAATGAAAGTTCACCGGACATGCTGACATAATGACCGCTTTCCGGAAATAACGCGCGATTACGCGTATCGTGTACCCAACTGCTGCTCGCCGACAATGTGTTGACATGGTTGGAATATTTATTGACAAAATCCCAATAGGAGGCCGGCGCATTCGCCTCTAAACTCAAGAGAGTGTCGTCGTAGGTCAGTTCCATGCGCGCGGTATTATACTCACTGAGCGGAACGCCATAACTCATGCTCCCGCCATACACATTCGCGGTGTAAGGCGCAACATTGCCGTAGCCTGCCGTAGTCTTACGGTAATAAGTACGGAAACTACGGCTTACACCATCGAGCGTATAATACGGATCCGTGGTCGAAAAACTATATACGCGATTTACCGAGGTATTATTGACTTCAGCGCTGACTTGTTTGCCTGTACCCAAAAAATTGTTTTGGTGTACGCTCGCGGCTGTCACCAAACCTTGACCTTGTTGATATCCGATTTGCGCGTTAACGCTACCGGAGGCGCGCTCGACGACGGTAAAATTCACGTCTACCTGATCATTGGTGCCCGCGACCGGGGGCGTCTCGACGTTGATATCATCGAAAAACCCGGTACGCTGTAGCCGTACGCGCGAGCGATTTAATTTGGTCGTAGAAATCCAGCCACCTTCCAATTGCCGCATTTCCCGCCTTAGCACTTCGTCTTGGGTTTTGGTATTACCTGCGAAATTTATACGCCTGACATAGACCCGTTTGCCCGGATCTACAAAAAAAGTCAGCGCTACGGTTTCTTTATCTTTGTCGATATCGGGCGCCGCATTGACATTGGCAAAGGCATAGCCTTCAACACCCAAGCGTTCACTGAGGCGGGTGCTGCTTTCGGTGATCATTTTACGCGAGAAGGTATCGCCCTCGCGCAATGAAATCAATTTGCGCAGTTCTTCCTCCGGCACCTTAGTATCGCCGGTGACCGCGACTTTACTGACTTTATATTTTGTCCCTTCCGTAACATTTACGGTGATAAACACCTCGGTTTTATCGGGCGAAATCGACACCTGGGTGGAATCGATGCTGAAATTAATATACCCGCGATCCATATAATGGGAACGCAAAGACTCCAAATCGCCCTGCAATTTTTGTTTAGAATATTTGCTGCTGCCGGATATCGAGGCCCAGGCGGTATTTTCAGACAATTCCCACTGACTCAATAACGAGCTCTTCGCAAAGGTATTGTTACCGATAACCTCGATTTGTTTGATCCGTGCCACTTCGCCTTCGTTGATGTCTATATTAATCGCGACACGATTGAGATCTTTAGGGGTGATAACGGAATTGATTTGTACGCCATATTTCGCCGCATTGAAATATTGACGTTGCAGTTCCTGCTCTACTTTTTCCAAAATCGAACGATTGAAGATGCGGCCTTCCGCCAAACCCGTTTGTTTAAGCGCCGTGTTGAGCTGTTCCGTGGTGATTTCTTTATTCCCGACGATCTTTACTTCCGAAATTGACGGGCGTTCCACCAATTCGACCAGCAATATTCCGATGTCCAGGCGTTTAATGCGCACATCGGCGAAAAAGCCCGTTTTAAACAACACATGTATAGCATCGACGATACGCGTATCATCTATTTTGTCACCCGGTTTAATGGGCAAATAATTCAAAACCGTGGCGTCCGTCACCCGTTGGGCACCTTCGATTTGAATCGTTTTGACCTCGAACGGGTCAAACGCGTAGGCAGTCCCGGTGCATGCCAAACCAGCGGCGAACAAACAAAAAATACGTTTCAACATCATCATCAATCAACCGAAAACTCGCGCTAAATCATTATAAAATGCCAAGATCATTAACCCTATCAATAGCACCACGCCGATCTTTTGCCCCAATAATAATATTTTATCAGATACCGGGCTACCCTTGATAAGTTCGATGCCGTAAAATAATAGATGCCCGCCATCCAGTACCGGCACAGGCAACAAATTCAAAACGCCTAAACTGATGCTGATAATGGCGAGAAAGGCGATAAAGGGCAAGATGCCGATTTGCGCGGATTGTCCGGCATATTGTGCGATGCTGATCGGGCCGCTTAAATTTTCGATGGAGGCTTCTCCAACCACCATCTTGCCTAGCATACGCAAGGTCAATAACGAAATGTCCGCTGTTTTTTTGATGCCTTGCCAAAATGCAGCCGCCACGCCGTATTGCTGTTTCGCCATCAACTGTTCCGGGAATTCATCCAGCGGACGCGGCGCGGCGCCGATGCGTCCTATCGTACCCTGCTTGGTATGCACTGCGGCGGGCGTAATGGACAATGTTTTTTCCACGCCGTCTCTACGTACCACCACTTGGATGCTTTTTTCCGCATGGGCGCGGATATATTCCGCCCACGCTATCCAATCGCCGACGCCTATGCCATCGACAGACACAATGACATCACCCGGCGTCAACCCGGCGCGTTCCGCGACGCTACCGACCTCTAATTGCCCGACAATCGCCGGCAAATGCGGCTGTAAGGGGATAATGCCGATTTCTTGCAATAAACCGTTTTCGATCATTTTCATCGGCACAGCGGATAAGTCCATCGCCAATTTGCGTTCTTGACCGTCACGACGCACCGAGATTTCCACCACTTCTTTATTAAGCGCAGCCTCGACCAAGGACAAGCGCAGAACTTCCATTGTAGGCGTTTGATCACCCGCGACAGCGATGATCTCATCTCCATGCTGTAAGTCGGCACGCTCGGCAACTGATGCGGGCGTAACGCGATCAACAATAGTTTTGATGCCCGGCATGCCCACCATGAACATGCCCCAATACAACACGATTGCAAATAAAAAATTCGCCAATGGACCGGCGCTCACAATCGCAATGCGCGGCCACACGCCTTGTCGATTAAACGCCCTATGCGCCTCATGGACCGCGACAGGACCCTCACGCTCATCGAGCATTTTGACATATCCGCCCAACGGCAACATGCCCAATACATATTCGGTTTGGTCGGGGCCGCGCGTCGCAGACCATAAGGGTTTGCCAAAACCAATTGCAAACCGCAACACCTTGACACCCATGCGGCGCGCCATCCAAAAGTGTCCGTATTCATGCACCGCGATCAATACACCGAGCGCTAACACAAACGATAGAATCGCGTATATCACTGCTATCATAATTTGCTCAATTCTTTAATCCCGCAATAAACCGCCGAGCATGCGCACGCGCCCACTCATCGACAGCAAAAATCGCTTCTAAATTATCCGCACCGGTAGACGGCCTATGTTCCAAACTTTCTTCGATCACCTTTGGAATGTCCGTAAAGCGAATTCGTTCCTCTAAAAACGCTTGCACCGCTATTTCATTGGCGGCATTCAGCACTGTGGTGGCTATTCCTCCCACCTGCATTGCCTCTATCGCCAATCTCAGACACGGGTAGCGTTGCATATCCGCGCGCTCGAACTCTAATTTTGCGACCGCGATCATGTCTAAACGACTGACGCCCGACGCGACACGCTCCGGCCAGGCCAGGGCGTGCGCGATAGGCGTGCGCATATCCGGATTACCCAATTGGGCCAGCACCGATCCATCGACATACTCCACCATCGAATGGATAATGCTTTGCGGGTGGACCACCACTTCGATTTGCTCAGGTGTGCAATTAAATAGCCAGCACGCCTCGATCACTTCTAAACCTTTATTCATCATGGTCGCGGAATCGACGGATATTTTTCGTCCCATAGACCAATTTGGATGGGCCACCGCCTGCGCGGGCGTCACAAATTCCAATTCCTCTAACGGCATCTTACGAAACGGGCCACCGGATGCTGTTAATAAAATTTTGCTGACCCCCAGTTTGTTCCAAGCCGCACTCTGTTCATTGGGGGCGGGCATACACTGAAAAATCGCATTGTGTTCGCTATCGATAGGCAATAACAGGGCGTTATGGCGTCGCACTATATCCATAAACAGTCGCCCGGACATCACCAGGGCCTCTTTATTCGCCAACAACACTGTCTTGCCTGCGCGCGCCGCAGCCAGGGTAGGCCGCAACCCGGCCGCGCCGACGATGGCGGCCATGACGTAAGCGACTTGCGCTAAACTGGCGATGGTCTCTAGACCCTTGACACCGTTCACGACACGAATATTTTCTAAACGATGCGTACGCAATTTTTGCGCAAATTCGTCGGCCGCTTGATCATCTGCAACGGCAACGTATTCCGGTTGAAACTCGATACATTGTTCCAATAAACGATCTACGCGCGAGCGACCGCTCAGCGCGACGACGCGATAGCGATCTTTATGGCGACGCAGCACATCTAAGGTGCTTAGCCCTATCGAACCGGTGGCCCCCAACACGGTCACACCTTGAATCATAATGGCGCCATCCAAGAGTATCCCAATACAAAAACGGGGGCGGCGGAGGTCAAACTATCGATGCGATCCAATACACCGCCATGACCCGGCAAAATATTCCCGCTGTCTTTTATTCCCACGCGACGTTTAGCCATACTTTCGTACAAATCGCCGACGATGGATAATGCGACGGTGACGACACACAAGACGACAAACATCACCACCTGCATGCCCTGCCATTGCCACAACCACACACCGCCGCCAATCGCCACGCTCAATGTCAATAACAACGCGCCCGCCACGCCTTCCCACGATTTACCAGGGCTGACTTTGGGCGCTAATTTGTGTTTACCAAAGGCACGCCCCGCGAAATACGCGCCGCTATCCGCGCCCCAGATCAACACCATTAAAAACAATAGCGCCATTGGCCCCTGCGCAGAACCATGCAATTTTACTAGCGCCAGCCACGCGGGCAGCAGCAAAACCAACCCGACAGAAAGGCGCGCGATGCTGCGCGCAGGATTTTGCGCACCGTCATAGCCGAACACGACCCACGTTGCATATCCCCACCATATCACTGCGCCTGCGATCAGCAGGTTCCATTCAGACAGCGCCGTCGCCATACCCATCAGCACCAATAAAACGCCGACTAAACTTGCGAACATGATGCGAGCAAGCGTAGATTCAAACCCCGCCAAACGCGCCCATTCCCACGCGCCGACGGTGACGAACAGGCCTACCAATCCGCCAAACCACAGTGTAGGTAAAGACAAAATCCCCCAGATCACCAAGGGTGCCAGCACGAGCGCGGTTAGAATACGCTGTTTAAGCATGACCCATCTGCTTGATTTGCTGTCCCGTGCGTCCGAACCGCCGTTGGCGACTTTTAAACCATTCGATCGCGCGCGCTAATTCTTGTTTACCGAAATCCGGCCACAATATATCGGTGAAGTAAAGCTCGGTATATGCGAGTTGCCACAATAGAAAATTGCTGATGCGTTGTTCGCCACCGGTGCGAATAAATAAATCGGGTTCGGGAAATTCCCCCAAACTCATGTATTGACCGACCACGGACTCATTGATCTGATCGGGAGTGCGGCGTCCGGCCAATACGTCTTCCGACAAGCGACGCGCAGCTTGCGCGACATCCCAACGGCCGCCGTAGTTTAAGGCGATAACAAGATTGAGGCCGGTGTTATTCACGGTCGCCGCCTCGGCCTCGATCAAACTTTTGATCATTTTCGGCGCAAATGCGTCGCGACCGCCGATGAAGCGCAATCGGACGTTATTTCTGACGAGTTTTTTAACTTCTTGACGCAAGGCCGTGAGCAATAACTCCATTAACAGACCCACCTCGGTCTCGGGGCGACGCCAATTTTCGCTGCTGAACGCAAACAGCGTAAGCACCTTTACCTCTGACTCCCCCGCCGCTGCCACGATCTCGCGTACGGTTTCCACGCCACTTTTATGTCCTGCAATACGCAGCAAACCCTTGCGCTCGGCCCACCGCCCGTTGCCGTCCATGATAATAGCGACATGTTTAGGCGCGCTCGCCCCCAGTCCCATGTTTTGTTCAAAATCAATTTTCATCCGAGGTGTATATCCCGCTTATACTCTTCGCTACACGACGCCCTCAGCGCCGCATCCTCATAGTCACTTCGAAAACCACGTCAGTAAAGCCGCGTCTGCGGCGTCTTGGCGGCCTAGGACACGTCAGACAGCGGGTAAAAAAACTCCACGTAGCGCAGCGGTTGCGCCCGGCTTTTTTTAGCTGGTCTTCCTCTCTACGGCTCACCATCCTCTCACAAGCTGAGGCTTTCCTTACGTGGTATTTAGTAAACCGCATAACTGATTCATCGCGCGGTTTACAAAACCAAAAACGCCGGATTTGCGATCAATATTTACTGTTTGCATATCCTGTCCGAATCTTTAAGAACGGACAGGCGCCATTAAATTTCCATCAATTCTTTTTCTTTGCCCTGCAGTAATTTATCGACCTCAGCGATATTTTGATCGGTCAATTTTTGCATTTGGTCTTCAGCCTTACGCTGCTCGTCTTCGGAAATCGCTTTTTCTTTCAACGCTTTTTTTAGTTCGGCAATCGCATCTCGCCGCACGTTGCGTATCGCGACACGCGCGTTCTCGCCTTCATGACGCACGACTTTGACTAAATCTTTGCGTCGCTCTTCGGTCAATGCGGGCAATGGCACGCGTATAACGGTACCCGACGTTGCGGGATTTAGACCGAGATCCGACGATTGTATTGCCTTTTCAATTTTCGCAACCATGGCCTTATCCCACGGCGTCACTGTCAATGTACGCGCATCGCTGACGGTGATATTCGCCACTTGGCTAAGCGGCGATTGATTACCATAGTATTCCACCGTAATGTGATCGAGCAGCGAGGTATGGGCGCGCCCGGTGCGCACCTTTTGTAATTCACCTTGCAACGATTCTATGGATTTTTTCATACGCTTTTCAGCGTCTTGCTTGATATTTGCAATCATATCATCCACGCTCCACTAAAGTTCCTTCGTCGTCACCTTGTGCGATGCGCATCATCGCACCAGGTTTGTTCATATTAAACACGCGCAACGGCATATTGTGGTCGCGGCACAGCACTATCGCCGTAGCATCCATCACCTGTAAATTGCGCTGCAATACTTCATCATAATTCAACCGCGAATAAAACGTCGCATTGGCGTCGCGCAGCGGGTCTGCGGAATATACGCCATCGACTTTAGTGCCCTTCAGCACGATATCCGCGCCGATTTCTATGCCGCGCAAGCTTGCCGCTGAATCCGTCGTGAAAAACGGATTTCCGGTCCCGGCCGCAAAGATCACCACGCGTTTTTTCTCCAGATGACGTACCGCGCGACGCCGAATATAATCTTCGCATATTTGATTTATTTTTATCGCAGACATCACGCGCACCTTGGAGCCGTAATTTTCCAGCGCGTCCTGCAAACTCAAGGCATTGATCACCGTCGCCAACATACCCATGTGATCTGCGGTGACACGATCAACACCGTTTGCCGCCAAACCTGCACCGCGAAATATATTGCCGCCGCCTATGACCATGGCGACCTCAACCCCTGCGGCGATCAACGCGCCTATTTCTTGCGCTATGCGTTTAGTGACATTCGGATCTATCCCGTAATCGCATTCGCCCATCAATGCCTCGCCGCTGAGCTTGATCAGCATGCGGCGATACTTGAGTTGTCCCTGTGTCGCCACTACGCCCCCCGCGCCTGCGCCATCACTTCTTCTACGAAATTATCGACTTTCTTTTCTATGCCTTCACCAACCTCGAAACGCACAAAAGACTTGGCCTTGGCCTTGGCGTCATTGAGCAATTTTTCGACGGTAATATCGGGATTTTTTACAAACGGTTGGCCCAGCAAGGTGACTTCCTGCATATATTTTTTAATGCGCCCTTCGACCATTTTTTCGACAATTTCTTTGGGCTTGCCGCTATCCGCCGATTGCGCCAAATAAATTTCACGCTCCTTGGCCAACACGGCGGGGGCAATCTCTTCTTTCGAAACGCACAGCGGACGGCTGGCCGCGACATGCATAGCGATATCTTTGGCGAGATCTTCATTACCCCCTTCAAGCAAAGTCACCACACCAATACGCGTGCCGTGCAAATAAACGCCGACCACGCCATTGGCGTTGGCGTTAACGATTTGCATGCGGCGGATGCTAATATTTTCGCCTATCTTCGCGATTAACGCGCGGCGCGTATCGTCGATGCTGGCACCGCCATTTTGTATCGGCACCTTGCTCAACGCTTCAACGTCTGCGGGTGTATTTTGCAATGCACATTGGGCCACCGCTTTCACGAAGCCCTTGAAATCATCGCCTTTGGCGACGAAATCCGTTTCGCAATTAACCTCGATGACGACGGCGGTTTTTTTATTGCTATCCGTTATTGCCAACACCACACCTTCAGCGGCGATACGACCGGCTTTTTTATCCGCCTTGGCCATGCCTGCTTTACGCATATGTTCGATCGCCGCCTCGATGTCGCCCTGGGTCTCGGTCAAGGCCTTTTTGCATTCCATCATGCCTGCGCCGGTGCGTTCGCGCAGCTCTTTTACTAACATTGCAGAAATGTTCATAACCTGATTAACCTCAAAGAGATAATAAACTGTAAATTTTCCGTCCCTGCGGTTCACAAAAAGGGGGCCTCGCCCCCTTTTTAATTCGTACGCTATACCTCACACCACGCCCGGCATAGGCAGTACTTATTCATTACTATCGCCTTCGTTACGTCTGCCGCCGCGCGTATTATTGTTAGGCGCGGGATTTTTCTTTTTGACGACCTTTTTGGCAGGTGCGGCTTTACGTTTAGCGGCATCCGCGCTATCCGCTTGGACGCTACCCTTGGCATCCAACTCTACAAATTCATCGCCCTTGCCGCTCATATCCAACGCGGAACGACGCCCATCAATGATGGCATCCGCGACCGTCGCCGCGTACAACTTGATCGCGCGTGCCGCATCGTCATTGCCGGGTATTACGTAATCCACACTTTCCGGATTACTGTTGGTATCGACCACGCCGACCACCGGTATGCCTAAGGCCTTGGCTTCTGCAATAGCGATTTTTTCATGACCGACATCGATGACAAACATCGCATCCGGTAAGCTGGGCATATTTTTGATCCCGCCCAAACTTTTTTCTAGTTTATCCATTTCACGTGTCAGCATTAAGGCTTCTTTTTTGCTGATGCGCTCAAAATGACCGTCCTTCTGCATCGCTTCGAGGTCTTTCAGGCGTTGAATAGACTGTTTGACGGTGCGCATATTGGTCAACATGCCGCCCAACCAGCGGCGGTTGACATAGGGCATGTTGCAACGTATCGCTTCTTCTTTTACAACTTCGTTGGCCGCACGCTTGGTGCCCACGAACATGATCACGCCTTTACGCGCCGCCAAACCGCTCACGAAGTTAATCGCCTCGTGAAACAATGGCATGGTTTTTTCTAAATTGATAATATGGATTTTATTGCGATCACCGAAGATATACGGTCCCATCTTCGGGTTCCAATAACGGGTTTGGTGACCAAAGTGGACACCGGCTTCCAGCATTTGACGCATCGTAACGTTAGACATGTATACTCCAAGTATGGGGTTAAGCCTCCACCCTTCCCATGCGCCGACCTGTCAAGCGTAGACCCTTGACAAGCACCCCGGCCCATGTGTCGAGGGGTGTGTGGATTTAAGTTGCTAAAGTGCGAAGCGATTTATACCATAAACCAACCCAAACGACAAACCCTTTCCCCCTACCCCAACACGGATTTGCAAGGCGCGGTGAGTATGAGTGTAAGCATTAAGACCCCGGACGAGATCGCCAAAATGCGCGTCGCAGGCCGCCTCGCGGCAGATGTCTTAACGATGTTGGCTCCATATATACGGGCAGGCATTACTACTAATGAAATCAATGATATATCGCATCATTATATTACCGAGGTACAGCATGCGGTAGCGGCCCCGCTGAGTTATCATGGCTTCCCCAAGTCGATCTGTACCTCGGTCAACCATCAGGTTTGCCACGGTATACCCAGCGACAAGGTATTAAAAAACGGCGACGTATTAAATGTTGATATCACCATAATTAAAGACGGTTTTCATGGCGACACCAGTATGATGTTTTTTATCGGTGAGCCTTCGGTAATGGCTAAACGCCTGGCCACCGTTGCCTATGAGGCCATGTTGCTCGGTATACGCGCCGTCCGGCCGGGGGCCTTTTTAGGCGATATCGGATACGCGATCCAAAGCTATGTGGAATCTCAGCGCTTTACTATTGTGCGCGAATATTGCGGCCATGGCATAGGGCGCGGTTTCCATGAAGAACCGCAAGTGCTGCATTATGGAAACCCCGGCGCCGGCCTGCAACTAACGCCTGGAATGATCTTCACCATCGAACCGATGGTGAATGCCGGAAAACGTTTCGTTAAATTATTGCCCGATGGCTGGACGGTGGTGACCAAAGACCATGCATTGTCCGCGCAGTGGGAACACACAATTTTAGTCACGGACGATGGCTACGAAGTATTAACCTTACGTCCTGGCGAATCTATTTAACCGTGCCTACGCCACCACTCAATTTAATCGACCTCGACGCCTTCGACCGCGCCCTAAAATCGGCTGCCAAACCCATTCCAATTTTTAAACAGACCTTGCTCAGCGGTGCCGAAGTCTTGCGCGAACAATTTACGTCAGGGACACCGGTCAATGTGTTGGTGGCCGGACGCGCACAACTGGTAGATCATTTAATCGTGCGTGCGTGGCGATTATTTTTGCCCGCGCGCATCGGCGGTGTCGCGCTGATTGCGGTCGGCGGGTACGGGCGCGGCGAACTGCATCCGCATTCGGATGTCGATATAATGATTTTGTTGCGCGATAAAACGCTACTCCAACATCAAGACGCACTGGCGGAATTTTTGACGTTTCTATGGGATATCGGCCTGGAAGTGGGCCACAGCGTGCGCACGTTGGAACAATGTTGCGACGAGGCCCGGCGCGACATCACGGTCGCCACCAATCTCATGGAATCGCGCTTGTTGCGCGGCCCCCAAGCCCTGTTTCGCGAAATGCACGCCATCACCGGGCCGGAAAAATTATGGCCTAGCCGGGCGTTTTTTGAGGCCAAATGGCGCGAACAAATCGATCGTCATTTGCGCTTCCACGACACCGCCTACAATCTGGAACCCAATATCAAAGAAAGTCCGGGGGGATTGCGCGATATCCAAGTCATTGTTTGGGTCACCAAACGCCACTTCGGCACGGCGACCTTGGCGGATTTGGTCCATCAAAAATTCTTGACCGAAGACGAATATACGACCCTGATGGAGGGCCAAGAATTTTTATGGCGTATCCGCTTCGCGTTGCATGTCCTAACCGGCAGGCGCGAGGATCGTCTGCTCTTCGATCATCAACGCGCACTCGCCCAGCAATTCGGTTTTCAAGACGAACGCCCGCATATGGATGTCGCCAATGACAGTCGCCGGGCGGCGGATAGGCCTCATCTGGCGGTCGAACAATTTATGAAAAAATATTACCGCACCGTGATGACGCTGAACCGCCTCAACGAGATGTTATTGCAACTCTATCAAGAAGCGATTTTGTATCAAGATCAATTGGGCTCGCCTACGCCGATAAATAAACGCTTTCAAGCCCGCAAAGAATTTATAGAGGCGATAGACGATCATGTATTTAAGCGTTATCCGTTTGCGTTGCTGGAGGTATTTTTGCTACTCCAGCAACATCCGGAGCTCAAGGGCATACGCGCGCAAACCATACGCTTAATCCGAGAAAGCCGCCATTTGATCGACGACAAATTCCGCAACGACATACGCGGCAAAAGTTTATTTATGGAAATATTGCGTCAACCTCGCGGCATCACGCATGAATTGCGACGCATGAACCGGTATGGCGTATTAGCGGCTTACATTCCTGCATTCGCGCGCATCGTGGGGCAGATGCAACACGATTTGTTTCATGTTTACACCGTGGATGAACATACACTATTCGTAATTCGTAATCTGCGGCGCTTAACTGTGGACGAATATCGCAATGAATTTCCTTTGTTATCGGACCTCATCGGCAATATACCCAAACCCGAATTACTTTATATCGCCGGACTTTTTCACGACATCGCCAAAGGCCGCGGCGGAGATCACTCGGTATTAGGTGCGGAGGAAGTACGCGGATTTTGTGTTAGCCACGGCTTGAGCGCATTCGACACGGATCTCGTCGCTTGGTTGGTAAGCCACCATTTATTGCTGTCATCCACCGCCCAACACCAAGACATCAGCGACATCGAAGTCATCAATAAATTCGCCTCACGCGTTGAGGACAAAAATCGCCTGGAATACCTCTATATACTGACAGTTTCTGACATCCGCGCCACAAATCCGGCGTTATGGAACGGATGGAAGGCCTCGATACTGTACGAACTCTACCTGCAAACACACCGTGCGCTTGAGCGCGGGCTTGAAAACCCGCTAGATAAACGCGAACGCATACGCGATACGCTGGCCTTAGTGCGCAAAAATCTCACCGATAAAGGCTATACGATTGCACAACTGGAACAGCTTTGGCATTATTTCGATGATGATTATTTCTTGCGTTATCCCTGGAACGAGATTTCATGGCACACCGATTTGATCTTGACCGCGCAAAATGCGCATATCACCCCCGTCATCGAGGTGCAAGGCGAGGGCGTGCGCGGCGGAACGGAGATATTTATTTATGCGCCTGTCGATAAGCGCTTGTTCGCCATGGTCACTGCGACAGTAGGCCGTTTGGGGCTCAATATTTTAGAGGCGCGCATCGTCACCACCCGTGACGGATACGCCATCGAGACCTATCAGGTCTTAGAGCGGAATGGGCAGACCATCGCCACGCCCGCGAGACTGCTAGAAATCAAAGAATTTTTGCAACGCCA
Organism: Gammaproteobacteria bacterium; assembly: GCA_919902765.1. Taxonomy (GTDB): domain Bacteria; phylum Pseudomonadota; class Gammaproteobacteria; order S012-40; family S012-40; genus CAKKRP01. The sequence goes on along the minus strand of CAKKRP010000119.1, from coordinate 3,226 downwards.
GTTTCAGAGCAATGATATTACACTGCCAACACTCAGCCGCATCGTCCCTCGTCAGATCAAGCACTTTGTGACGCCTACCGAAGTCGCCTTCACCTTAGACGAGCGCAATCAGCGCACCATAATGGAATTACGCACGACGGATCGCCCTGGAATTTTAGCGTGCGTGGCGGTAGTTATGGTAGAGTGTGACGTGGTGGTACACAATGCCAAAATTTCCACCTTGGGCGCGCTGGTCGATGATGTGTTTTTTATCACTACCCATCACAACGAGCCCTTACGCGATCCGTTATTATTAGATCGCTTACGTAAGCGTATAGTCGAATATTTAGACACCCCCCCCGAACAGACCAACCAGGTACACTAAAATATGGCCGTTTATGCGATTGGAGATATACAGGGGTGTCATAAAGATTTATTGGCGCTGCTATCGTCAATAAAATTTGACGCCTCGCGTGACACGCTGTGGTTTACCGGCGACCTCGTAAATCGCGGACCCGATTCTTTGTCGGTGCTGCGCTTCATCAAGGCCTTAGGCAAGCACGCGATCACGGTGCTCGGCAATCATGATTTGCATTTGCTCGCCATTGCGGAAGGCGTACAAACAGCGCGTCCGAAAGATACATTCGATGACATCTTAAAGGCCCCCGACCGCGATGAATTATTGGCTTGGTTAAGGCACCTGCCTTTGTTACACCATGATGCGAAACTCAATTTCGTACTCACGCACGCGGGCATCGCCCCGACGTGGGATCTGATCACCGCCAAGGGATGCGCCGCTGAAATTGAGACGCTGTTACGTAGCGGCGACTACAAAACATTTTTCAAAGAAATGTATGGCGACATGCCCGATCAATGGTCGCCGTGGCTGCAAGGGTGGGAGCGTTGCCGGTTTATCGCCAATGCGTTGACGCGCATGCGTTACTGCACGGCAGACGGAAAATTAGTATTGCAACACAAAGGCTCACCGGGCTCACAACCGGAACACCTGATCCCATGGTTTGAAGTCGCCAACCGCCCGACCGCCAATGAGCGGTGTGTGTTTGGGCATTGGTCTACGCTAGGCGATGCGGGATATCCCAATATTTTCGCATTGGACAACGGATGTGTATGGGGAGGCATGCTGACGGCATTGTGGTTGGACACCGAGAGACCGGTGTTTACACATACACCTTGCCAAGGCGGGGACGGAAATTGATGCTTGGTTGATTCGCGCGTTTAAAAGATATAAAAAAAAGGCGGTTTCGACGTCGTATGATACGCTTAGCAAAAATCGTGATGACCAAGGCATCACTCTTGGCAACCAGGAACTAATTACGCGAAGTTTGGGCGTTGCAGCAGTACGAAGCTGCACGCATAGGCGTTTTTTTCATCCGGTGCGGTTTCTGTGCGCTCTATTTCTCGCCATTCGTCCCTCTGCCATGCCGGAAAAGACGCGTCTCCGATGATTTTTGCATGGACAAATGTGATGTATAAACGCTGAGCGCGCGCTAGCGCTTCTCGATACAAGCTCGCGCCACCGATAATCATTACCTCCGGCACGTCACCGGCAGCGTGTAGCGCCTCATCCAGCGTATGGGCAACCGCCACACCCGCCGCTGAAAAATTTGGATCGCGCGTCACCACGATATTGTGGCGATCCGGCAGGGGTTTACGCCCTAAAGAATCGAACGTGGTGCGCCCCATGACAACCGGTTTGCCCACGGTATGACGACGAAACCACCGCATATCTACCGGCAATTTCCACGGCAAACGGTTTTCTATCCCGATGATGCCGTCGTCTGTCATCGCAGCGATCATAGATATGATCATACTTACACCGCCACCGGTGCCTTAATGCCGGGGTGACATTGGTAATCGACGACCTCGATATCTTCATAACGAAATTCAAAAATGGATTTCACTTGCTGATTGAGCATCACACGCGGCAACACAAATGGCGCGCGGCTTAATTGCATATCCACCTGTTCCAAGTGATTCAGATAAATGTGCGTATCACCTAAGGTGTGTATAAATTCACCCGCCTGCAATCCACACACATGCGCCACCATATGCGTGAGCAAGGCATAGGATGCGATATTAAACGGCACACCTAAAAACACGTCGGCGCTACGTTGATATAGTTGACACGATAAACGCCCCTCCGCCACATAGAATTGAAACATCACGTGGCAGGGCGGCAAAGCCATATTGGCGACCTCGCCGGGATTCCACGCCGACACCAACATGCGACGAGAATCGGGATTCTGTTTTATTTGTTTGATTACGTCATCGATTTGATCGATCACCACGCCGTATTGTGTGCGCCACGCCCGCCACTGGGCACCGTATACCGGGCCAAGTTCACCATTTTCATCGGCCCATTCGTCCCAAATGGTCACGCCGTTGTCGCGCAGATATTTGATATTCGTTTCACCGCGCAGAAACCACAGTAACTCATGGATCACGGATTTGAGATGCACCTTTTTGGTGGTGACCAACGGAAAACCGTGTTGCAAATCAAAACGCATTTGATGACCGAACACGCTGATGGTGCCGGTACCGGTGCGGTCCGATTTGCGCACACCGTGGCTCTTGATATGCCGGAGTAAATCTAAATATTGCTGCATGTCATGACCGCCTTTTTTTCGCCGGCTTGATTGTGGGTGCTAAAATTTTTTGCGCCGTGACGCGATAGGCATGGCGCAATAATACACCCCCCGCGATCACCATCGGCGCGGATAATAATTGTCCCATCGTCAACCAATTAAACGCGACGAACCCAAGTTGTACATCAGGTTCGCGGAAAAATTCGTTAACGATGCGAAACCCGCCAAATAATATTAAAAACACCGCAGACACGGCCATGCGTGGCGGACGGCGCGCGGAATACCACCGCAACATCGCGAATACGACGAGCCCTTCCAGCACCGCTTGATATAGCTGCGAAGGGTGTCGCGGCAACGGGCCTGCATATGGAAAGATCATCCCCCACGGCACGTCAGTGACGCGGCCCCACAATTCGCCATTGATAAAATTGCCTATGCGACCGAAGAAATAGCCTAACGGGACCAGCGGTGCGGCAAAATCCGCGACTGCAAAAAAGGATTGTTGGTAGCGTCGGCCGAACATCGCCATGGCGATGACGACCCCGATCAGACCGCCATGAAAAGACATTCCGCCTTCCCAAACTTTAAAAATAACGAGCGGATTGTCGAGGAAACTAGGCAGGGCGTAAAACAACATATAA
>CAKKRP010000118.1 GCA_919902765.1 Gammaproteobacteria bacterium | reverse complement strand
CACAAAACATCAGCAACGTTGCTCACGGTATATTTTCCGTTACCCCCGTGCAGCAGAAATCGAAATAATCTCCGCAAACAATTTCTCCATTGGCGCATAATTTCTGTCCATGCCTGCCTGTACCGCCAAGAAGTAATCTTGCCGTTTCTTTTCGATCATGGTGAAATCGAGCAACGCCAAGTTGGCTTGCAGTGCCATTAATGTCGATAGCAAACGCGCGGTTCTGCCGTTACCTTCTCTAAAGGGATGTATAAGCACCAATTCCGTATGCGTTTCAGCGAGAGCCTTAACAATATCGTCGATCTTCTCAAAATTGCATGGCGTATATTTTGAAAGTTGATCACGTTCAAATACAACCATTAAATTTTGTACTTGCGCCGCCATCGCAAAGGAAAAGTCGTCCTTACTAATATTGACCTTGCGATAATGGCCCGCCCATTGATATATATCTCCGAGCCACGTTTTATGGAAATGGCAGATATCCGCAGCAGAAAACTGATGCTCCTGATCGTACTCTCCAATCAATGTATGCGTTGCCCTGGTTAACGCATTGGCCTCTGCGAGATCCATTTCCGCAGTATCTTTTATACCTAACAGGTTACGCAGCACTTTATTATCTGAATCGGGCTCATACTGCGCCTCAACTAGATCAGAAACGTCATAACGTTTACCCTTTTTCAAATGGCCACCTCCATACGTAGCCCTTCACATGCTGCGGCTTGGCCGGGTTTTGGAACTTGTTCTGCGAACTTTCTGAAGATCAGCCAGAACAAGCCTTTCCGAATCTAAGCATTCAACCTCGGTTGCGACTGCGACCCCAGAGCCTCTTCAATGTAAGAAATGTACGTGTTGTTCAGAAACACTCGCAGTGATTCAGGGGCCCTAACTCTAGTTCCAAGAATTACCATCGCATTATCAATACCTAATGTCATATGTGTCTTTGGCCTCTTCTTGTACCGAGCGCAATGCAATTGTACTGATTCGTAAATGCTCAACGCGAAACGCACGAAGAACCACAGGACATACTTCCCCCTGATGTACCTCGGCACTCCACCTTTGCCGCGAAACTCGCCCTCAGCCGAAGCAAGTAATTCATTTGACGACGGATCACATTTACAACGCCCTGCGGCATACCCAACTCGGGAGAGCGCTTCGATGTATTTTGTTCGTAGTGAAATTCTCCCGTTGTTAAATTCAAACCAATCCTTTAGTTTTACGTTCTCCAAACATGGTTGATTTCCATTTTTCTGCCAGATCAATATTTGCGACATTGGCGCAACCATTGCCTCGCAAAATCTGTCGTATTCCTCGTCAAACATGCGATTAATTGCGTACTCTTCATCTGGCGTCAGTCCCACAATGTTGAACACTTCATCAAGTAAGCAACTTAGGGTCTCATGGTTCACAACATCATTTTCAATCGAGTACTGGTCTGTTACGTAAATATTCTGTGGAAGATGTTCATCTCCACCAACAAATGCCGTGAGATCTCGATCAACAAAAAAACATACGCGCCTCCTGTCGAATCTGCTCCAGTCAATCTCAAGGCATGTCTTGACGACCTTGTCACGATTACCCGCTTGAAACAATCGTGCGCGCCACCCATCTGGCAACATGCTGTTGATTACACTGAGATAGAAGGATGAATCTTGGAGACCCTCGATGAAACCATAAACGAATTTTCCAGCAGGCTTGTAGAACAAGAGAAACTCATGGTAAGCGGCACTTCCATCTAGAGCTTCCGCATGTAGATCGAGCATTGACACGGTCATAGCCCTCCCGAAGTTTCAAATTCTCCCAATGACCGGGCATAACCCCTCAGCTCGTTGTCATATATAAATGGCGAGTGCGTTACGGCAATCAACGCCTTGCAAAATCCACCCTTTTTGATGTCGCTCAAGAAATGCCGCTGCCATGGCACGGAAAGGGAGAGTTCCGGCTCGTCAATAAGTACTAGAAACTGACTATTACCAGACAAATACAGGTGACTAAAAAGAGAAACAATTTGTTTCTCTCCGGACGACAAGTCACTAAGTTGGACGTTACCAATGTCGCTGATGTCATCTTTATAACTGATCAAGAAATTAAATTTCGTACTGTCATATGTAAATTTTTTATCGACGATGTACTCTGAACATAAATCACAAAATTCCGAAATTTTTCGTTCTCTCTTCTGCAATGCTTCTTGAAAGCTCAACAACTTCAGAAAGTAATGGCAAATTATCTTCGTATGCTCGTCGGGCGAGGCATTTGATCGCGCGGAATTGATGACGTTGAACAAGTGCGCCTTGTGAATTTTCCCAAGGATGCTTTCGTGAATGCGATCGAGAACGCCTTGAATAGTGTCCTCTGACATGTTCGATATTTCTAACATACCAACTGACTGGTATTCTTGATTAACGACATCGCCAAGATACTTAAGAGTGAGGTTGTTTAAATTTTCCCGCGCAAAGTCCTTTACCTCCTCAAGAACCCCACGAATCGCGCGCTCAACATCCTGCATCCCAAACTCCACGAGTTCAACAAATGCCCTTTCAGTTTCGCGGCCAGACATACGATGTTTGGAGCGACGAAGATCATCAGGATCGAACCCCTCGAAGATGCTACTGAGTTCTCGTTCGATCCGTCGGTAGGTGGGCAAGTACAACACCTGAGCATTGATTGCGGTTTGTATCTCCGCAATTTGCTGCTTTAGCTCTTTACTCAGTCCCCGCAGTTGGTCATCAAAAAGACTCAGCTGTCGCATAACTTGATCAACTGGTATCCCATACCGTGATCGTATACGTTCAAGCTCCATTGGCAGTCGATCAACTTCTCCAGTCCTGAGCATTTCTAACAAGCGGTGCCTAACTGGTGGCGGAAGGTCTGAAAGGAACCTCTTGTCCAATTTTTCGAAACCCTTACTTATGGCATCCCGTGCAATCTCATACGTTGTGCCAGATATTGTTATATTGATCATCTCAAATCGATATTGCGCCAGGGAAAGCCACCGGCCTGAAAGTACATGAAACAACAATCGAAGAAACGTAGTCTTACCGGAACCGTTTTCCCCGACAAGAATCAATGTGTCATCATCGATAACTGCGTCGATATTCTTCTTTCCATGAAGTCCTTTGATCGTTACGCGCTCAAGGAAACTCATTGTGCCCTCCCTTCGTTATATGGCGAGCTACCGTAGCGCGAAACGCGCTGTCGGCACCGCTACATGACTTAACTAAATTTGGCTCAATAATTTCTTGGCCGGGCCGATTCGCGCATTCGAACGCCCAGATTTCGGGGTTGTCCACAACCCTAAACTGCGCTCGCTTTCCCGCGCGTCGTTCCGTGCCCAGTAGATTCTCCCACACCGTGCCGGGTTGGGGCTAGCGTTTTCCCTTTATTTCTTTTGCTTGGACGTGCGCTGCCGATTGACTGCAACCTGCTACACCTTGATGCAGTGGCATTCCACCCTGCGCCTAGGGACACCCAATCCTGCGTCACACGTTATTATTTTTTCTAAATCTTTTCAACTCTTCTAACAACCATTGATCGCTGTCTTGCGGTGTTTTTCCAGCGCATATTACATGATATTTATTACCTGACATCGTGCTTTTAGTCGCACTGTAGGCGATAAAATCTTCGGCGCTGTGTATCTTGTCTTTGAAATGTTCATATTTCTGTTGGATATGTTTAACCGCTTCACTGCCTGCGTGCAAATCGCCATTGCGCTCATATTTGCAGGTGGTGGATGCCACAAATTTGAGCAAATGTTGAATCTCGGCGTCCGTTATCGCGTCCGCCATTGACAGCAGCGGCGACAAGATCAACGCCAGTAAAAAACAGATTCTTTTCACTACGCCCACCAGATACTACCCCGCCAAAGCCGCATACACATTTTGCACATCGTCATCGGCGTCCACGGCTTCTAAAAACGCCTCTACTTCTGCACGTTCTGCGTCGCCCAGAACAACGGGATTTTTGGGACGATAACCCAGTTGCGCGGACTGCACTACAAATCCATATTGCGGCAACGCGCGGCTCACTGCGTCTAAATCCGTCGGGTTAGTGAAAAATGTGGTCGCGGCCCCGTTTTCACCGAGCTCTAAATCGTTCGCACCGGCCTCGATAGCCGCCAGTTCCGCATCTGCATCCGGGGTTTCCGGCAGCGCCTCTATCATGCCGAGATGATCGAAATCCCAAGACACTGACCCTGCCGCACCCAACAGCCCTTTACGAAATAAAATGCGGATATTGGTGACGCTGCGATTGGAATTGTCAGTCAGGCATTCGACAATGACCGGCACGCGATGCGGCGCAAATCCTTCGTAGGTCAGCTTTTCAAAATGCACGCCCTCGTCGAGCAAGCCCGCGCCTTTTTTGATCGCGCGCTCGATGGTGTCTTTTGGCATAGACGCCTTTTTCGCTTGTTCGATCGCCAAACGCAAGCGTGGATTCATGTCTAACTCGGCGCCGTTGCGCGCCGCCACCATGATTTCTTTCGCCAATTTAGTAAAAACGCGACCCTTGGCATTGGCCGCCGCTTCTCTGCCCTTCGCTTTCCACTGAGCGCCCATGAGTATGCCCTCCGCTGTTGCGTGTTTGACACGCGTATTAGTCAAAATAGTTGTTAAAAATTTCCGATATGCCGCGTCAATCTATCGCTACCGCGCGGGGGCAATCGGGATGACCTTCGCCGCTGCGACCTTATAACTTTCTATTTGATTAAAATTCAAATAGCGATACACATTATCAGCTAACGGCGTAATTTTCGCCGCATATTGTTGATATTCGGCGACCGTCGGCAACTTGCCCAAACGCGCCGCGACGGCGCTCAATTCCGCCGACGCGAGATAGACGCGTGCGTCTTTGCCCATGCGATTGGGGAAATTGCGCGTCGAGGTCGAAACCACCGTTGCACCATCTTTGACGCGCGCCTGATTACCCATACACAACGAACATCCGGGCACCTCGGTGCGTGCGCCCACTTTGCCAAAGATACTGTAATAGCCTTCTTCAATCAATTGATGTTGATCCATGCGCGTCGGTGGCACTATCCACATACGCGTAGGTACGTTAGCGGCGTCTTCCAGAATTTTTCCGGCCGCACGATAGTGGCCGATATTGGTCATGCACGATCCGATAAACACCTCATCGACATGATCGCCGGCAACCTGCGACAAGGGTTTAATATCGTCGGGATCGTTCGGGCAGGCCAACAACGGCTCGGTAATTTTATTTAAATCAATCTCGACGATTTCCGCATATTCGGCATCTGCATCCGGTTGCAATAAATCGGGTTTGGCCAACCAACTTTCCATCGCCGCGATGCGCCTATCCAAGGTGCGTCTATCGCCGTAGCCTTCGCTGATCATCCATTTTAGCAAGGTAATATTCGAACGCAAAAATTCGCTAATGGGTTCTTTATTCAAACGCACCGTACAGCCGTTGGCAGACCGCTCGGCAGACGCATCGGCGAATTCAAAGGCTTGTTCCACTTTGAGGTCGGGTAGACCCTCGATTTCCATCACGCGCCCTGAGAAAACGTTCTTTTTGCCCTTTTTTTCGACCGTCAGCAGGCCTCTTTTGATCGCCACATAGGGAATTGCATTGACTAAATCGCGCAACGTAATCCCCGGTTGCATCTTGCCTTTAAAACGCACTAACACCGATTCCGGCATATCCAGCGGCATCACGCCCAAGGCTGCAGCGAACGCCACCAACCCGGAACCGGCGGGAAAACTGATGCCGATGGGGAAACGCGTATGTGAATCGCCGCCGGTGCCGACCGTATCCGGCAATATCATGCGATTCAACCACGAATGGATCACGCCGTCGCCCGCACGCAATGAAACACCACCGCGCGTTTGAATAAATTCCGGCAATTCGTGCTGCAATTTGACATCCACCGGCCGCGGATAGGCCGCCGTGTGACAAAAGCTCTGCATGACTAAATCCGCAGAAAAACCTAGACATGCGAGTTCCTTTAATTCGTCGCGCGTCATCGGCCCGGTGGTGTCTTGCGAACCCACCGTGGCCATATGCGGTTCGCAATATGCGCCGGGGCGCACACCTTTTACGCCGCAGGCCTGACCGACCATTTTTTGCGCCAAGGTATAGCCTTTGCCAGTGTCTTTGGGCGCCACAGGCCGCAGAAATATGGTGGACGCCTGCAAACCCAGCGCGGTGCGCGTGCGGTCGGTCAATGAGCGACCGATAATGAGCGGAATACGTCCACCGGCGCGCACTTCATCGGCGATCGTC
>CAKKRP010000117.1 GCA_919902765.1 Gammaproteobacteria bacterium | reverse complement strand
CATTCATAAAAGCGGTTGTCGCACAGGGTGCGGAAGCCAAAAATGTCCGCTATTTTCCTAGTTGGGTCGAGGATGTCTATCGACCTATAAAGCTGATCGGAAATGAAACGCTCCCTGTCATGCCCAGTGGGTTTAAGGTGATGTTTGCCGGGAATATCGGTCTTGCACAGGATTTTGAAAATATACTATCGGCAGCGGAAATTTTGAGAAATATAACGAATATTCATTGGCTCATCGTCGGAGACGGGCGTGAGACGGCATGGGTGCGGTCGGAAATAGAGCGTAGAGGTTTGAATAAGCAAGTCCATATGCTTGGGCGACATGCAGTAGATAGAATGCCGTTTTTTTTTGCGGCGGCAGATGCCATGTTGGTGAGCCTTAAACGCGCGCCGATATTCGCACTGACTATTCCTGGTAAGATACAATCATATATGGCCTGTGGTCGTCCCATCATTGCGATGTTGGATGGCGAAGGCGCTCGTATCGTAACGGAGGCCTCCGCTGGCATCGTATGCCAGGCGGAGAATGCCCCTGCCTTGGCGGATGCAGTGTCGCGTATGGCGGCTATGTCAGGCGATCAGAGAAACAACATGGGTGAAAGTGGCCGGCGTTATTATGAGCAAAATTTCTCGCGCGAAATGCTATTTAATCGTTTGGAGGCGTGGATGACCGATGCGATAAAGGAAACTGCGATATGAACCACCTAAACAATACCTTTAAAGGAAAAACGGTGCTGATCACCGGCGGTACAGGGTCATTCGGTCATGAATTTTTGTCATATTTGCTGCCGTTTGGTTGCAAAGAAATTCGCATTTTCAGCCGCGATGAATTGAAACAAGAGCACATGCGCATCGAGTATAACAATCCGATACTCAAGTTTTATATCGGTGATGTGCGAGATCGTGATAGCGTTAATCGAGCGATGAAAAATGTTGACTTTGTATTTCATGCGGCGGCGCTAAAACAAGTGCCTTCTTGTGAATTTTTTCCGATGCAGGCGGTGCAGACAAATATATTGGGTAGTCATAACGTCATCGATTCTGCGGTCGAGCATAAAGTTCGTGGGATTGTATGTCTAGGTACGGATAAGGCCGTTTATCCGATCAACGCAATGGGTATGACCAAGGCGTTAATGGAGAAAGTCGCGCAATCAACCGCGCGCAGCCTTAATGATGGTGATACACTGATATCCAGCGTGCGCTATGGCAATGTGATGTGTTCGAGAGGCTCAGTAATACCTTTATTTATCAAGCAGATAAAGGAGCGCAAGCCGCTCACCGTGACGATACCGGACATGACGCGTTTTTTATTGCCCTTGAAACATGCGATAGAGCTCGTGGCCTTTGCATTTGAACATGCGCAGCAAGGCGACTTGTTTATTCGTAAGGCGCCTGCGTGTACGGTAGGCGATCTCGCGGCGGCGTTAAAAGATATATTTAGCTCGGAAGTTCCGGTGAAGATTTTCGGTATGCGCCATGGAGAAAAAATATATGAGACGCTCGCGACGTGTGAAGAGTTGCGTAAGGCCGAAGATATGGGCCAATATTATCGGATAGCAATGGATGATCGTGATCTTAATTATAATAAATATTTTACTGAGGGCGATGTCAAAGAGGCGGAAATTCAGGACTATACTTCGCATAATACATATCGCTTGAGTGTTGCTGAAGTTAAAGAATTACTGCTGACGCTTCCCGAAGTAACATCGGAAATCCCGAGCTGAAATTGGTGAAAAATCTACGTATCGGCATTACCGGGATTAACGGTCTGCTGGGTTGGCATCTGCGAGCCTATCTGCATGGTCATAAAGACATAGACGTGTTTGGCGCTGATCGCGCGACGTTAAGCGATCCGATGCTACTGGATAAATTTGTTTCCGGTGTGGATGCAATAGCCCATTTTGCAGGCATGAACCGCGGATCGGATGAGGTGTTGGAGGCGACCAATATCGGCTTGGCAGAAGCGTTGATTGCGGCATGTCAACGAACGGGCGCGACGCCGCAGGTCGTTCATTCATCATCGACGCATGTTGATCGGGATACCGCCTATGGCCGTTCAAAACGGATTAGCGCGGAGTTGTTTCGTGAATGGGCAAAAAAAACCGGCGCGCAGTTTTCAAACGTTACGTTGCCACATGTTTTCGGTGAATTCGGCAAACCGTTTTACAATTCGGCGGTCTCCACATTTTGTCATCAATTGGCAAATAAAGAAAAGCCGCAGGTAGTTAAAGATTCAGCGTTGGAGTTAGTGCATACACAAGATGTGGCACAACTTTTTTTGAGCACCGTCAAAAATAATATTCCCGGTGAACAGCGTGTCAAAGGGATTCCAACTACGGTAAATGCGCTGTTGGATAAACTGGGCAATATGGCGGCAACCTATGCGGAACAACGGATTCCAGATGTAAGAAATGCACTGGATTTACGTTTGTTTAACACCTATAGATCATACTTGTTTCCCGCAAAGTATCCGGTGTCATTGCAGGTGCATACTGATGTGCGTGGCGGATTGTATGAAGCCGTAAAGAGTGAAAATGGCGGGCAGATGTTTTTTTCTACAACGAAGCCGGGTATTGCGCGTGGCAATCATTATCATACCCGCAAGATCGAGCGATTCCTAGTCACCAATGGTGAGGCGACGATTAGATTGAGAAAGTTATTTTCACAGGAAATATTTTCATTTGCGGTGACAGGTACAGCACCTTGTTATATTGATATGCCGACATTTTATACGCACAATATTACAAATACAGGGAATGATATATTAACCACTGCATTTTGGGCGCACGAAATATTTGATCGCCAAGATCCCGATACCTTTTCCGAGCAGGTAGACCCGGTATGAGCAAACTGAAGATAATGACAGTGGTCGGGACGCGACCGGAAATTATTCGACTGTCAAGGGTGTTGGTGGCGTTGGATCGCTATACCGATCACGTTCTCGTGCATACAGGGCAGAATTACGACTATGAGTTGAATGAAATATTTTTCGATCAACTTGGGTTACGTAAGCCGGACTATTATTTGGATGCGGTAGGCAGTAGCGCAGCGCAAACAATAGGAAATATAATTTCAAAAATTGATCCGATATTGGAGAAAGTTCGGCCGCAGGCGTTATTAGTGCTTGGAGATACCAACAGTTGCTTAACAGTCATTGCAGCGAAGAAGCGGCATATTCCGATTTTTCATATGGAGGCCGGCAATCGTTGTTTTGATGAGCGTGTGCCTGAAGAAGGTAATCGACGTGTCGTCGATCATTTAAGCGATATCAATATGCCCTACAGCGATATCGCGCGCGAGTACTTGTTAAAAGAGGGCATCTCACCCGATCGAATTATAAAAACAGGTTCGCCAATGTACGAAGTAATCCATCACTATTTACCCCAGATAGAGAAATCCGATGTATTGAATAGGCTGGGTTTGATTGAGAAAGGCTATTTTGTTGTTAGTTGCCATCGCGAAGAAAATGTCGATGTGCCTGCAAATCTAGTTAAATTAGTCAAATTATTGAATGGGTTAGCGGAGCGCTACAATAAGCGCGTGATAGTCTCTACACACCCAAGAACTCGTTTGCGACTTGAAATACTAGGCATGGCATTTAATGCGAGGGTAGAACTGTTGAAACCTTTAGGATTTGCGGATTATGTATGTTTGCAGCGCAGTGCTCACGCGTCGCTGTCCGATAGCGGTACAATAACCGAAGAGTCGTCGATACTAAACTTCCCTGCGCTCAATTTGCGTGAGGCGCATGAACGTCCAGAAGGGATGGAAGAGGGGGCGGTGATGCTGACGGGTTTAGATTTTGATCGCATTCAGCAAGCGTTAGATATATTGCAGGATCAACCCAGAGGTTCGGAAAGATTATTTCGTAACGTCGCGGATTATAGTGTTCCTAACGTATCCGAGAAAGTGGTACGCATTATTTTGAGTTATACCAATTACGTTAATAGAGTTGTTTGGCGTATGTCGCTGGAAGGTTAGATGTAACTGCGCCGTTCAGGTTTTGCAATTGCGCAACGGGGATCGCCTTTTTCTTTTCCATCAAGTGAAAATAAATCCGCGAGTTGGAATAAAATATATCGACTTCGCCTTCGTCTAATGGCGAATCCGATTGCTCTGCGCTCGCTTTATGCTTGATAAATTGGAAAAATACTAAGCATGATTATTGAAATCGATAGACGTAGCGAAGGCCGATAAAGTTAGAAATCTGTTGTTTTTTTGTTGTCACGGTGGTGCCGTCCAGGATGTTGACCGGCGTGGTAGAGCAGCCGGTGCAGTTGATATTTCCACTGTAATATTCAAACGGCGTCCCGTTGGCGAAATTCCAGGACCAGTCATCGGTGCGCCAACGTTCATGTATCACGTCGAGATGAAAATCTGTATTTTTGTTGTAGGCGTATTTTGCACCTAGCTTAAGGCGGATAAGACTGTTTTTGATGTCCGGTAGTGGCCCGACGGCACCGGTGGGATAGTCTGTTCCGGCCCCGGAGAGGGTCAGTTCTTGCGGGTAACTGCCGGTGCTATTGAACCAATCCAGGCTGACACCGGTTTCTATATGGGCGGTCAGTTTGCCGCGCAGGTTGACGCCCAGCGCATCGCCGACATCTTTGAGATGCGTGTCTCTAAGCGCATCTGCGGCACCGGTGGACGCTTGACGAAATCCTAATTGCCTGGCCTTGGTCATGTCATAGGAATACCAGGCGGCTAGGGTCCAATTTTGGCTGATTGCGTAATTTCCGTCTACCGAATAGAGTTGCGCGCTCCCGTCTTTCAGACCATAGGGGCGGTCGCCGTCGGGATATTTATCCTGAGATTGTTCAAAACGGAATTGCATAGAAAATTTTTCCAAGGGCGCCCAATCCAGTGCCGCGCGTATTTTATCACGCTGGCGATCCGCGATGTGGATAGGGTTTATCTGATCGGAATAGGGGGGGGTACCATTCGCCGCGATGTATGGAGAACCGTCGCGATCACTGCGCAGGATAGCGATACTGCCGTTCAGGCTATTCGCCAGCAAGCGACGCATTTGCATCCAGTAATTCAATTCATTAATGTCGATGCGGAACGGGACATAGATGCTACCGGCCGTAGGATAAGAACGATTCTGGTCGGTATAGTCTGCGCCGCCGGTCAAGTTGAAATGTTGCGGTAAATGATAAGTCGCCTCCAATTTCGCCGTCCTCTTTTTGTAGGAATGCGGGGTGTTGTAGACGGAGGCGACGCCGGTGGTATTGTTCCCCACAAAACCCGCCAACGGAGTTTTATCTTTTAAATCGAAATAACGCAAATTGGCGGTCATTGATAATGTGGAAAACGGTCGAGAATTTAGGCCCAATTGCGCCAGGAGGGTATCGATCCGCCCGTTTAATTGCGCGGGCGCGTTCACGAACGGCGCATTCGCGCCGGTGAGGTCATAGGATGGTAGATGTTCATTCTGTATCGCCCGGGAGTAAGCGAATTTTGCGGTGCCACGCGTCGCTGTGGTGAGCGAATAGCCGCCATCCAGGAAGATTTGATGGGCATGATTCCTCAGCGGCAGGGACATTGGGGTAACCGAATTGAAACTGGCGTTGGTCCCGCCTGTTACACCATTTAGTTGTTCAAGCACTTGCAGGTGATGGTTGTCATACCAACTGCCTAAATATCCGCCCGCCAGTTGTAGTTGCTTGCCGGTAAATTGTAATAACAACTCGAGTTGGCGGGTCGTGCTGTCGAGCGGTTCCACCGAGAACAATGCGGCGCTGCCCCATCCCCATTGCCGCGTTCCCGTCTTATTCTCGTTTTTGAAATCGATCTTCATGTCTAGTCCAGGCACTAGGTTTTTGAATCCACCCACGTGAGTCAGTGCGCGCGTCGTTCCAAGTTTTATTTCTTGCGGTGCAAAAGAGCCCGGCGCGGTGTCGATGGTAAGCACCGTGCTGCCTATGCCTTGGAGCCGGGTGTTGATCGTGTATGGATTTTCGCGCGCGGTTTGGCTATATTCCAGAAACCCTCCGTATGCGTTTTGTCGCAAATAATCCGCGCGGATATCTCGATTATTCAAGCCTAGATTGCGCGCCGTCAACGTGAACCAAGTGCCATTGGCGTCCAGTCGTTTGGTCATGTCCGCACCTAACAAGCCATAGACACCGTCGTCGCGCATGCCATCAAAAATGCCTTGTTGATGACGCAGATCCGTCCAATCCCCGAGGCCTACCGAGATTGTACTTTCAGACGTGATCAGTGGTACGATTTCAGCGTCGTCCGCCATTGCCCGTCCCGTGTTGAACAATGCCATGATCGGGATCGCCCACGCAATACTCTGCACGATCTTGTTCATATTCCTTACTCCCAAGATTTAACTAACGACGGAATCGCCCGGCCGTTGCGCTGTTGACGGTGCTGTTGCCACCATGGATATTGGTATGGCAGTTCAAACAGCCGCGCCCCACGGCACCCAGCAGCGACGTGCTATTAGTCATCCCGCTTGGCAGCGCGCCGGCCTGACCGGGGTGGCTGGTGTGGGAATGGCATTCCTGACACAGGAACGGTGGACGCGCCTTGAGCAAGCTGGCGATATTGGTGCCGTGGGGATTGTGGCAGATGCTACAGTCCTCGGTGACCGGCTGATGGTTATGCACAAAGGGGCCGCGTTTTTCCATGTGGCAGGTGTAGCAGGTGTCATTGACGCTGCCGCGCGCCATTAGTTTCGGATTATCGCCGTGTACCTCATGGCAAGAGGTGCAGGTCATCTTGCCTTCAACGAGCGGGTGATGTGACAATTTGTCGATTTGTGCGCGCTGTTCCTTGTGACAAGTGAAACACACCTCGCTCTGCGTGATTTTTTGCCGTACCTTGTCCACGTGGTGATGCACCTGATGACAAGATGTACAGGCGATATCGTGGTTGGCGTGGGGGCCGCCCGCCCAGTGAATGCGCTTGCCGCCTTGGTGGCAGTTCAAGCAGGCATCGTTACGCGCCGCAATTGGCGTGCGCGATTGTGTGCTAAATGTGCGGTCGGGCGCAGGTCGATCTCCGCCACCGCCGGGATTATTCACGTGCGCACCGCTGTCGCCATGACAATCGGTACATGTCGGTGTGCGAACATCGGCGAGCGTGCCGTGCTTGGTACGCGCGATGGCCAACATTTGCGGATTACTATTTTCATCGTGACAGACCGTGCATTGCGCGTCGCCCTTAAGCACCAAATCTTTACTGACCGGCAATGCGTCAACCATAGCGGTGTTAGATGCAGGCACGGCGGGATTCGCTGGCGGTGCCTCCGTTGTCGCCGGTGTGCCGGTCGCCGGGGCATCGGCGGCCAGGACGAACGCGGTGCCGCCCAGTGCGGCGATCAAACAGCATATCCTTAGCACTTGTCGCAACATCTGCATCACCTCAATCACCCTTGCTCACAGCGTCAGGATCCAAGCGACGAGATTTTTAATCTGATCCTTGTCCGGGCTTTTTATTGCCATGTGATCCTCTTCATGGCCATCGGGAAATTTCATTTTCGCGCCCATCGTGACATGGGTGATGAGTAGCGACTCGGCGTTGGCATTGTTGCGGTATTTGGTGGCAACGGCCTGATAGGAGGGGCCGATTTTTTTCTTATCGATGGCGTGACAGGTAAAACAATTATGTTGGCGGGCGAAGGTCTTGGCGGCCTCGGCGTCCACCGCCCAGGCGCTCGACCCAAAACCGCATACGCCAACAGTGACGAGTAGAAGCTTGATTAATCCCTCAACGTGGGCTTGCGATGCCATGGTATCCTCCTAGAATTCCGCAGTTCCGTCCCCGTGTGTGCGACCACGCGCGTAACGCGAGGCATCTACACGCCGTTACTTTACTGCGCTTTGCGGAATATGTCTATTGCCAGCGCGAATTAGTCATCTATTTTTAAACTAGCGTGCGCGATGCGCACGCTTTTTTAAACTGGAAATCAAAATTTGTCATCGGCCGCATGAATGATCCAAATTATTGCTGGACCCTCGCTTCCATATATGCGTTGGCAGTGCGCGCAACGGAAACATCACCGATATATGCAACATTCGGCGAAGCGTACATGGCCTCGGCTGGTTCAAGGGGGGGTAAGCTCAAGATCAAATGTGGACTGAATAGCGGTTCAGGCCGCCGGACCGCCACGATGATGGTACACGCCAGCGGACAACAGCACGCGAGCAAAATCGCTACACGTCAACACCGCTATAAAATTAATTTCGCGCAGGCGCTCTCGAAAATGAAAAACGCGGTGGTGCAATTGATTCGTGGCGTCGATTTGCGCGACTACATTACGCATATGCTCGCATCTCTGGCCGACACCGTCGAGGCGGTGATCCCCCTGCGCTCATTTCCGCGCCGCGTGAGCAATTTGCATCATAATATCAACCAGTTATGTTACAAACGGTGCAAGTAGGGGGCTTAACTTAATGGCATTGGGCCTGACACCCGATTTCCGCGCGCCTGTTGAGTTATATGGGATTTTACAGTACATTACAGTACATTCGCAGCATGCTGGCTGAGAGCGAACGATGGCTACCGCCAAGACCACCACACTGACCTTTCGTATTGAGCCAGACCTGTAAAGAGGCGCTGCGCACGGCCGCCGACCGCGAGCACCGTTCCGTCGCCAACATGGTCGAGGTGTTGATTCGGGACTATTGCCCCCTGTGTCAGCATAGTTGCCGCCTCTACTATTGAAACAAGAGAGGTAGCAAATGAAGGACAAAGCGGATTTGGCGTTTCCGATACCTGGCTATCTTGGCTTCAAGTCGTTCCTACTCACGCCCTCCAACTTCAAACAATGGCGCGGCGATGGAGTAGAAACACCCGAGCAACTGGCCGATCAGATGCAGATGTTCGTTTTCACCTGCCTATAAGGGGATAAATTCATGAGGCCATCCATCGCGCTTGATATGAAGCGCGCCGCCGTGCGCGAGGCGGCAAGCCGTTTCCGCACCGCGAACCCGCGCGTTTTTGGCTCGGCGCTGCACGGCACCGACCAGGACGGCAGCGACCTCGATCTGCTGGTGGATGCCCTGCCCGGCGCGACATTGTTCGATCTTGGCGGCCTGCAAGCCGAACTGGAAGACTTGCTGGGCATCCGGGTCGATGTGCTGACACCGGGCGACCTGCCACTGAAATTTCGCCAGCAGGTTCTTGCCGAGGCGCAGCCGGTATGAACGAGAATCGCATTGCCGACTATCTCGGTCACATGCAGCAAGCGGCTGCGGATGCGTGCAGCTTCGTTGAGGGTTTGAGCAAGGCCGAATTCCTTGCCGACAAGCGCACCCAGCAGGCTGTCATCATGAGCCTCATCGTCATCGGCGAGGCCGCCACCAAGATCATGGATCAGCACGCCGAGTTTTCCGACCAGCACCCGGAAGTGCCGTGGCGCAGCATGCGCGGGATGCGCAACCGCATCGCCCATGGTTATTTCGACATCAACCTCGAAGTGGTTTGGGATACCGTGCAGACGGCCTTGCCCGATTTGTTGGAACGGCTACGCGCACAATGAAGCGCCAACCAGGACTTTCAGCTCGAAGCCATCTGCGCCGTGGTGGAGCTATTTGAAGGACAGCCGGATGCCTCATGATGAGGGCGAAAGGTTAGGCCGTAAATTTCCACCCCACCGACCAAAAGCACACCCATTTACACCCATTGTATGTTCAATGGTGTTAATACTATGCAGCCAAATCGCAATAGCCGACGATGAAGTGCGTGAAAATCTATTGGGCAATTCCATCGTCTATGGCGGTTTTGGTGGGACGCAATTCAGTTTAGCGGCGGCGATTTAAGCGGTTGGGTGGTCAGCACAAACGTGATATTTGGAAAATTTTAAGCCTAGCGTAGTCGTGCGCGTGGCCATTGTTGCCACGTCCGCTCTTATGCCCGTGGTAACTACCTTTAAAAATATAATGAACAAAATATTAATACCCGGGTAATATTGACATAACAATAACACCCGGGTATTATTGTTTAAGGCGCGGCAAGTCGTTGTGGTTTGCTGATTGGTCCTGGGCGATAATGAGGTATACCATGTTCAGCTACACCGCCTTTGACGGGTTTAAGATCATCTCTCAGGGCAGCCTTGAAGTGGTTGCGTTGGACGTTAAAAGACACCTCAAGGCCCATCGTGATGCCCGTATCTTGATCTTTAGCGACACCTCGGGCAAACAAATGGACTTCGATTTAAGCGGGACCGAAAAGGAGGTTTTGGAAAGGCTAAAAATATTTAAGCCCCAAGAACCCCCCGTGCAACCTAGCGGCCCCGGTCGCCCGAAGTTAGGCGTTATCACGCGAGAAATCGCACTGCTGCCGCACCAATGGGAATGGCTTTCCAATCAAACGGGTGGATCATCGGTTGCGCTCAGGCGATTAGTCGATGAAAAAATAAATAGCGGCACGTTGGGGAAAGATAAAGTTAAACAGATGCAAGAGGCCGCCTATAGCTTTTTAAGCGCAATCGCGGGGGATTTCCCGAATTTTGAAGAGGCCATCCGTTTTTTATATCGCAGGGACAAAAAGAAATTCAAAGAACTGATTTCAACTTGGCCCAATGACGTTGCCACGCACGCCATGGCGTTGGCCAACACGAGTTTCACCACAGAGAAAAAATGAACACGTCAAGCTCCAGCATTCAACATGTGTCCGATACCTCGTATTGGATGGCGGCGTATCGCGCGATGGAAAGTGAACGCAAAGACGCGTTATTTCATGATCACTACGCCAAATTATTGGTGGGCGACTATGGAAACCAGATATCGCAGTCCATGAAATCTGTCGCGCGCTATGCCTATTGGACGTTGGTGATACGCACGCGGTTGATTGATGACTATATCTTGAAATACGTGAATCAGGGATACACTACCATTATCAGTCTCGGCGCGGGCTTGGACACACGCCCATATCGGCTTAACGTGCCAAGCGCGACGCGCTGGATAGAGATAGATTTTCCGGATTTAATTGAGCTGAAAAAACGCAAATTGGAAGGTATAAAACCACTATGCGCACTTGAATGGATTGGGTTTGACCTTGAAAATCGACAAGAACGTCAACGCATCTTTGCCGACCTCAATCGCAGCATAGGCCCGGCGATTATCCTCACCGAGGGCGTCATTCCCTATTTAACGGAATCGGTGGTGAGTGATTTGGCGAATGATTTATATCTACACCCCAATTTCAAATTGTGGGTTGCAGAATATTATTCACCGTTGGTCTATCCGCGATATCAAACAGAGGCATTCAAAAAAAGCTTGGGCCGCGCGCCGTTCCAGTTTTTTCCGGCGGACTGGTTTGCTTTTTTTGAAAAGAGTGGATGGGTAAAAAAAGAAATGGACTATCTTTACGATGAGGGCGAAAGGTTAGGCCGCAAATTTCCGCTGCCGTGGTGGGTAAATTTGTTGATGTATGTCGCCCCGAAAGAAAAGATAATTCAAAACGCCCGCGTATCGGCGTATATGGTTTTTGAGAAGAAATGAAATCGAATATTGTTTCATCTACAATGAAGGCCTCATGCTTCTTGAAGCGGGTGTAGTTTCCGGCTTTGATCACTTTTGGCGCCGCTAGTCCGGTAGCACACATAGCATTGGCGGAATAGGAGTTCGAATCAAATTTTATACTATGGCTTCTATGTTCATAAGAATTTCGGTTGCCCAAGTTTACCACAATCTCTATAAACATGCTCGAAGGGTGCTATTTGGCAAGCGATTAAAAAAAATGGTTGACGCCTATATTAATTACTGATAATAACCGTTAATTACCGGCAGTGATCAGGGTACGTTTATACGTGATGCCAATCTCAAGCAGCGATGTGATGACACTCGATGAGCTTTCGGTATATCTAAAGATCCCGAAATCCACCCTGTATAAACTTGTCCAGGAAGGTCGCCTCCCTGGTCAGAAAATTGGCAAGCAGTGGCGTTTTGGGAAGCAGGGCATTGACCAATGGCTAGCCGAAGGAGGTCTCCAAAGTGGGCGCGGAAGTGAGGGCCAGGATGTTTAGCCAACACCAAAGCCTTTACTTCGCCCATTGGCTGACATTGGCAGGAAGATCCCAGCGCGAAGTTTCGATCAAGATGGGCGCGGCCAAGGTGGACATGAACCCCCACCAAATCGATGCCGCGTTATTCGCGTTAAAATCCCCGGTCGAAAAAGGCGTTTTGCTCGCCGATGAGGTTGGTTTGGGCAAAACGATCGAAGCGGGACTGGTGATGGCGCAACGCTGGGCCGAAAATAATCGCAAAATATTATTGGTAGCGCCTGCTTCCTTGCGCAAGCAATGGGCGCAGGAACTGGAAGACAAATTTGAATTACCGTCGATCATTCTCGACAGCCAGGTAGCCAAAGTTGAATTCGCCGCAGGGCGAACCAACCCCTTCGACCAACAAGAAAAAATTGTCATTTGTTCTTACGAATATGTGTCCCGTCGCAAAGACCGGGTGCAAGACGTTCGCTGGGATTTGGTGGTCTTTGATGAAGCCCACAAGCTTCGCAATCTTTACAAAAAAGACGGCAACACGACCGCCAAGAACATCCATCAGGCGACGCTCCACGCTGAGTCAAAAATATTACTGTCCGCTACGCCCATACAAAACAATCTAATGGAGTTATACGGCCTGGTGAAAATGATCGATGATCATTTTTTTGGCGATGAAGACACCTTTAGAGTTCTCTATGTGAACCGTCGTAAAAGTCGATCTGTTCTTAAAGAACTGAGTCAACGCATCGAGCCAATCTATCATCGCACCTTGCGTCGCCAGGTGCAACAAGAGGGCGGGATTAATTTTACGAACCGCTACTCCATGACGGAAGACTTCACCCCCCATGACGATGAATGGGATTTATATGAAAAAATATCCGATTACCTCCAGCGAGATGATCTAAAAGCCATGGCGCCTAATGCGCGCCATCTCGTAACGATCGGTATGC
This sequence comes from Gammaproteobacteria bacterium, assembly GCA_919902765.1. Classification (GTDB taxonomy): domain Bacteria; phylum Pseudomonadota; class Gammaproteobacteria; order S012-40; family S012-40; genus CAKKRP01. The sequence continues at coordinate 9,490 of CAKKRP010000117.1, read as the reverse complement.
GCAAGATTCTTGCGTCATCTTCATTTGCGATCGTCGATACCTTGCAAAAGATCATTGATCGTTTGGAGTCCGATGAACGTTTGGATGAAGCTGTTCTAAGTGACATGGAAGACGCCGATGACTGGCGCGATAGTTTCGATGAAAGCGAAGACGAGGCTAACACCGGCGGCGCACTGCTCGATGAACTAAACGAACTGAAAAATTACAAGGCACTGGCAGAGCGCATTAGTCGAAATGCCAAAGGCGATGCCTTGCTAAAAGTGATCGGCAAGGCCTTCGACATGATAGAGAATCTTGGTGCGCAGCGCAAAGCGGTGGTGTTTACCGAAAGTCGCCGTACCCAGCGCTACATCGCCGAGCTACTGGAAAATAACGGCTTTGCCAATCGCGTCGTCATGCTTAACGGCAGCAACACCGATGCGCGATCAAAAGAGATTTACAACCAATGGAAGGCGCGTCACTCTGGTGGTGCGCGAATTACCGGCTCTAAAACAGCGGACATGAAAGCAGCGTTGGTAGAACATTTCGCCAGTGATGCCGCCGACATACTCATTTCCACCGAAGCGGGTGGCGAAGGTATCAACCTGCAATTCTGCTCGCTGTTGATCAACTATGATCTTCCGTGGAATCCGCAAAAAGTCGAACAGCGCATCGGTCGGGTTCATCGCTATGGTCAGAAATACGACGTGGTGATTGTCAACTTCATTAATCGACGCAATGATGCCGATAATCGTGTATTTAAATTGCTCGATGAAAAATTCCAATTATTTGAAGGCGTGTTCGGCGCCTCCGACGAAATACTCGGCGCTATCGTCAGTAGCGATATCGATATCGAAAGACGTATCTACGATATCTACCAAAAGTGCCGCACACCGGAGGCTATTACCGAAGCCTTTGATCGTTTGGATGAGGACGTCTTGAAAGCGCGGGAAGTGCGCGAGAAGAAAACCATCCAGACCCTGATGCAAACCCTGGATATCGAGGTGGTTCGTCGCCTGAAAAGCCAGCGCGAAAACTCCGCCCTGCTATTGGACGAATACCAGCAAATGTTGCTGAATTTCGCCAGGGCTGAATTGTCCGAGGCCCGCTTTAGCCAAAAGCATTTCACTTACAACAACACCCGCTACGATCTGGATTGGGCTCAGGCCCAACAACACGACTCGGAATTCTTTCGCCTACAAGCCGTCGAGCACCGCCTGGCCTGGGATCTGGTGAAAATGGTTAAATCGCGTGAACTGCCTGTGGATTCAGCGCAGCAATTAGTGTTCAATCTTTCCGAGCTTCCTGGCCAACACGCGGCGCTGGAATCCTATATCGGCCAAGGCGGGCTGTTGCAGGTCAAAAAACTCACTTACCACTATGCGAGCATTACCGAAGAACACCTGCTGATTGCCGCGCAAACCTCATCTGGGAGCGAACTGCCGAGCCGGATCGCCGAGAAATTGCTTACTGTTCCTGCCAAATTACAAGCTATCAACCGGCCGGTGTCGGGTATTGACCTTGATCCACTATTCGAAACACTGCTGGACCAAAAAAAAATTGAAACAGAAGCCAAATTGCAAGAGTTTTTCGAGAAGGAAAATACCAAACTAGAACGCTGGGCCGACGACCGCCGCCGCGCCCTGGAAATGGAAGTGAAAGAACTGGACAGCCAAATCCGCGATATGAAAAAAGCCGCACGCGGCCTTGCCAATCTGCAAGAAAAAATCGATGCTCGCCGCAGGATTAAACACAAGGAAACCGAACGTGATAACGCGATGGTGGCCTACCAGCAAGCCAAGAAAAAAATAGAAGCGGACGAAGATAAACTACTCGATGATATCGAAGCCAAATTAACACCGCGCCACGAAATCGAAGCGTTATTTTGCGTGCCGTGGACATTAACCGCTGACCGCTAGAACACCACCAAAAAGGTGCCGCAATGAATCGTGAAAAATTAGTAAAAGAACTGCTCTACCAAATTCGTCTGGGCGAAGATTCGCAATACGAATACAAAGATGTGCATATACAAGGTAATACCGTTAAAGGGCCCACTCAAAAAGATCTGGCTGACGAAATGGCGGCCTTTGCAAACACCAAAGGCGGATCATTGATCTTAGGCGTCAATGATAAAACGCATGACGTCACTGGTATCGCACAGGAACACATTGAGTCGGTACAGCAATGGGTTACGAGAGCAAGCCAGGACAATATCGACCCCCCCTTGCAGCCTTTCGTGCGACTGGTGGAATTGCCCAATCGTACCGGTGAGCAGCGCATTGTCATTCATATACAAATCGATAGAAGTCTGTTTGTTCATAAGAGTAATGGCCGGTATTATCATCGCGTCAACGAATCCAAAAAAGAAATGACGCCGGATTTTCTGCATCGCCTGATGATGCAACGTAGCCAGGCACGTTTGATTCGGTTTGAAGAACAGGCGGTCATGGGCGCGGCAGTCAGCGATTTGGAATCTGCTCTTGCTGACAAATTCACTTTGCCAAACAATCAACCAACGGGTCTGCAATTACACAAGCTGAAAATCATCGTTAAAGGCGAAGATGGCAACGAGCACCCCAGTGTAGCCGGCGTGCTGATGGCAACGAGAGACCCGAGGCTATGGTTGCCCAACGCCTACATCCAATGTGTGGCCTATCGCGGCGAAACGCGGGATGCTAATGATCAAATCGATGCACAAGATATTACCGGCCCACTGGATCAACAAGTGGTACAAGCCCTTGCCTTTGTCGAACGCAATATGAAAACCGCCGCCAGAAAAAATGTGGGCCGCGAAGACTTGCCGCAATACAGCGTCAAGGCCGTGTTTGAAGCCTTGGTCAATGCGGTAGCGCATCGTGATTACGCGATTTATGGCGCAAAAATTCGTTTGCACATGTTCAGCGATCGTTTGGAGCTCGCTTCCCCTGGTGCGCTGGCCAACACCATGGAAGTGGACGACCTGGAAATGCGCCAATCCTGCCGCAACGAATTGCTGGCCAGTCTGCTGGCGCGCTGCACTATCCAGCATGCAGGCCTTGGGCGCAGTTTAATGATGGACAAACGTGGCGAGGGCGTACCCATTATTTTCAATGAATCAGAAAGGCTCAGCGACCAGAGGCCCGAATATCAGATGGCAGGAGAAGAGCTCATTCTTACCATCTATGCTGCACTTACCCAGGAACAAAACACATGAAAACGGAGCTTGTTCAATCACTGACAGAAACCTTCGAAGGCCACGCCCAGCAAACCGAAAATGGCGTCGAATACTGGCTGGGTCGTGATCTCCAGCATCTGCTGGGGTACAGCGAATGGCGAAACTTCAATACCGTGATTTCCAAGGCAAAAGCAGCCTGCGAGGTGTCTGGCCATCCGGTCTCAGACCATTTTGTTGATGTCAACAAAATGGTAGACCTCGGCTCCGGCAGCCAGCGCGAGGTTGACGACTTGATGCTCACCCGCTATGCCTGCTATCTGATCGCCCAGAATGGTGATTCCAAAAAGCAGCCGATCGCCTTCGCCCAAACCTACTTTGCCGTCCAGACCCGCAAAGCCGAACTGATCGAACAACGGCTGTTGGAAGCCGAGCGTTTGTCAGCCCGTAAAAAGCTCACAGCGACAGAGAAGGAGCTTTCCGAGGTAATCTATGAGCAAACCGGCAGTAACCAGAATTTTGGCTTGATTCGCAGCAAAGGCGACCAGGCCCTGTTTGGCAAGACCACCCAGGCCATGAAGGCCCACTGGCAGGTGCCCGATGGTCGCCCGCTAGCAGATTTTGCCCCAACCATCATTCTCAAGGCGAAAGACTTCGCCACAGAAATCACCATCTTCAATGCTCGCCAGCATCAAATGCAAAGCGAATCGGCTATTTCCAGTGAACACATCACCAACAATCAGGCCGTGCGCAACACCCTGCTGGAACGCGGCATTCGCCCGGAAGCATTGCACGCCGCCGAAGATGTAAAAAAAGTCGAGCGCCGTATTGCCTTTGCCGACAAAAAATCCCTTAAAAACCCCGACTCGCTGGAATGAAAACTCGTTCCGTCGCCATCAATATGGAAAAGCCATGAGCAACCACAGCAATAACACTCCCGACACCCCAATGCAGGGCGCCTCGCTGGATATCGCCGAACAACGTCGGCGCGAGCTGAAACAACTTTTCCCCGGCGCGTTTACCGAAACCCGCAACGACCAGGGCGAGCTGGTGGAAACGCTGGACTTTGAACGTCTGAAGGCTGAGCTGGGACAATTCTCCGAGATTTACGACAACCGCCGCGAACGCTACGGCATGGACTGGCCCGGCAAGCGCGATTGTTTACGCCTGATACAAGCGCCGAGTTACGCCACGTTAAAACCCTGCCGCGAAGAAAGCGTTGATTTTGATACCACGCAAAACCTGTTTATCGAAGGCGACAACCTGGAAGTGCTCAAGCTGCTGCAAAAAGCCTATTACGGCAAAATAAAAATGATCTACATCGACCCGCCCTACAACACCGGAAAGGAGTTTATCTACCCGGACAACTACAGCGAAAGTCTGGAGACCTATCTGGCCTATGCGGGGCTCGCCGACGCCGAAGGCAAAAAGTTTTCCACCAACACCCAAGCCGAAGGCCGCTTTCACACCAAGTGGCTGAATATGATGTACCCGCGTTTGTATCTGGCGCGCAATCTATTGAAGGAAGACGGGGTGATTTTTATTTCCATTGATGACAATGAAGTGGAAAATTTGCGGCGGATGTGTGATGAGATTTTTGGGGAGGAGAATCTTCTAGCCAATTTCGTTTGGCGTACCGATGGCAACTTTGACAACCAAGCGAAGATCAAGAATTGCCACGAATACATTCTTTGTTACGTCAAAAATGTAGAGTCATTCCCTCACCCGCCAAAAGTCGATCCAAACGTTTCAGAAAATAGCAAACTGTTTAAATCCGAAATCAGAAATACAATCGTCAAGAACGGACCGAAAAACCCTCCATCAAAAATAGAGCTTGCTATCGGTTTTCCAAGCAAATTTATCGATGGTGTTATTGAAAAGCGATCTGATTCTTGGCCACATTATCTCGGGAACGCCAAATTCGCAAACGGAAAACTACTTGAGCCCGTTACCGTGTATAGCGGATGGAGTTCGAAGGAGCTTCTCAATGAATTTATTGACAATAATTTTTTGCCGGTCTCTGACGGCAAAGGGCAGGAAACAACTTTTGAGATCACAGCGACCGGTGCGATTGAGGCTGTAAAAAAACGGTCAGACGTAAAGAGTCATGTAATATCTTCTCTATCTGGCTTTGGTGGCTCGCAAAAAGCTGGCCTCGAAATTCAAGAGCTAGGATTAGTATTTGATGATTATCCAAAGCCAACAGAACTTTTGAAATACTTTGTAGGGATGAATGATTTGGAGGAGTTTGTAGTCCTGGATTTTTTTGCCGGGTCTTGTAGCACAGCGCACGCTGTGTACCGCGAGAACGCTGAGGCGATAGGTAAAAACGTTAGTTTTATAATGATCCAATTGCCAGAACAGTGTAAAGAAGGTTCAAAGGCGAAAGAAAGCGGGTATGAAACGATCTCCCAACTAGGGAAAGAGAGGGTGCGCAAAGCTGGGGCAAAGATAAAGAGTAATCTATTAGATGAATTTCACTTTTCTAAAGGGCGTAATTTAGATTTGGGTATTAAAATATTTGAACTAAACAAATCAAACTTCAAACTCTGGCAATCCCCCGACAAACAAGTGACTGATGCCGTACTCATCCAGCAAATGGAACTCGCCATAGACCACATAGACCCCAACGCTACCCAAGAAGACCTGCTTTACGAACTACTTTTAAAATCTGGCGTTAACCCCACCGAAACCATCACCACCATTGAGCTCGCAGGTCACAAGGTGTTTTCCGTCGCCGATGGCAGCCTGCTGGTGCATCTGGAAGACAGCATCGACAAAGCGCTGATTGACGCGGTGCTGACGCAGAAACCCGTGCAGTTCATCTGCCTGGACAAGGCCTTCCACGGCAACGACCAACTCAAGGCCAATGCGGTGAAGACCTTCGAGACCTACAACCAAGGCGTGCAAGGCGAGGAGCTGCGCATCGTCTTCCGCACGGTGTAGGGCGCGCCGCATGAAATTAAAATTTGACGCCAGCCTCGATTATCAACAGGACGCCATCGCCTCGGTGGTGGATTTGTTTGAAGGTGTGCCGGGCCAACACAGCGCCTATACCGAACTGGGTATTGCCAATGAAATGTTGCTCGACGCTAACGAGCTTGCGGGCGAAAAAATTCTGCAAAATCTCCGGGCGATTCAGGAGCGTAATTTTGTTGAAAAATCACACCAGTTGATCGCGCCGGACGACGCCTACCGCTTTGCCAATTTCTCCGTGGAGATGGAAACCGGCACCGGCAAAACCTATGTCTATTTGCGCACACTGTTTGAATTGCACCGGCGTTTTGGCCTGCGCAAATTCATCATCGTGGTGCCCTCGGTGGCAATACGCGAAGGCGTGACGTCTTCCATCGCGTTGATGAAAGATCATTTTCGTGGCCTTTACGACAATGCGCCGTTTGATCACTATGTGTATAACTCCAGCGATTTATCCAAGGTGCGCCAGTTCGCCACCGCCAACACTATTCAAATATTGGTGATCAACGTGCAAGCCTTTCAAAAAGACGCGGGCGAGGGCGAGGACTACCAAAGCATGAGTGACGAACAACGCAAAAAGCTCAGCATTATCCACCGCGATCAGGATCGCATGTCTGGCCGCCGCCCTATTGAATTTATTCAAACCACGCGCCCGGTGATTATCATCGACGAACCCCAATCCGTGGATAGCACGCCCAAGGCCCGCCGCGCCATACAAACCCTGCGGCCCTTGTTTGCGCTGCGTTATTCCGCCACGCATAAAAACCCTTATAACGTGCTGTACCAACTGGGGCCGGTGAAAGCCTACGATTTAAAACTGGTCAAACAAATCGCAGTCGCGTCTATCGAGGCGGAAAACAATTACAACCGGGCGTTCTTACGGCTCGATCATATCGGTTACGACGGCAAAGCAAAAACCCCCAGCGCCAAGGTGACGATTTATGAAGACACCGCCAAGGGCACGAAAGAAAAAATCGTGAAACTCAAACAGGGCACGGATTTAAGCGACCACACCAACCGCGACGGTTACCAGGGTTATGTGGTAGATGAAATCTACGCCGAACCGGGCGCGGAATATGTGCGCTTTACCAATAATGTGGTACTGGAACCCGAGCAGCAACAAGGCGGGGTCGCCGACGACATCATGCGCGCGCAAATCCGCCAGACGGTGGAAGAACATTTTAAAAAAGAGCGCAACCTGCAAAAGCGCGGCAAGGCGGTCAAGGTGCTGTCGCTGTTTTTCATCGACCGGGTGGACAATTATCGCAGTTACAACGATCAGGGGGAGACGCAACCCGGCAAGCTGGCGCGTTGGTTTGAAGAGGCCTACACCGAAATCAGCGCCCGCGCCGAATTCAGCACCTTGCCCAAACGCGACGTGGCCAGTGTACACGATGGTTACTTTTCCACGGACAGAAAAAAGGGCAAAGTTGTCGCTTTGAAAGACACCACCGGCGCTACCGCCGCCGACGATGAAACCTATGCGCTGATCATGCGCGATAAAGAACGGCTGCTGTCTGAGGAAGAACCGTTGCGCTTTATTTTCAGCCACTCGGCGCTGAAAGAAGGCTGGGATAATCCCAACGTGTTCCAAATTTGCAGCCTGCGTGAACTCGGCACCGAGCGCGAGCGCCGTCAAACCTTGGGCCGGGGCTTGCGTCTGCCGGTGGACGCCAACGGCGACCGCATCTACGACCCGGCGATTAACCGATTGACGGTGGTCGCCAGCGAATCCTTCGAGCATTACGCCCGCCAGTTACAAGCGGAAATTGAAAAAGACATAGGCGGCGGTTTTAAATTCGGGCGCGTACCGAAAATCGCGTTTGCCACCTTGGCGATGGACAATCAACCGCCGCTGAGCCAAGAGCAATCCGAACAACTGTGGCAGGCCTTACAGGATCGCGGCTACTTGAACGAACAAGGTGATATTAGCGATGCATTCAACCCCCTGGAAAAAGGCTTCACGCTAGACGTGCCCGAGGAGTTTTCCTCGCTACGCCACGCCATCGCCGACAAATTGATTAGTTATTTGTTTAAAGGTCGCGTGGTCGATAGTCGCAACAAACAGCCCATCACTTACAACAAACGCGTCGAATTGAACCCGGATTTTCAGGTATTGTGGGAAAAGATCAAACACAAAACGCGTTACCATATTGAGTTCTCAACTGCGGAACTTATCGAAAAGGCGGTGAAAAAAATTAAGGAAATGGCGGATATCAACCCAGTTTCCATTATCAGCTCCACGCATTACGCCAAAATTACCGACGCGGGTTTTGAAGAAGAACGGCAAGTGCAAAGTTCACGGGCGCAGTATGTGAATTCTCATTCTGTATTGCCCGATATCATAAGCTGGCTACAACAGTCCACAGAACTGACACGCGGCACTTTATTGGAAATACTTAAACGATGCGGGCGCTTGAACGAGTTCAAGCTGAATCCGCAGGCATTTATGACGGAAGTGGCCAAGCGGATACATAGCGCGTTGAGTGAACTGTTGGTGGACGGTATTCGCTACGAGAAACTTGATCAAGAATATTATGAAATGGCCTTGTTCAATCAGCCGGAACTGGAAGCCTACCTGGATAAGCTATACAAAATACAATATGCGAATGCAGACGACGACGTGCGTACGCCCTACGACTATATAGAATGGGGATCGAGCATAGAACACGAGGTCGCGCGAAAACTCGACGAGGCCGACAATGTTCTTTTTTTCTGCAAACTACCGCGCTGGTTCAAAGTGACAACTCCAGTGGGTGACTATAACCCGGACTGGGCGGTGGTGTTGCAGGGCGATAAAAAACTCTATTTAATCCGCGAAACAAAATCCACCCACGACAACGATAAACGCCGCCTGGAAGAAAATCTAAAAATAAAATGTGCTAAGGCGCATTTTGGCGCGCTGGAAGGTGTGAATTACAAGGTGGCGACTTCGGTTGGCGAGGTGTTGGGCTTGTAGTCCGCAGGTTGGGTTGAAGAACAACTCCGACACGACAGGTTGAACGATTGCGTTGTAATTTCTGCGTTTTATATCTTGTTGGTTGCACATGGTTGGATATAAAAAACCCGCTGTTACGCGGGTTCTAAGATGTTTCTGGATGTTGTTGGAAGTTGAAATGGTGGAGGCGGCGGGAATCGAACCCGCGTCCGCAAGCCCTCCGCCCTCGGCTCTACATGCGTATCCCGTCATTGGATTTAACCTGGTATTACCCGACAGGCAGGGAACATAACAGGCGAGGCCGGATGAGTTTTAGCGAATCCACCCCGGCCGGGCTTCATCGCGAGCTTGTGTGAGTCGACGCCTGGGTCTGAGTGCACAAGCACAGACTCAGTCAGACGGCACCCTACTGGGTATTAAGCAGCGAGTGCGTAGTTGTCGTCGTT
>CAKKRP010000116.1 GCA_919902765.1 Gammaproteobacteria bacterium | reverse complement strand
AAAAAAACATACAATTAGAACACTGTCAACTACAATTTAATGGGACAGCCCTGTAAAAACTCCCTATAAGCGTTGTCTTACGATAGCATACGCGCTATCTTACGAATATTCCGTGGATATAGTCTTCTTTAAACGCCAAACTTACGGTATGGTGCGCGCTATCGCGCGTTTTTACGTTGGGCGGTATAGATTTTCGCCCGCGCGGAGGATGGTTGAACGTTTTTGTGGGGGTCAAACCCCGTGTATGAAATGAATTAGATTGGAATAGCATGCTACGCGTATTTAAACACTATATTCCTAAAGCATTGATATTATTGGCGTTATTAGAAGCGCTGATGTTTTTTTCGAGCGTTTATATGGGCGCGATAGCGCGCTTTGGCTGGGAGTACCACGACCCGAGTGACCCACATGCGATACAGCCGGTGTGGTTGAAAGCCGCGATTTTCACATTCGTGATGATCAGCGCCATGACGGCCTGCGGGTTATATCAACGCCACCTGCGCGAAGGCGTGGTGGGCATGTTGTTGCGTGTCGCCATCGCCTCGTTATTGGCCACAGTGGCGGCGAGCTTGCTCTTTTATTTGTTTCCCGATGCGGTATTTTTTGGGCGTGGCATCTTCGGTATTGCCATGTTGATTTCAATTGCCACCGTTATTCTGTTTCGTTGGGGTTTTGCGCATTGGGTGAATCAAGAAAGTCTAAAGCGGAATATCGTGGTCTTGGGCACGGGCGTCAAGGCCGCCATGTTAGAGCAATTCAAACGCAAAGCGGATCGTCATGGGTTTAGGATTCTGGGTTATATCCAGATGTCGGATGAGCCCGTACAAGTGCCGACCGAAAAGATATTGCATTTGGATATTCCGTTGGTGGATTACATGCAATCCAATGATGTAGACGAAATCGTGGTCGCAGTCGATGACCGGCGTCGCGCATTTCCTACTGAGCAGCTTTTGGATTGCAAACTCAGTGGCGTGGATGTTATTGATTTATTGACGTTTTTTGAACGACAACTGGGGCGGATCAAGTTGGACATTCTGCATCCGAGCTGGTTTATTTTTTCCGATGGGTTCGCGCACACCTTGGCGCGGCGTATTACCAAACGCATATTCGATATCGCGGTCAGCTCGATTTTATTGATTTTCGCCGCCCCCTTCATGGTGTTGGCGATGATAGTGATCGTTATTGATGATCCAGGGCCGATTTTTTATGGGCAGGTGCGGGTAGGCGATAAATGGAAACTGTTCCGCATCTTAAAGTTTCGTAGCATGCGTGTCGATGCAGAAAAACACGGCGCGCAATTCGCCACCCACAACGATCCACGCATCACGCGCGTGGGGCGCTTATTGCGCAAGACGCGCATAGATGAATTGCCGCAGTTGTTTACCGTCTTAAAAGGCGATATGAGCTTTGTGGGTCCGCGCCCGGAACGCCCGGAATTTGTCGAGCGGTTTTCAGAAAAAATTCCCTATTATGCGGACAGGCACCGTGTAAAACCCGGCCTTACAGGTTGGGCGCAGATTTGTTTTCCTTATGGCGCGTCCGATAAAGACGCGATGGGAAAATTGGAATACGATTTGTACTATGTAAAAAATTATAGCTTGTTTTTAGATTTGCTTATTTTGTTACAAACCGCTGAGGTGATACTCTGGGGGAAGGGCGCGCGTTAATCGTCCGGTGTCCTATAATACTGTGTCGATCAGCGCATAGCAGGTGTCCCGATTTGCTGCGGATACGTCCTATAATTTCTGTTTTTCCCGTCCCTCGTTGTGGCGCAAGGCGTTTGCGCCTTAAGAACATCAGTCGTTTGCAAAGCATATTAGAGATTCCCTCGAGTGTCATTATCTTTCAATCTTGATGCCCTTGGTGCGTGCGGCTTAGGCTTTCGGCCTACGTTATGCATGATCTAAAAAATTCGCGTTTCACAGAGGGGGATGGAAGAGGAAAATCGGTTGGACATACGTACATGCGCTGTCGATAAATGAGTGATTAGGGGTTATGGAGCATGAATCATTTTAATTGTCGTTTGTCACGTGGCATTGCCAAGGCCGATTGATAATGGCCACCTATAAACGCGGCACTTTGCTCATAGTCGAAGATGATATCGGATTGCAAAATCAATTGCGTTTGTGCTTTGAAGATTATGATGTGACTGTCGCCGATGATCATGACAGCGCATTGGCGCAAGTGCGTCGTGTCGAGCCGCAAGTGGTGACCTTAGATGTTGGGCTGCCGCCCGACCCGGGCGGCGTTTCCGTCGGCCTGCAAACGCTGCAAGACATACTTTCGCTGGCGCCGCAAACAAAGGTCGTGGTGGTGACCGGCGATGAAGATAGAGAGGCGACGGTGCGTGCCATTGGCCTGGGGGCGTACGACTTTTATATAAAACCGTTAGAGGGAGAAGTGCTCAAATTCATTGTAAATCGCGCCTATCGCGTGCATGAACTTGAGGAAGAAAACAAGCGCCTGACAAATCAACATGGCAACGCGACATTTAATGGAATTATCACCAACGCCGAGCCCATGCAAAAAATATGTCGCACCATAGAAAAAGTCGCACCCACGGACGCCTCGACATTGTTGCTCGGAGAAAGCGGTACCGGCAAGGAATTACTCGCGCGTGCGCTGCATGAGCTGAGCCCGCGCCATGCTCAGCGTTTCATTGCGATTAATTGTGCGGCGATCCCGGAAAATCTGCTCGAAAGCGAGTTGTTCGGTTACGAAAAAGGCGCCTTTACCGGGGCGGCGAAGCAGACCTTAGGAAAGATCGAAGTGGCCCACCAGGGCACGTTATTTCTCGATGAAATCGGCGATTTGCCGATGTCCTTGCAGGCCAAATTATTACGTTTTTTGCAAGAGCGTGTCATCGAGCGCGTCGGCGGACGCGAAGAAATTCAGGTCAATGTGCGCGTAGTATGCGCCACACATCGCGATCTGCAGGCCTTGATCAAAAGCGGCGTGTTCCGTGAAGATCTCTATTATCGCTTGAGTGAAATTACCATTATCATACCGGCGTTACGTGAGCGCGCCGGGGACGCGGTGTTGTTAGCCAAGGCGTTTTTAGAGCGTTTTACGACGGTGTTAGGCCGCACGAATATCAGAGGGTATACGCAGGACGCCTTGGCCGCGATAGACGCGTACAACTGGCCGGGCAACGTCCGCGAACTGGAAAATCGTGTCAAGCGCGCCTTAATCATGGCCGAAGGTACGCGTATCACGCCCGACGAAATGGAGCTGACCCCGCAGATGCAGAATGATTTGCCCTTTAATTTGCGTCAAGTGCGCGAAACGGCGGAGTCCGGCGCGATAATGCGCGCTTTGGAATATACCAGCGGCAATGTCGCAAAAACGGCCGATTTACTAGGGGTAAGCCGCCCCACGCTTTACGATTTATTGAACAAGTATGAACTCAAACCCAAATGAGCTTGCGGGCACCGTTCCCAGCACCCAGCGCCGGTCATGATCGCGAACTATGTGTAGTTATGTAAGTATTTGTAATATAACATAAAAACAGGTGTCGAATACATGCTCGAATTAATGTAAAATGAATCGACACTGTGGTGTTGTAGCGACAAAATATGGCCGCATTATTGGCCTGGTTGTAGTATGGCTTATATTGATGAGTATATATGCCTGTAATTTATGGAAAAATAGGCTTCTTTACCAAGAAAATATAATTCGATAAAGCCATTCGTTATAGGCATGTACGGCCGTCTAAGGAGAGGGTAATACATACCGCTACACCGGCATGTACCTACGGTGTTTAGCGGATATTATTAGGATCGTCAGCCCAAATCAAGAAGGCTGGAAAAAATAAGGTTAATTTGTTACACTAGGCACGTGCCATATTGAACCACATTACCTCGAATTGGTTGGGATATAAAACAACATGTACACCCGAAGTCATTACCAGGCCTATGCGCTTGTGTGCCTCCTTTTGGTCAGCGGCTGCTTGTCTCGATCAGCCATAGGCGCTTCAAATGATTGCGAATTTGTTCCGTTTCCTTGCGTCGTCGCTGAGCATCCTAAAGAGCCGGGGCTGCCTAAAGGAACACCGGGCTATCTCATTGGGGCGGGCGACACGTTACAAGTGTTCGTGTGGCACAATACCGAGCTTTCCGGTACGGTACCTGTGCGTCCGGATGGCAGATTGTCGTTACCGTTGGTGGAAGATATACAGGCCAGCGGCAAGACGCCTTTCGAGCTCGCGCGTAATATAGAAAAAATCCTAGCCACCTACATTAAAGAGCCTAAGGTAACGGTTATTGTGACCGCGTTTGGCGGTTCCTATAGCCAGCAGGTGCGTGTGGTCGGGGCGGTGTTGCGTCCACAAATAATTCAATATCGAGAAAAAATGACCTTGTTGGATGTAATCATCGTAGCCGGTGGTTTGAGCGAGTTCGCGGCGGGCAATCGCACTAAGCTAGTGCGGAGTGCCGGTTTAGCACAAACCGAAATAGAAGTGCATTTGAATGATTTGGTGCGTCATGGCGACATTACGAAAAATATAGAGATCGCTCCCGGGGATATCGTAATCGTACCGGAGTCTTGGTTTTAACAGCTTATGCAAACGAATGCGCCTGCAAATTCAGTACATGACAGCCTAATTCTGGCAGTGGATCTCCTGCGCGCAATTTGGCGTAAACGTTGGTTGGTTTTAATTGTCGCGATTGCAATTTGCTCTGTAGGATGGCCGGTCGCATTGTTGTTACCCTATAAATATGAAGCGCGCACTCGTGTCTACGTAGACACTAAAACTATGTTACGTCCTTTGTTGCAGGGATTGGCGGTGGATGCGGAAGTTACTCAGCAGTTCGCATATGTAACGCGCCGTACCTTGCTGAGCCGCCCTAATCTTGAAAAAGTCGTACATGAAACGGATTTGGATTTGTTGGCTACAGATCAAGAACGCTTAGAAAAAATAATTCGCGATTTGGGTCAAAAAATCGATATTTCCGGGGATGTGCGCGAAGGGATTTATACTATAGGGTTCACCAATTCGGATCCAAAAATCGCGTACAAGGTAGTACAAGTGTTGCTGAATATTTTTGTAGAAACCAGTTTGGGCGCTAGCCGCTCGGATACCGATTTGACGCAACAGTTTTTAACCGATCAGATTAAGGAATACGAAGAAAAACTTGTTCAGGCTGAAACCCGCTTAAAGGAGTTTAAACAAAAAAATATCGGTTTGTTGCCCACTCAAGCCGGTGGTTATTTTGCGCGCATGGATCAAGCGAAAACCAATTGGCACACCGCCGAATTGGCGCTCAATGAGGCGATTAATAAACGCGACGCCTTAAAGCGTCAATTGTTCGGGCAAGAAGAGTTTGTCGGTGTTGCGCCTGGCAATACCCGTGCGGTGGTAACAGACCCCTTAGATGCCCGCATTATCAATCTTGAATCCAAATTGGATGAGTTGTTGTTGAAGTATACCGACCAGCATCCTAACGTTGTGTCGGTAAAAGAATCATTGCGTGAGTTGCGCCGGCAAAAAGCCGCCGACGCCGTTCGTACCGGGTCGGATTCACGTAAGAGCGAAGAGATTAAACAAAGCAATCCGGTCTATCAGGAATTGAAAATAGATCTTGGCAGATCGGAAGCGGAAGTCGCAGGGTTGCGTGTGCGCGTCATGGAATATGAACGCGAGATGTTGAGCCTCAAACAAATGGTGGAAACGGTGCCGAAGGTCGAGGCGGAATTGGCGTCACTGGATCGCGACTACAATATCAATAAGCAAAACTATGAGGCGTTGGTGGCGAGACGTGAATCGGCGCGCTTATCGCGCGAGGCTGACGCCAACAAGAACGAGGTGCAATTTAAAATTATAGAACCCCCACGCGTTCCGGCGATACCCTTG
Source organism: Gammaproteobacteria bacterium (assembly GCA_919902765.1). Lineage (GTDB taxonomy): Bacteria > Pseudomonadota > Gammaproteobacteria > S012-40 > S012-40 > CAKKRP01. The sequence continues at coordinate 54,100 of CAKKRP010000116.1, read as the reverse complement.
GGACCCAATCGCCCATTATTGTTGACGGCGGTATTGCTGCTCGGTTTGGCGGGCGGAGTAGGCGGAGTGGTATTGTTTCGCCAAATAAAGCCGACGTTTTCCTCTATCGCGGCATTGCGCACGTCGTTTCCTTTTCCGGTGTTGGGCGCCGTTGGGAAGGTGCGTGAATCCGCTAAAAAAGGCTGGGCGAAATATGACGGTTTGCTTTGGTTTTTATCGATGACAAGTTTAGGCACAACTTATCTCGCGTTGATAATCGCGCAGATATTTTAACGGCGGCGGTTTGGAGGTCGGTGGCATGGGTACAATAGAAAAGGCGATGCAAAAGTTGCAGCTTGCCCAAACCACGTCTGCGGAAAATGGCGATGGCGCATTAGTCAAAAACCCTACGGTTGGGGGAGTCCAGTCACGTCGCACGCCCATCGAGCTCGATTTCGCGCGTTTTAAGGCGATGAATTTATTAGTGCCGGAGGTGGTGCATGATCCGTTGTTGGAAGAATACCGGCGCATAAAGCGCCCTATTCTACGCAATGCGTTTGGTCAAGAACACGAGCGCATATCCGGCGCACGTCGTAACGTGGTGATGGTGACCAGCAGCATTGCGGGCGAGGGCAAAACATACACCAGCATTAATTTGGCGTTGAGCATGACGTTAGAGCTTGATCGTACGGTATTGCTGGTGGATGCGGATGTTATAAAACCCTCTATTACTTCCTATTTAGGAATAGACGCGAATCAAGGTTTGGTCGATTATTTGTTGGGTGACAGCCAGGATATCGCGAACTATTTTTTAAAAACAAGTATACCCAATTTATCCATATTGCCGGCGGGACGCAAAGAACGGCGCACCGCCGAGTTGTTGGCAAGTGGTAGGATGAGCTCGCTGGTGGATGAGTTGGCGGCACGCTATTCCGATCGCATTATAATTTTTGACGCCCCCCCGTTGTTGCAAACAAGCGAGGCAGGCGTGTTAGCTAACTTGGCTGGACAAGTGGTGGTGGTCGTCGAAGCTAATCGTACGGAAAAAAGTACATTGAAAGATGCGTTAGCGATGCTGGATAAGAGTCGTAATGTTTCTATGGTGTTAAATAAGGCGGAGCGTGCCCGCAGCGTTGGATATTATGGCAACTACGGTGTCGATAGCTAGTGTGAGTACGCGTAGGTATTCTATCCTCCGTACGCTAGGGTTCTTGAGTTTAATACTGATTTGCCGTACCGCTTATCCCGTTGAGCTTTCCGCCGCGCCAGCGGTATCTGTAGGTTACCTCTATATCGATGATATAAACCCCGCTACGCGCAGTTCGTCCAACGAGGCCGCACAGGGCGCCACAATATCGCCACAGTTGGCGGCGCGCTTGACCGGTGCGCATATTGCCGGTGATTTTGATGGAATTTTACAGTATTTTCGTTATAACCAAGGCGAACACCAAAATGTTTATCAGGCGCGCGGTATGACTCGATTGCAGGCATTGCCTAATACCGCATTCATGGATATACGCGGGTCATTAGCTCAACGATCTATAAATTACGATCCTTTGATCGAACAAAATCGCTTTCAGTTTAGCGATCAACGTAGAGATGTTTGGAATTTTTCTTTGGCGCCCGCAGTCGTATTAAACGGGGCGCGATCACGTACCGAATTCCAGTATACGAGAGAAATCGCGCGAGTGCGCGGCGCGGATCGGGGGGATTTCGATTCCAATCGGTATTTGGCGGCAATGACGAGTAAAAATGCCGAACCGGGTCAGGCGACATGGGAGGGCCATGTGCACTGGCGAGATACCGGTTTTCGTGATCGCGGGGACAGCCAGTATCGCGATTTGGGTATCAATTATCGTTTTAGTCTGAGTCGATTGGTGGAGGCGGATCTCACCGGCGGACTGGAATACAACCGGATTCCCAACCTCAGTATCGGCCGTGGCGTTCCGCAGGCCTACTGGCTGGCGGGTACGCGCATCAAGCCGACATTGTTACTGGATATGCAATTCGCAGCCGGACAGCGGAATTTCGGCGCTACCTATCGTGGCGCTATATCGTATCGAATGCACGGCCTCGCTATGAGCGGTGAATATGCCGAAAGGGTCGTCGATACTGCACCGGTGAGTACAGTAATCGTTACTCAGGAAGATATTGCTTTAATTCTGCGTGGGCCGCATATCTCGCGTCGGCTCAATCTACGCACTGTATACGATACAACGCGTACGCGAGCGCAACTTACCGCAACCCAAGATAAGCGGGGCTATGCACTCGGTCTTGATCAAGATGTGCTGAGATATATGCAAGCCGAAATATCATATCGGATGAGTGCGCGATTCGTCGCCGATTCAACGGTGCGTATAGATTACAACATTTCCAACTTAGAATTAATTGCAGGAACTTATACGAGTGCGACGCTGGGTTTAGGTTATTTGGCCGCCAAATCTGTGACTCTAAAGGTCAAAGCCAATTTTTATAATCGAGATTATGCTCAATTGCGCGATATTTACAATGCGATTTACATGCTTGAAATGACCGTGACAGGCGGCTAGACAAATATGTGTGGAATTGTCGGGATATTTAACCATGGTGCTCACGGTATACCGCATAGTCGCGACAACATTGATGCAATGCTGAATGAAATCTCCCACCGCGGACCGGACGGTAAGGGGCATTACATTGACGGTCCGATCGCCTTAGGTCATGCGCGGCTAAGCATTATCGATCTTGCCGGTGGCGCCCAACCCATACACAACGAAGATAAAAGCGTATGGGTGGTTTTTAACGGTGAAATTTATAATTATATCGAATTGCGGCGCGCACTTGAGGCGCGCGGGCATCGCTTTTATACCCGATCCGACACTGAAGTGCTGGTACACCTATATGAAGATCTCGGCAATAATTTCGTTGCTGAACTAGTGGGGCAATTCGCCATCGCTTTGTGGGATTCCAAAGCAAGCAAATTATTGTTGGTGCGCGATCATGCCGGAATCGCACCCCTATTTTATACTCAGATCGGCGGGCGATTCGCGTTTGCGTCGGAAATTAAGGCCTTGTTGCGAGTACATGGCGTGGACGCACGCTTAAATGCGCACGGCTTGGATCAACTGATGACGCTATGGGCCCCGGTGAGCCCAAACACCGTATTCGAAAATATCTATGAAGTGTCTCCGGGCCATCTCTTGGAGATAGATATGAGCGGTCAGGTCAAGGCATATGCCTATTGGCAGTGGCGTTATCCCGCCGAGGGCGATTATCTCGCTGGGTCAGAGCGGCAATTAGCGGGTGAGTTGCGCGAGTTATTAATAGATGCCACACGATTGCGATTGCGGTCGGATGTCGCGGTAGGCGCTTATCTATCGGGTGGATTGGATTCGTCGGTAACGGCGGCGTTGATAAAAAAATACAGTGACGTGCCGTTACGCACGTTTTCTATAGGTTTTGAAGATGCGGGCTTAGACGAGACCGCATATCAACAAATAATGATCAAACACTTGGGAGCGGAGCACAGCCATATTCGGTGTAGCGATGCCGATATCGCGCGCGAATTTCCGTCTGCGATATGGCATACCGAGTCGCCCTTATTGCGCACCGCCCCTGTGCCGATGCGCATGTTGTCGCGGTTGGCGCGCGAACAAGGATATAAAGTGGTATTAACCGGAGAGGGCGCCGATGAGGCCTTGGGGGGGTACGATATTTTTAAAGAAAATAAAATTCGGCAATTTTGGGCGAAATTTCCGCAGTCAACACGGCGCGCATCTTTGTTAAAGCGGTTATATCCTTATCTTGATTTGAACCAAGGCACCGGGCGAGCGTATTTGCAGGCCTTTTTTGGCATAGGCTTAGACAATCCTCAGCAGCCGTTTTTTTCACATTTACCGCGCTGGGAAACGACCGGCAAGACTAAAGAGTTTTTTTCAGCGACCTTTAAAGAGCGCATAAAAATTTCCGCGACCAAGGCATTGGACGGGATGATGCCAAACGAGAACTCGCGTTGGTCCGCGTTTAATCGCGGCCAATTTATCGAGGCCAAAACCTTGTTGAGCGGGTACCTCTTGAGTTCTCAAGGGGATCGGATGTTGATGGCCTCCTCAGTGGAGGGACGATTCCCGTTTTTGGATCATCGCGTCATCGAGTTTGCGAATCGCTTACCGCCGCGCCTGAAAATGAAGGTGTTAAATGAAAAATATTTGTTAAAGGCGGCCACGCAAGATTTGTTACCGGAGGCGATTACGGCGCGGCACAAACAGCCGTATCGAGCGCCTGATGCGCCAGCGTTTTTTCGCGGCGGCACACCTGGCTATGTACATGAACTGCTAAGCGCCCGATCAATCAACGAATACGGCTATTTTGACGCGGCCAAGGTAAAGCGATTGGTGGATAAGGTGCAACGCATGTCTAATCCGGGCTATAAAGACAATATGTCGTTTATAGCGGTTTTGTCCACGCAAATATGGCACACGCTATTTGTCAAAAAACAGCAGGTGGTTTGATTTTCTGTTGCGGTCATAAGTTGGATTTTTTTAAAGCATTGTTATTATTGTAAGGAGATAAAGCAAAATGTCAACGCAGAATATGATTGTAGACTACATTTTACAGAATTTTTTATTTTCGGATGATCGCAGTTTGATCAATCCCGATGATTCTTTTTTGGCAAAAGGGATAATAGATTCGACGGGCATAATGGAGCTGATCTTCTTCATTGAAGACCAGTTTGGGGTAAAAATTTCCGACGAGGAAATGATCCCGGAGAATTTGGATAGTGTGACGCGTATCGTGAAATTCGTCGCGCGAAAAAAGGCCGGGTAGTGGAGCTCGTGTCTAATTCCCAACTTTTGCCGCAGCGCTTTTTACATAGCGCCAGTACGCATGGCGACAAGGCGGCCATAGTTTATCGCGGGCGACAACTTAGTTATCGCGAACTTTTTGAAACGGCTCAAAAGGTCGCGGGGTTTTTACGACATGCGGGTATGGCGCAAGGCGACCGCGTTGCGTTGTTGGTGCAAAACTCCCCTGAATATATCGCCGCTTACTATGGCGTATGGATGGCCGGCGGAATTTCGGTCGCGCTCAATACGCAGGCATCGGTGACGGATGTATTGACTTGGGTAAGGCACAGTGAAGCGAGTATCCTATTTGTCGATTTGGCCTACGCCAATATCACGGAGCTCTTCGAGCGACTTATCGATGTTAGAGTCGTGACGGTTGATACCCTACATACGCGGAATGAAGCGCATAAACAATACGCGGCGTGGAATTGGCAAAATGTATTAGATGAAACGCCGTTGGAGCGGATTGCAGTATGCGCGGCGCAAGCGCCGGCGGCGATCATTTATACTTCGGGCACCACCGGCGCACCTAAGGGCGTAACCTTATCGCACGCTAATTTGACGGCGAATACCGCGTCGATAATTGAGTATCTCGAATTATCCGCGCGCGATAGCATCATGAATGTGCTGCCTTTTTTCTATTCCTACGGCAACTCGGTATTGCATACGCACCTGACGGCCGGCGGCACGATATTTTTAGAAAACAGCCTCGCGTATCCGCATCAAGTGATGGATGCTATGGCGCGGGCGTGTGTTACCGGGTTTGCAGGTGTACCGTCTACGTTTGCGCTGCTGATGAATCGCGTGGATTTGCACGCCTACGATTTATCCAGTGTTCGGTACATGACCCAGGCGGGTGGGAGCATGCCGGTAACGCACATCGAACGTTTGCGGGCCGCCATTCCGAAAATCAAATTAATCGTCATGTACGGCCAAACAGAGGCGACTGCGCGATTAGCCTATTTACCGCCAGAACGTTTAGATGAAAAGCTGGGTTCCGCAGGTAAAGCGATTCCTGGCGTATGTTTGGAAATCCGCGACGAGCAAGGTTTGAAATTGGGCGCCGGGGAAAAAGGCGAAATATACGCGCGGGGTGACAATATCATGTTGGGCTATTGGCGAAATGCGGAAGTGACCCAAACGGTGATTGTCGGCGGTTGGTTGAGGACCGGCGATTTAGCGTACATGGATGGGGATGGATATATATTTATTCATGGTCGTAGTTCCGAAATCATCAAGACGGGCGCGTTTCGGGTGAGTCCATTGGAAATCGAAGAGGTCATATTGGAAATGCCTGAGATTGCCGAGGTCGCGGCGGTAGGCGTGGCGGATGACATATTGGGCGAAGTGATCAAGGTGGCGGTGGTTGTGAAATCCAATTGCAGTATAGAACAACGAGCGATTCAGGCCTATTGCCGGCGACGATTGCCGGCATATAAAGTGCCGAAGATTGTCGAATTTAGGGATGCCTTACCGAAGACGGCAACCGGTAAGGTCAGACGCGCGTTATTAGTGAACAAACAAAAGGAAGGCTTATGAGCGGAAAAAAGGTCAATATCAATCAATTTTTTACGCTGGATTTGGCGTTAGAGGCTGAAAAAATAGCGACTCGATTTAGAGAAATCGTCGGGCGCGAATTGCGCCGCAGAGGCGCGGTCGTCGCGATGTCGGGTGGTATAGACAGCTCGGTGAGTGCGGCATTGGCGGTCAAGGCCTTAGGGGCCGATAAAGTTTACGGCCTCTTATTACCCGAGCGGGATTCTTCCGGCGCCAGCGCAACACAGGCTAAACTATTGGCCGAACACCTTGGCATAGAATACGAAGTCCACGATATTGCGCCTACGTTAGAGGCGATAGGTTGTTATCGCTGGCGCGATGAGGCGGTACGCGCGACGTTCCCGGATTACAAACCGGCATGGAAATATAAAATAGTCATCGCAGGCGGCTTGGAGGGCCGCTACAACCACTTCAAATTGGTGGTGCAGACCGAGGCGGGAGAATTGCAAGAAAAAACGCTCGCGTTGAAGGAATATTTGCAAATTGTGGCGGCGACAAATTATAAGCAACGGATACGTAAGACCGTTGAGTATTTTCATGCGGATCGTTTGAACTACGCCGTGGTGGGTACGCCCAATCGTGTGGAATATGATCAAGGTTTTTTCGTTAAGAACGGCGATGGTGCGGCGGACGTTAAACCCATCGCCCATCTTTATAAGACCCATGTATATGATATGGCGAGATATTTTGGATTGCCGGAATCCATAGTGAACGCCACTCCCACCACCGATACCTATAGTTTGGCGCAAGGGCAGGATGAGTTCTATTATGCGTTGCCTTATCATGAGATGGATGTCGCCCTGTGGGCGTTGAATAACGGCCGGCGCGCGGACGAATTGGCCGTAATGTTAGGGATAAGCGATATGCAAGCGGAACACGTATATCAGGATATTATCGCTAAACGGCGCACCACCGCGTATCTGCACAGACCGGGCGTATTGGTCGAACCCGTACAGATTCCTCACTAGAAAACGTAATGACGACTCCACCTTATAGAGTTGAGCGTGCAAATCCACGGCTTGTGCAAGAGGCGGTAGTGGCGTTGTGGCGCGGAAACCTCGGTGCCGGCATCGACTTGCATAAAAAATATCAGTGGCTCTATGGAGAAGAAGCCGAACAGCCTGGCGATATTTATCTGCTATACGTAAGCACGCAATCGACCCCAGTCGGGGCCTGCGGATTGGTGCCGCGCCGATTTATGGTGCCGGGTCGCGTTGTTAAAGCGGCCGTGTTGAGTGATTTAGTGGTGGATAAACAACATCGTACCTTGTTTCCCGCGATGTTGTTGCAAAAAAGCGTGGTTGAAGACGGTGGCCGTCGCTACGACCTGATTTACGGTTTTCCAAATGCAAACGCCAAGCCGCTATTTCGACGTTTAGGATATATGCCTCTTGGGCGTATGGTGCGCTTTACGCGTATTGTAAACGCCAAACAAAAACTCAAAGCACGCTTTCATACCAGCATCGCCGCCGTACTGGCGCCTATAGCGAATCTAGTGTTAGCGGTGGATTTTTTATTAAAAAAGCGGCAGGGGCTGGAGTGTGTAAAATTTAATTGGAACGACGCCAATATCGAGTTGTGGCCGATGTCGCGCATCCATCAGGCTGCGGTACATGGGCTAAGAGATTCGCTGTTTCTGCACCACCGCTACGCCAAAAACCCGAGCGAGAACTATGAATTGATGGGAATTTTTGGGCCAAAAAATCTATTCGAAGGGTATGCCGTGGTGCATACAAGCCAAGATGTAATGCACGTAGATGATCTATTCGTGAATCAAGACAAGACCGCCGTAGCGCTATTGGCGCTGATTCGAGAGGCGAAAAAGCGCACGGTGACATCAATGCATGTGGAAATGCTGGAAACGCCGCAACAATTGATTTTTTCGAAGAGTGCCGGATTATTAGCGCGAGAAAATCGTGAAATATATTATTTTACTGCGGGGGACGCGCCTTTGCGAAATATTTTATCCGGTAGCGAAGCGTGGTTTCTTACCGCTGCGGATGAGGATCAATAAGGCTATGCAAACGCAGAAAATATGCAACGCCTTCACACTGGACGTGGAGGATTACTATCACGTTAGCGCCTTTGAGAAAGTGATATCGCCCGCGCAATGGGCGGCCTTGCCGTCACGGGTGGAACGAAATACCGACGTTATATTGGAAATGTTAAATAAAAATAATATTCGCGGTACCTTTTTTGTGTTGGGGTGGGTGGCGGAAAGAAATCCCGGAATGGTGCGGCGCATCGCCGATTCAGGTCATGAAGTCGCGTCGCATGGATATTCGCACCGGTTGGTATATAACCAATCCCAGGCGGTGTTTCGCGAGGAGACAATTCGTTCCAAGAAGCTGCTGGAAGATACCATCGGCAAACCGGTCATCGGTTACCGAGCGGCAAGTTATTCGATTACACGTAAATCATTATGGGCGTTACAGGTGTTGGCAGAGCTGGGGTTCAGCTATGATTCCAGCGTATTTCCCGTCAAGCATGATCGCTATGGAATTTATAGCGCCCCGCGTTTTCCGCATCGTTTGACACTGGAATCCGGCGCGGCGATTATGGAGTTTCCGCTTTCCACTTCAAAGGTGGCGGGACTTAATCTCCCGGTTGCGGGGGGCGGATATTTTCGCCTGTTTCCGTATTTCTTGACACGCACCGGTTTGGGAAAAATAAATAATCAAGAGCAACGCCCCTTTATATTCTATTTGCATCCTTGGGAAGTCGATGTTCATCAGCCTAGAATAAAGGCGAGCCTGTTGTCGCGTTTTCGTCATTACCAAAATCTGGATACATGTCAGTTAAAATTAGACCGATTGCTCAAAGATTTTTCATTTACTACAGTTCGCGGCGTATTGGAATCCGAATCGGCGCGCAATGCAATTGCTACGGTGGATATCGCTCAATACACAGAAGGGGCTCGTTAACTCGTGGCGAGTCTTACGCAAAAGGCGGGTTTATTGATCGCTTTAAACCTGTTTAAGTATGCCGTTGGATTCTTGTTGCCGGTCGCGTTAGTAAGACTGTTAAGTAAAGACGAATATGGCACCTACCAGCAATTATTGCTCATCGGGTCGCTCTCAGTCGGGGTTATGACGTTAGGTTTTCCTGCGTCAATCTATTATTACTACAAACAATACGCGGGCGAGCCTCGCCAACGCGCGTTTGTATTGCAAGTGGCATTGTTATTTTTGGCGTCCGGTTTGGTCACCGCCGTGATCGTTTATTTCGCACGCGATGTCATCGCCGATAATATGAATAATTCGGCGTTGTCCGGGTATTTGGAGTACTACAGTATATATTTGTTATTTTTCGTCGCGACAGAATATTTTATACATTTATTGATATCCAAAGATCTTTACAGTTTGGGTGTGAAAATTGAAAGCGCGGAGGTGTTATTTCGCGTTGCTTTGCTGATGCTGCCGCTTGTGTCCGGTTTTGGATTGCAAGGGTTGGTTATATCGTTAGCGATCTATGCGGTTTTCAGATTTTGTTTCTATACCATCGTTATCCGGCATGACTTGTGGCCATTGGGTGCCGGTGTTTTAAAGCTGTTTACGTTTAAGGAGCAACTGGTTTATAGCCTTCCATTGGCGATGTCGTTCTTGCTTGGATTGATCGGGCGCACCATAGATAAATTCTTGATATCTATTAATTTTACGCCTAGCCAAATGGCGGTCTATGCGGTCGGTGCGGTGGAAATACCGTTGGACGTAATTTTTCAAGCATCGGTGGCGAATGTATTGCGGGCTGACTTTCCAGCGTTGGCGAAGAACGGTCAATTTGAAGAAATGATACGGATCTGGCGCGCGGCGGTGCGTAAGCTCGCATTAATCATTCTGCCCATTTTTATATTTCTAATGGGGTTCTCTTCGACATTCATTACCTTTATGTTCACCGATAAATATCAGGACAGCGTGGACATTTTTAGAATTTATTTATTGCTGGTGCCTTTGCATATGGTGGTGTTGAGTATTTTTCCTCAAGTATTCGGCAACACAAAATTGACGATGAAGATTGTTATGGTTAGTGCGAGTTTTAATATCATCAGCAGCATAATATTGGTCAAGGCGGTGGGATATTACGGTCCGGCGTTGGCGACGGTTGTAACCAATTATTTATCGGCGGGACTGTATATGTATTTTGCGCTAAGGCTGCTCAAGTGCGATTTTCGTACATTGGTACCGTTGCGTACGATTGTCCGGGTAGCGGCGAGTGCGGTAATAGGCGTTGTATTGGCGTCGATGTCCGTCTCAATGGTAGGCTCTAAGCTATTTGAACTGGCATTGGGCGGTATTGTTTTCCTGATAACCTATGTGGTGCTTTTGCTCGCTTTATCGGAAGTTTCCAAAGCTGAAATTCAATCGATATGGCAAGAAGTTAGGCGTAGATTACCTGTCCAAGGTGCGTCATGATGCGTTCCCCGATAGTTGTCGGTCATGTAGTATTGTCGCTGCAAGCAGGCGGCTTGGAAAACGGCGTAGTCAATGTGATTAACCGGTTAGATAAAAACGAATTTCGCTCGGTTGTGTTTTGTCTTCAAGTCGCAGGCGAGTTTGCGCAACGCATTGCCGATCCGGATGTGAAGGTATACTCGTTTGGGCTTAAAGGCGGAAATAATCCCGGATTGATTTGGCGTTTAGCGAGATCTTTAAAGAAAGAGAATGTGGCGGTGGTGCATACACGCAATCCGGAAGCGTTTTTCTATGGCGCCGTGGCGGCTAGAATCGCCGGGGTAAAGGGATTGATTCATAGTGAGCATGGCCGGGATTTTCCGGACAAATGGCATCGCATGCTGTTGCAGCGTGTGTTATCCCGCAGGGCAAATGCGATTTTTACCATGTCGGAAGATCTAAAGTGTAAGTTGATTACTTACGTAAAAATACCGCCACAATCAATATCGGTGATATACAACGGTGTCGGAGATGAGTTTTTCGAGATTGCGCGGTCGGCGGCAAAAGATCGGTCGATAGGGCTGCCTGATGGCCATTTTGTCGTCGGAAGTATAGGCCGCTTGGCGGAGGTAAAAAATCAGGCGATGCTGATAGAAGGCGTTGCGCGCTTACAAAAACAGGGCGTCAATGTCGCGTTTTTGCTGGTTGGAGACGGGCCGCTGCGCGCACCGCTTGAGGCGCTTGCCATGAAATTATTGAAACCAGGAAGTTATTATTTCGCAGGATTCCAAAACGATATCCGCCCCTATTTGGCGGCCATGGATATTTTTGCGCTGACTTCGCTAAACGAAGGAATATCCAATACCCTATTAGAGGCGATGGCGGCAAAACGTGCGGTTGTCGTAACCAAGGTCGGGGGTAATTTAGAAATCGTCAAAGATCAGGTCAATGGCTGTATGGTGGATAGCGGCGATGTCGTAGGGCTTGCGAATGCGTTGGGGCGGTATATTCAGGAGCGTGGATTCCGCGAGGCCACGGCAGAGGCCGGACGGGCATACGTGCGTGATAGGCATAGCATGGTATCTATGGTAAGGCAATATGAGGAACTGTATTCCTTAGCCGCTGAGCGGACTCGCAATGCACAGGCCACTTAAAAAATTGATGTATTCAACTATCGGACCCGCTTATGTACGCATGTATAAGCGCTATAGGCCGGTGATTCTAATGTATCACGGCGTGACCAAAGACGCGGAGATAGATGGTAGATTCGATAAACATGTTATTGAAACGCAATTTTCGGAACAGCTACGGAAAATAAAAAAATATTTTCGTATCGTGTCTCTGGAAGAGATGCTGGATCGTAGTATGTATGCCGGCCGCAGCCAAATAAATGAACCGATTGCGGCACTTACGTTTGATGACGGATTCTTGAATAACTATGAAGTGGCGGCTCCCATACTTGAAGAACATCAAGCGGTGGCAAGCATTTTTCTTGCTACCGGCTATATCGGAAGAGAGCGCTGGATGTGGACGGATTACTTAGAACACGTTATTTATAGCGATTTGTCAGAAATTATTTCACCTGCCGGGGAGTCGGTGCGGTTGGATAACAGCGTAACCAGGAAAAGGACTTTACAAGAATTTAAGCGAGAATTAAAAACGGTCGGACATGTTACGGTAGAGGAGTATTTCAAACAGATAGAACTGTTATATCCGCAGGTAAAAGCCAAGCCTTATGGCAATTACGCATTTATGAATTGGGAACAGGCCAGGGCCCTGCAAAGAGCCGGGCATCGTATCGGTGCGCATACCGTAAATCATCCATTGTTGTCAAAAATAGATCGGGACGAAGCGCAGTTGGAAATGCTAAGCAGTAGAGCGGATATTTTACAGCATGTCGGTCATTGTTCCGAAATATTTTGTTATCCAAATGGAAAAAAACAAGATTATTCCAGCGCAAATACGGCCTTTGTAGCCCGGCATTTCAAAGCGGCGTTGGCGACCACGGAAGGATACGTAGACGCCAATCAGCGATATGAGATACGGCGCATCGGGGTGGGTAGGTCTACTTCATTGAATAGATTGTTGTGGGTAATGACGGATTATGCGACTAGGTGATGGCTAATGCTGGCGTTTTTATATAGTTTTTCCAATATTTTTCAGCCCGGAATATATTGGCCGGAGTTGGCGCCATGGAAGCCGATGGTTATCCTGTCTGTGGTGGCGCTATTGGCGGCAATGAGGTCGGCAGCGGTCTATCCTCGTAGTTCGGCCTTTGGCAGTAAGCCGTTTGTATACTTAATGTTTTTTTTACTCATCCAGGTCGTATCCGTATATTACAGTGGATTTAGCGCTATGTTGGATGAGTTTAATTTTTGGTATGCCTATGCAATTTATGTGGTGGTGTTGGTGTATTTGATTAAGGACGAGGTTTCGTTAATCAATGCCGTTTGGGGAATGATCTGTGGCGGGTTTTTTATTGTCGGCTATGGAATATATGCAGTATTAGCGGGATTGCCGTCGGCGCATGGCGGGAGGGCCGGGGCCTATGGGATGTATGAAAATCACAACGATTATTCGTTTGTAATCATTTTAATTCTACCCTTTGTTTATCTGCTGCGGCAAGATGAGAAAGGTTTAAAGAAACTGTTTTTGTCTGTTGGAATGTTAGCTTGTGTTGCAGGTATAATGCTTTCTCTGTCGAGAGGAGGTATGTTGGCGTTAGTTTTAGAGGGATTATTGTTGATACTGATGGGCTACAACGGGCAACGCAAGTTATTTCTAATTGTAATTATGCTGGCGGTGGGTTTTGCCGGTGTAGGCTATCAGTGGGCCAAGCGCGCGGAAAATCAGGGGGATATATATACAAGCGAAGATGCAAAAACGTCGCGCTATGAATTGTGGGGCATAGGCAAGAATATGGTTTTGGCACATCCGTTGTTGGGTGTCGGTTCCAGAAGATTTCATGAGTTTGCGCAGGACTATGGTGAAGTTAGTGGAGATAATCGAGGTAAAAACTCGCATAATACCTATATAGAAATCCTTACCGGTACCGGGCTCGTCGGGTTTTTGTTATTCTTTTTGTATATAAAAAATTTAAGGCGTACATTGTCGCTGGCGTGCAGCGGTGTTACGGAAAACCGTGTTAAAAAAATAGGTGTGGCGGTCATTATTAGTCTTTACTCGATTTTATTGAGAGCGCTTTTGGATGCGAAAGTGCATGATTGGAGTTTTTACACGTTATGCGCGTTGGGTGTCGCGTCGGTGGCGTTGTTGCAGATGCAGTCATCTAAAGAACGAGAAAATACACGTGGTGACGAAATAGTAGAGGCGGTACGGTGAGTTTGCGTAACAAAAAAATATTTTTGGTTGTCGGTACGGGTGCGTTGTTGCGTCGCATGTCCGTGTATTTGCGCGTAGGGCATCCGTTGTGAAAAGCGCGATAGACATAGCGGTGGTGACCGGCTATTTTCCCAATAGCAAAAATCCAATGCGGGCGATTTTCATCAAAAATTTAGTTGATCGCATGAATGTAGTTACTATTCGGAAGATCATTTCTCCATTACCTTGGGCGCCAAACTGGCTCGTGGGAGACCGTTGGAAGGAGTTGCAAGGGATTTCGCACACGGCCCGGTTTGGAAATTTGCACGCGGTGTATCCTCGCTATTGGGTCATACCGAAAATGGAAGTATTTTCGGGGGTTATGTATGGCTTGTCTATCATACGTCATTTATATAGATTAAAACAAAAATACCCGGAATTAATCGTACATGTGCATTGCGCTTTTCCGGACGGCGTGGGGCTCGCATGGGTGGCGAAACTCTTGGGTTTACCCTATGTCGTCACCGCGCATGGCAGCGATATCAACGTCTATGCGCAAAAAAAATTATTGCGCGGCCAAATACGCTGGGCGCTGAGAGCTGCGTCGGCGGTGATCGGTGTGAGCCGACCGCTGGTTGAAAAGATAAAAGCGCTTACTGCAAGAGATGATGGACATGTACATGAAATACCTTGTGCGGGTTATGATCCACAGGTATTCGCTTGGCGTGAATCTACGCCATTGCGCAATGCATTCAGCCTTCCGATTAATGGACGTGTCTTATTGTTTATAGGCAATTTAGTGCCCATAAAGGGGTTGCCGATTTTGCTGGAGGCCTGGGGTGAATTGGAAAAAATCGGCAAATTGGGCGAGGATGATCGCCTGGTTATTATAGGAACCGGTACGCAACGCGAGCTGCTGGAAAAACTTGCGCTGCTGAACAATATACAAAAGAAGACATTATTTGCAGGTACGCAAGCGCATATAGATATACCTAAGTGGCTAAATGTTGCCAATGCCCTATGTTTGAGTAGCTATAATGAGGGTACTCCCAATGTCGTCGTTGAGGCCTTGGCGTGCGGAGTGCCGGTCATTGCGACACGGGTGGGTGGAGTCCCGGCGCTGCTGGAGGGTACCGGGCTGCCCTTGGTCGCGCCTGGCGATGCGCAAGCGCTGTCAGTCGCGATACAGCGGGTGTTGGATGCGCATTGGGATGTAAAAACCTTGCAGACGGCTGTGAGAGACTACACCTGGGAAAAATTAGCATCCAGAAATATCCAAGTGTTGATTGAAGTGGCGGAGAAGTCGTGTGATAGAAATGTTGCGTAGTCTGGCAAAAAATATCTTGCAAATGGCGATACCAGGGCGTGCCTTTGTTTGGCGCTTGAGCTATGCAGGTGTAGGTATTACATTTGACGATGGTCCGCACCCTGACTATACGCCGCTGGTATTAAATGCGTTAGATGCATTAAATATAAAGGCGACTTTCTTTTTCATTGGAGAGCAGGCGTTGTTATATCCCGAGTTGGTGCGAGAGGTACTAAAACGAGGGCATGCCCTAGGCGGGCACTCTATGCATCACAAAGAATTGCCGCTTATGACGCCCAAAGAATTGTTGGACGATTTACGCTCAACGTCCGATATTTTGAGTCAAGCCGGCGACCGCAGGTGTATGATGTTTAGGCCGCCGCGCGGGCGATTTAATTGGCGTACACTTAAAATTGCGTGCGGAGCCGGGTTTAAGCTAGTGCATTGGTCTGTGACATATAGCGATTACCGGTGTGAAGGTGTAGATGCATTGCGTGTCAGATTAAAAATGCGGCCTCCCCGCTCAGGCGATATAATTTTGTTACATGATAACAATCCATTCACCATCGAGTTCCTTGCGGATGTGGTAAAGGCGGTGCGCGCGCGCGGGCTAACGTGCGCGGCGCTTGGGGCCTGATGTAGATGCGTATTTTGTACCTCCATAGAACTCAAGGCGAAGAGCCGGAATCGATACACATTCGTGAGATTATCGAGGCCTTACAAGCGCTTGGTCATGAAGTAAAAGCGGTCGGCCCGGCGAAATTGCAGAAATCCGGCACCCTCGCGCAGGCGTCGCGCTTGGGGCGTATCAAAAAGATGATGCCAAGGTTTTTGTTTGAATTGATGCAAATCGCGTACAATGTTATCGCTTTCCGTGAAGTGAATAATGCGATTGCGCAATTTCGTCCGGACTTTATCTATGAACGGTATGCGTTGTTCGGGTTTGCAGGCGTGTGGGCGGCGCGGCGCGCAGGCATACCCTTGGTGCTCGAAGTCAATACGCCTTATGCGTTTGCATGGGCGCGATACTACGGATTAACATTAAAAAAATTTGCACGGAGTATCGAGAAAAAAGTGTTGGAGGCGGCGGATGGAATTATTACCGTGACCGACGTGCAAAAGCGTTTTTTGCACGCGGCCTATGTTCCACGTAAACCCATCGTGGTGTGTCAAAACGCAATAGATCCGCTCAAATTTTTTCCAGCGTATCCTTGTGATACGTCGATCAACAAGCGGTTGAATAAGCCGGCTAATGGGTTGGTCGTCGGGTTTGTAGGCACCATGAACCGATGGCAAGGAATTCCCGGGTTTAAGGAAGTGATACCCAGGGTCTTGCAAAATAATAGCGATTTGCGGTTCCTGTTTGTCGGTGACGGCGAATATCGAAAGGAGTTAGAGGACTTTGTGCAGGCCTCGGGATTTGGGGGCGCCGTGGTGTTTGCGGGGCGGCGTATGCACAGCGATATACCCTCGCTGGTGAGCGCCATGGACATTACCGTGTTGCTTAATTCCAATGACTATGGATCCCCCATGAAGATATTCGAATATTGGGCGATGGGCAAGGCCGTTATCGCCCCACGCGTAGCGCCGGTCGAAGAAGTCATGCGGCATGGTGAAAACGGTATTATAATTGATCGGGGCGACAGTCAGGCGCTGGTGGACAGCATACTTGAATTGGCGTGCGATGCAAGCAAGCGGCAGCGCTTAGGTCGAGCGGGCAGAGACTATGTGTTGTCCCACCATACGTGGAAGCGAAATGCGCAAGCAATAGTAGATGAATATGCACGTATTCTTGCGCAAAACGTAACGTCTAAATGAGATATATAGAAATATGAAAGGCGGGCTTAATTATTGGGCGTGGAGTTATTTGCGCGACTTGTCAAGACGCGCGCGAAGTAGACGCGCGTTGCGTGATAAAACTACGCACATTGTATTTTTGATGTGTGATCACTATGAACCTAGACATAAAGCGGAAAATCCGGGTCAAGAGGTGGAACGTGTCAGCCGTTGGGAACGTGATTATCTGGCGTTTTTCAAAGAGTGTATAAATAAATACGGACACGGACCACGTCACACGTGGTTTTATCCGCCGCATCACGGGATAGAACATCTTGCGGCGCTGAATCGCCTGGTGCTCGCGGGGTGTGGCGAAATAGAATTACATTTGCATCATGACAACGACAACGACGCGAGTTTCCGTCGCTTGATGACCGGCGTGATTGCGGATTATCAACGCCGTGGAATTTTACTTACCAGCGGCGAAAAGCCACACACCGCATTTTCATTTATTCATGGCGATTGGGCGCTTGACAATTCACATCCGAGGGGACGCTATTGTGGTGTCGATAATGAAATTACCTTATTGCAGGAGTTCGGCTGCTGGGGCGATTTTACGATGCCGTCGTCCAATGAGTGCCAGACGAAAAAAATCAATTCGATCTATTACGCAGTGGACGCCCCTCTGGCGCGGAAATCCCACGATACGGGCGTTGACCTTAAAGTAGGAAAAAAAGCCCCGGAAAACAGCTTTTTTATGATGCAAGGCCCGTTGGGGATTAATTTGCGCGCGCCTCGCTATCCACGCATAGAAAATGCAAGCGTTACTACGGGTAACTGGGGCAGGCCCGATAGAATACAAGCGTGGTTGAATAGTCATATACACGTTCAAGATAGGCCGGAATGGGTGTTCGTCAAATTGCACGCGCATGGCGCGGTCGAAAAAGATTTTGACGCATTGTTTGGACAACGCGCGCGTGCGATGCATAAGATGTTGAACGAGGTCTACAATGACGGCAAGCGTTACCGTTTACATTATGCCACGGCGCGCGAGGCCTATAATATTTGCATGGCCGCAGAGGCTGGGAAAGATGGCGATCCCTCACAGTTTCGCGATTTTCGTTTAGCGCCCTACGCGCATAATTTTTATCATTGTTCGTTGCCGCACCAATTGCATGGCGTTGATAAGGGGTACCTGAATATTTCGGGTATAGGGATAACGGCCCAAGCTGAGAAAACGAATGTTGTGTTGGCCGCAGGCAGGTTAGCCGGGGTGAACGGGCGCTTCAGTGGTGTAGTATGGCAAGACGCGGGAGGTCGCTTGGAATTAACAGGCGTGGAGGAAGGCGATCTCGAAATTACCATGCGTCAAGCGCGAATTAAAGTTACGCGAGGCGCACAACTGATTCGCGAACAAGACATTGAAGGCGGATGTTTGCGGTATGTGTTGGGGCCGTGTTCCGCGTCGCTAGAGATCGAAATCGCTTAGTCCTGTTGCGTGACGCATTGGATATGTCATTGATTGGCCATATAACATGAGGGACGGATGGAAACTTTTTTTTGGTTTAGTTTGTTGTTGCTGGTATACCCGTATTTTGTATACCCTACGGTTATTTGGTTCTGGGGTGCGTTGTTCGGACGGGCGGTAAACAGGCGGGATTACCAACCTACGGTAACGGTAATCATTCCCGCCTTTAATGAGGCCCAACATATCGAATCCACCTTGACAAATAAAATAGAACAACATTATCCGGCCGATAAATTAGATATCATTGTGGTATCCGATGAGAGCATGGACGGCACCGACGATATTGTAAAAAAATATGTCAGTCCGCGTGTGCGGCTTATCCGCCAACAACCGCGCGCGGGTAAAGCGGCGGGTTTGAATAAGGCGGTCGCAGAGGCGCGCGGTGAGATTGTCGTATTCAGCGATGCAAATACGCAATTCGATTTGGATAGTATCGCCAAAATGGTCGAAAATTTTGCGGACCCCGGTGTTGGGTATGTCACCGGCAGCATGGGTTTTCCGGGCGCCCACGGCAGCGCTACAGGCACTGGAATCTCGGCCTATATGCGTTACGAAAACGCCTTGCGCGAATTAGAAACGCGCTATTGGTCCATAGTGGGATCAAACGGCGGGGTGGACGCTATACGCAAAACATTATATCGTGACATACCGCCCGATCAAATTACCGATTTTGTATTGCCCTTGCATGTGAATAGCACAGGGCATCGCGTAGTCTATGACGAACGGGTGCTGGCGTGGGAACATCCCAATGAGGCAATGGTCTCTGAATTTCGTATGCGCGTACGTGTCGCGTTGCGCGCGTTGCGCGGCCTTTATTACATGCGGGCGTTATTGAATCCGTTGCGCTATGGCCGGCTTTCCTTTAGTTTATGGTCACACAAAGCGGCGCGTTATCTCGCGCCATTTTTTATGGTGTGTGCATTGTTCTCCAATGTTGCCCTCGTAGGAGAGGCATTTGTTTATTCGCTGCTGATGTTGGCGCAATTGATTTGTTACACCTTGGCGTTGCTTGGGCTGCGTGGGATTGAGTTACCCTTGCTGGGTACGCTAGCGCGCCTGAGCGCGTATTTCGTGGCCAGCAATGCGGCGTTTGCGGTAGCGATGTTCAAGTGGTTGCGCGGGGAAAAAATGGCGGTGTGGAAGCCTCGGGGGGGCTGAGGCCGATGCCGGGCGCAACCGGCGCGAGCGACAAAACCGCCTTCACCGGTAATGCATTTGTTAACTTATCTCCCTGCGGTATGTAAGCTGGATTGGTTATTCACTGCTTCCATGTGGTGGATGAAATAGTAGTGTATGCGCGAACGAATAAACATATTGATATCGTTACCCACTGCCTCCCACGAGAGATTTTTTTCAAATCTAGCCCTTGCCTTACGACCTAGTTCAGCGGATAGATCAGGGTTCTGCAATAACACTAATATCCTCTCCGCCAACGCGGATGCATCGCCCAATGGGACGGTAAAACCGGTGTCGCCGATGATTTCAGGCATGGCGGAATGATTAGCGACGATGCAAGGCGTGTAGGCGGCCATTGCCTCTAAAATGCTCATGCCGAAGCGTTCTATATAGGAAGGGAGCGCAAAAAGATGAGCC
Source organism: Gammaproteobacteria bacterium (assembly GCA_919902765.1). GTDB lineage: Bacteria > Pseudomonadota > Gammaproteobacteria > S012-40 > S012-40 > CAKKRP01. Next base: position 33,823 of record CAKKRP010000116.1, on the reverse strand, counting down.
TGTTCAAATAGTGTACGCAACCGGTTTCGATCGGAAACTAAGCCGAGATATTCAATATTGTCGATATTTTTTCCTTCTTGACCGACAATAATCAGGCGGGCATCCGGTATGTGTTCGCGCACTTTGTAAAATGCCTCCAATACCAATTGGCCGCCTTTGGCTGAAAAGTTACCTTTGCCCACAAACAAGACTGTTTTGCCGTCGTATTGTTTTGAAAAATTACCATCGGAATGCGCTAACCCTACACCGAAGTTGCGCACCAATACCGCATTTCGATTGGCGCCATAATGATTTACGAAAGATTCGCCAACGCGGACACTACGGGCGATCAGCCCGGTTGCGTGTCGATATACCTGTCCTTCCAGCGCTAACCAAGTATGCGCGGTGTTTTGATTGCGAAAAATACTGATTTCGTCGGCTTTATTGTTGGACGATAGGTGTCGTGTGGAATCCGCGATCACAAAATAGGGTACCAATTGTTTATACCGCCCCAGCGAAAATTGTGCGCCAACCTGTATAAAAACATCTACATTGCGCCGATGGCGCGCGATATGCCGTTCACATGCGCGGGTCAGCATTCTAAATGAAAAAAGGGTTTTTTCACGCAATCGTTGCCAGTTTTGATACCACGCTTTTCGATTTGGACGAAAAGATGCGAGCAATAATAAAAATATGACCATGCGCGGCAATTGCAGATATATAACATCGACGACGCTAAAATTGCCACGCAAATGTTCGATAACAGGCGACACTATGCCGCAACCATTGTGTGAGACGAATATCAGTAAGCGAGGTGGCTTGTCCATAAAGCGAGGTGGCTTGTCCATAAATGTATTCCTTCTAAAGCGGTACATGTTTTGGAGAATGTGTCCCGAGGGTGCGATCAGGCGGTATTATATCATTCTAAATTAAAATGCTATATGATTACTATGCGTGTAGGCAGACCATGCTGTCTGTTATCGGCTCATTGATTGCCCCTGTCGTTAATAATATACAGGGCTTAATAGTAGGATATTGATTTGCTGACGTGTATAATGCTGATATATTTGTAAAATTGCTGCCTATCCCGAAGTTGTATTCCACGATTTATCGGTTATCACACTGTATGTCCACAAAAAATATTTTGAACGATGACGGGGCCGCCCCGATTAGATTAGACCAACGGCTTTACGAACTTGATTTCATACGCTTTACAGCCGCCTTGATGGTGGTATTTTTTCACTATACGTTTCGCGCATTTATTACCGGCGATTATACCGCAGTGCGTTATGACGCACTGTCGGTCATTAGTAAGTACGGTTACCTCGGCGTCAACTTGTTTTTTATCATCAGCGGTTTTGTTATTGTAATGACCGCCTTAGACAGAGATTGGCGGCAATTTTTGGTATCAAGGCTGGTGCGCTTATATCCTGCATATTGGGCGGCGATCATTGCGACAACGGTCGCGATTCTGAGTTTTGGCGATGCTCATTTTTCTATTTCGCTCAAGAAATTCCTTGTCAATTTTACGATGTTTCAGGAATGGGTCGGCGTCGATTCCATCGACGGCGTATATTGGACATTGATGATAGAGATGAAGTTTTACTTGATGGTGTTAGTGGTCATCTTTGCTAAAAAAATGGATCGGCTACCGAAATTGTTGCTGGGCTGGTTATTGATTTCCGCGCTATATCTGTTGTTTCCGCACACAAAATTCGGATATATTTTAGATGCGATTTTTATCGCGCGGTGGAGCCCCTATTTCATCGCGGGCGTCGCGCTGTTTCTGATATGGAGGAAGGGCGATAGTGTTTTACTATGGAGTATGGTTGTATGCGCATATGTATTTGCGCTAGCCGGAGCGGATAGCGAGCGTTTCGCCTATATGCAACGATACCGGTCTGAGTTGGATCGTGACATTGTGTCAGGAATGATTAGTGCGTTTTTTATTTTTTTAGCGATCGTTGCGCGTCGAAAAATGACGTTTCCGAAGAGCCGTTTGTTAATAGCCGCAGGCGCGGTCACTTATCCGTTATATCTTTGTCATCAATATATCGGTTATATGGCGTTGAATATGTTTGAATCTTATTTTAATAAGTATGTTTTGTTGATATTGGTGTTCACGATATCGCTGTTGCTGGCGTATTCGTTACATCGTTTTGTTGAGCGTCCGTTCGCGCCATTGTTAAAGACGAAGTTAAATGCTTTGTTGAAAATAAAAAAATCCGCTAATTGAAGGCGATTAATAGCAATTTGCGATAACGCGAAAGCAAATTAAAGTTATAGTGCAAAATATGTTTTCGTAAATTAGTCTACCCCCAATCTTGATTCAAACTGCATTCGTAAACGAATGTGGTTGGCATGTCATTATTGCCAATAACACGCATCCCGCGTGGTAATTTGCATTTCAAGGCACATCCACTTCGCTGTCGTAAAAATGCGACTCTGTTCCCAATGAATATTTATCCGATAACTCGTGTAGTGCTTGGCGATATCGCATATGCGCCTGGTTCGGGCGTACAGTGCGGGCAAAAGGCATAGCGGGAATATTCTCAAGTGGAGCGCGCGTAGTGTGATCAATTTTTGCAACGCGATATTTAATTGGAATTGTCTTGGGTGGTAATAAATTGGTGTGCATGTGGACACTTCGATCAGCGTCACGACGTGAAGTGGATGTGTTTTCATGCGAGAGTTTTTAGTAAAAATCTGTCTCAAAAAAGAGACAGTCTTTTTTAAGAACTTGTATGAAGTTGCGCTCCGGTGGTTGCTTGGTGATTTAAAACTTTAATAAAGTGTGGTATATGTTTTTATACCATACAAAAAATGCAGTCTATTATCATGTTGATGCTCCGTTGCGAGATTCGATGCCAATTTCGCCTTTTGCGAGGGAAGTCGCATTGCGTATGTGACCCCACCAAGGGATGCACGACCTGGATAGTCCGTTACAAGCACGGGTCAGTTACTTTATTAAGGGGCATGTTTATGGGTATCAAGATATTAAATAATAGGAAATTCGGAAAGAGGTTATCCAGTGTTTGGGTTTTGAGTTTGGCGTTGGCGGGTTGTGGTATGCCGTCGCCAACCATTAATGTGACCATTAAAAAAAATAACACTGCTACGCTGCCTGTCGCAGATGCAGGTGCCGATCGCAGTGTTACAGCGTTAGAAGCGGTTACAATAATTGGTAAGGGCACCGATCAAGACGGGTTTATTAAACGTTATCATTGGGCGCAATTGGCGGGGGCTAGCGTCACCATGGTGGATGCGGCTTCGCCGATATTGGCGTTCGTCGCGCCATCAGTGACACAGCAAGAAATGTTGTCGTTTGAGCTTAAAGTAACGGATAACGACGATTATATACAATCCGATGTTGTCGATGTCACGGTTATTCCTGTAGTAGTCGCGGTAACACCGACGCCGACACCGGTGGTCAGTAGCAATAGTGTGCCGACGATTAGCGGTACTCCATTGGTATCGATTGCAGAAAATACGGCATACGGTTTCTTACCCTCGGCGAGTGACGCCGATCTCAACGATATGCTAGTTTTCTCTATCGCTAACAAGCCGAGTTGGGCGACATTCGATCCGTTGACGGGAGCGCTTACCGGCACGCCGTCATATTCGAATGCTGGCGTATATCCTGCTATTTCCATTAGTGTTTTCGACGGCAAAGATTCTGCGGCGATAGGTCCGTTTTCTGTCACGGTCACCAATGTGAATCGTGCGCCGACTATTTCCGGCACATCGCTTAAGATCGTTCTGCAAGATCAAAGCTATGCCTTCACGCCGGATGCAATGGATTCCGATGGCGATGCATTGAGTTTCTCGATCAGCGGCAAACCCGCATGGACGAGTTTCGATCAGGCCACCGGTAAACTTTGGGGTACGCCTAGCGTGTCGGATATCGGTTCCACCGATAATATCGTGATCACGGTGTCCGATAGCGGTATGGCGACTGCGCAACTCGGCGCGTTTTCATTGGCCGTGTGTACCGCTTGTGTGTCTCCAAGCGTACTCTATACCGATCTTGTGGCAGGGCCTACGTCGGGCGGCGAAAACAATAATGGTGCGTACTTGAATATTTTCGGCACCAATTTAGGCGCTGCCTCAGGTTTGGGCACGAGCACCAAAGTATATATCAATAATGTCGAAGTCGCGGCGTACAAATATCTAGGTAACGCCAAGGCGCAACCCTTTGCCTCCTATGGCATGATTGTGCAGCAACTCGCCGTACAGGTCGGGGCATTAGGTGGTTTAACGCCCGGAGTGTCAGGCGCGATCAAGGTAGTGGTAGGAAATGTCGCGTCAAATACCGATCTTAGCTTTATGAATCAACCGGGTGACATGATCTATGTGTCATTGACCGGCGACGATACGACAGGCAACGGTTCGTTTGCGAAGCCCTATCGCTATGTTCAAAACACCACGCGTACAAATCCTGCGTGGGTCGCCTTAGGTCCCGGCGATACCATCGTAATGCGCGGCGGTAGTTGGTCTGATGTAGGTTGGGACAATCGGTTTGTGCGCATACGTCAAGACTTGAACCCAACTGCACCCAATGGTGTGGCCGGCAATGGTTATGTCGCATTCCAAGCCTATCCCGGCGAAGATGCGGTGATCAATTTATCCTATGCATTGGGCAATCAAAAAGGGGCGTTTAGCGGGCCTTCCAGCACGTATTATGTCAATTCTCATTACTTTGTTTTTTCCGGGTTTACGGTGCATGACGACGACGCCACTAAGCCTTCCAATATTGGGGCCGGTGGCCCGTTTAACGCGCAAACCTCGGGTGATCATTGGCGTATCGTCAATAACGAGATGAGCATCAAAATCGGTGAAGTGTCGCAAAAGGCCGGGGCTATTTCCGGAGGTTTCCGCGATACCGCGATATTGGGCAATTATATCCATGACGTACAAGGCATCACGGTAGCGACGACGGCCAGTCCGGAGATATTGGTTAACCATGGAATGTATTTTGACAATTATACGTCTAACGTTGAAGTGGCGTATAACAACGTCAAGAATGTGCCCGGTGGTAGCGGACTGCAATTCTTCGGAAACTTGGGGTCCGTTTGCGGTTATCCCGCGTGTACCCTTGACGGCCTAAATGTGCATCATAATGTCGTTGCCAATGTTTCCGGCAAATATGGCCTGAATATGGGGATTGTCACCGCAGGCGGTAACATCTACGACAATATCGTAATGCACACTAAATTGGCGGGCATACGCTTAGGCTCCGATCAATTTAGCAACTTGAAGGTTGCGCATAACAGCTTTTTCGATGTCGCTTACGGGCAAAGTTATGGTGCCGTATTTGTCGATGGCACTGTGGTCGCGCCCGATACGGTGTATGTCGAAAATAATATATTCTCCATGTCGCCGACATCGCCTTCTAGTAGTTATTATGCATATTACAATGGCGCCGGGTCGGATGCGGGTATCAGCATGAAAAATAACCTGTGGTTTGGTAAAGTCACCAAAGCACCTAGCAAGGACGTAGGTGGTATATTCGGCGATCCGAAGTATCTGAGCGTCGTCACTGGCAGCGAAGATTTGCGTATCGACATCGCAAGTCCTGCGTACAATATGGGTGTTGCAGGTGTGTATACGCCGGTCAATGATATGTTGCTTAATGTGCGCACCGGTATCTTTGATATTGGGGCTTATGAGGTACATTGATGGCGATGTAGTGGTGGCCGAGCGATGAACGCCCGGCGAAAAGCGTAGTCATCAGGGGTTCTGAAGCATATTCAGAACCCCTTTTTATTATGCGTAACAAATCCGTCATTTTCGTGTTTGCGGGGCGGCACGCTAAATTTTTAAAAAATACTGTAGTCGATGCACGACGGCATTTTTTGGATTATGTTGCAAAGGCCCGACATATTTGTTTATGCATAGCGTCATTTTTCCTTAATAATCAGGCGCTATTGAATATTATTTGGAAAATTTGCGCAATTCCTTTATATTTACTGTCCGGCCTAAGTCTGGGTAGAGAAGTTGGAGTTGGCCCAGTTTAAGGATCTATTCATAATGGATGCAATGCGCGATATCGTATACGGAGTGATAGGTGATGCATAATGTAGCTTTAAAAACATCATCAACGCCCAGTGCCAACGCTTGGTTGGCCACCTTGTTGGCGTGCATGGCGGCTGCCTGCCAAGTGCAAATGCCTAGCGACGATATTGCAAAACCCTCTATAGCATCGACTCCTCCAACCGATACACAGCCGCAACTGCCGACGCCGAATGTTGCGCCTGAGGCGAGTGCGGGGTCAAATTTTTCCGTGGATTCTGGGTCTTTAGTGACTGTGGCTGGGCGGGGTACCGATACAGACGGGGCGGTGGTTCGCTATTTGTGGGAGCAAACCCGGGGGCCAAGTATTACGTCGCTAGGCGCCGACCGCGAACAGTTACAGTTTAATGCGCCAACCACGAGTACGCTCACTCGAATTTCATTTCGTTTTACAGTCACCGATGATAAAGGCGCGACAGGGGCGGACACCGTTACCGTTACTGTTAATCCATCGGTTGCGCCCCCCCCCGTCACTCCGCCGGTGGTAAATAACTCCCCCATCGTTAGCGCAGGTATGGATTTGTCTGTGGTTGTCGGCTCGCCAGTGAATATACATGCAACGGCAAGTGACCCTGACGGCAATATTGTGTCATATCAATGGCAACAGCTCAGCGGGACGAATGTTACCCTGCAAGGAGCGTCCGGGGCCGATCTGGCCTTTGTTGCGCCAGGGGTGACCACGCCCGAGGCCTTGAGTTTTCGCGTTACGGTGACCGACAATGGCGGCGCCAGCGCAGTAGATACGCTGACAGTCATTGTTAACACCCCGCGCGCTTGCTTACCGGATTGTAGTGCCAACCCCACAGTTTTGTTCACCGACGTGGTGGCCGGCCCAACCTCCGGTGGTGAAAATAATAACGGGGCATATTTGAATATTTTCGGGCTTAATTTCGGCACCGCCGGTGGTTTGGGTGCGAATACCCGTGTCTATGTCGATAATGTCGAGGTTGCTGCGTACAAGTTTCTCGGCGATGCCAAGGCGCAGGCATTTGGGCGCTATGGTGTGAATGTCCAACAGATCGGTATACAGGTCGGTGCCTTAGGTGGTCTAGCCGCAGGTGCCGTGGGGGCGATTAAAGTGGTGGTAAATGGGGCAAGTTCCAATACGGATGTGACTTTCACCCATCAACCAGGCGACATTATTTTTGTTTCGCCCATTGGGTCGGACGCTACGGGTGATGGCTCCTATGATAAGCCTTATCGAATGATCCAAAATAGCACGGTGTTTGCTACCCCACGCGCACCCAATCCGGCGTGGGCACGGTTTGGTCCTGGTGATGTGATCGTGGTGCGCGGTGGCATATGGAGCGACGCTGGAATCGATCAGCATTTTGTAGGCATTCCACGTCAACTAAATGGTACCGCGCCAAATGGAAAAGTTGACAATGGTTATTTAACCTTTCAAGTCTATCCTGGGGAAACTGCGACGGTGCAGTTGTCAATCGCCAATGGTAATCATAAGGGCGGATTTAGCGGTCCAGGTTCCCAATATTATGCGAATACTCACTATGTTGTGATTTCCGGATTTACAATTGAAGACAATGACAGGACGCCACTGGTGAGTGATGCGGATCGCGGCGATGGGCCTATAAATAGTCAAAAATCTGGTGAATATTGGCGCGTGGTGAATAATGAAATGAGCGTCAAGATTGGAGAAAAATTACAAAAAGCGGCGGGAATTACCGGCGCGTTTCGTTATGCTAAAATCTTTGGTAATAATATCCACGATGTTGAAGGCCTTACGCAACCGACTGCAACTGTGAATGAATCTTTAATTAATCATGGCATGTATTTCGATAATTATGTCGATGATCTGGAGATCGCATATAATTCGATCAAAAATATTCGTGGTGGATCGGGTGTGCAATTTTATGGTAATACCGGATCTATTTGCGGGTGGCCAGATTGCTATTTGCGCAAAATCAATATGCATCACAACGTGATCGACGCTACCGCAAAATATGGACTTAACGTTGCGATGGTTACGGTGAACGGAGCGATTTATAACAACACCATCATGAATTCACAGCAACCGGGGTTACGCCTAGCGTCAAATGCGTTTGATAACATGATCATCGCCTACAATAGCTTTTTGAATGTCGGTATAGGTAATGGTGAAAACTATGGCGCAGTACATTCTGAAGTGGTGACCTCGTCCACAAATAGAGTATATATCGAAAATAATATTGTCTACACGGCGTCCACCGCTAAACATTATTACGTCAATTATAACAGTCCTGGCGCGGATATTGGCGTTCGTTTGGACAATAATTTGTGGTTCGGTTTAGCGAATGCCGCTGTCCCCGTCCCCTCGAAAGATATTAGCGGCGTCTTAGGCGATCCGCTTTTTTCTAACATAAATAGAGGCAGTGAAGATTTGCGCATCGGCAGCAAAAGTCTGGCGCGGGGTGTTGGGCGCGCAGGCGCGTACACGCCCGCTAACGATTTTCTATTGCGACCCAGGACAGGAACCCTGGATTTAGGTGCAATTGCCGCGCAGTGATATCTGAGTCGGCCTATGCCAAGACGGTTCGCGTTCGCGCGGGACTAAGTGCGGGAAATCATAAAGACGCCCAGCATGACTAATAACGTTCCTGCCAGACGCGTCAATGTGACTGATTCATGCAACACAAAAAACCCGAGCGCCAAGGTGATAATAAACCCTAGGCTGACAAAAGGGTAGGCATAGCTGAGATCGGCTTTGGCCAATACCAACAACCAGATGATAGTCCCTACGCCGTATAGAAATAAACCTAATAATACGGGCCAGTTCGTGAACACGGCAAGCAGCGCATTAGGGTAGTCTTTTTGCGCCAGCAATTGTTGTATGGTTGCATCCGACATACCGACTTTTAATGTCATTTGCGCCACTGCGGACAACGAGATGCTAACGAGAATTTGCATAAAAAGTATCATAAGTAACGCTCACCAATGCAGAATTGATAATCCCAATTGCCGTGCCTTGGCAATGGCCCGAGATGAATGGCTGATAAGAAATCCGTCGTCCGCTAGTAAGAGCAACGGGATGTCGGAGATATTATCCGCGTAAGCGATTACTTTGCGCCCCTGATGGCGTTGTTGAAGCGCTGCTAGTAATTCAACTTTACGCTGACCATGGCAGTTAGGGCTCGCCAACCTTCCGGTTAGACAGTCATCCCGCCACTCCGCTTGCGTGCATATCGTTTCGTGGATTTTCAATTGTTGTGCGATATAGGGCACATAGAAATCAAAACTGGCGGATAGTAAAACTACTAAATCGCCATTTTGGATATGCGTTTGCAAAGTCGAAAGCGCGGCCGGCCGCAAGCCCGTTGCCATTAGATGTTTAACAAATAATCGCGCGTGTTGGTCAATTTGTGTGCGGCTGGCACCCTTGGTAAAGGCGCTCAGAAATTTCTGTTTCAGTGTGGCATTGTCAATTCTTTTTAGTGCAAACTGTAGTATAGGTACGCCTAACAAAAGAATGCGCATCAATGGCGCAGGTCGCCGTTTATAAAAACTAAGCAAAAACGGGATGAATGTATCCCGCGCGGTCAGCGTACCATCCAGATCGAAAATGACAAGATTGCCAGGAGAACTCATCGCAGGTAAATAATCGCGCCGAACGATAAGACCCATGACACGATAGCGACCAATAACGGTACGTCTTGGAATACCAGGTCAGTGGGGGAGCCGCCGAGGTTTTGTTTGTGGATCAAATATAAATACCGGAATATACCAAACGTGACCAAGCCGCCTGTGAAGTAGATGTTAGGGGCGTTGAATCGCGCGATGGTTGCGGGTTCTAAAGTGTATAGTAAGTATGAAATCAGCGTCAAAGGCGTTACGACTGAAATCAATTCGTCCACCAGGCGGGCGGAATAGTCGTTCAACACCGGGCGATGATTTTCCGATTTTCCTTCCAGCAACACAAGTTCGTGGCGACGTTTCGCGAGGGCGAGAAAAAGAGATAATAGAAATGTTGCAGTAATCAACCATGAAGAAGGTGTGACGGCGATAGCTAAGCCGCCGCCCACCACTCGTAATACAAAACCCAATGAGATGCAAAACACATCGACGATCACGACATGTTTTAGATAGGTGCTATACGCGATATTGATGACGCCGTAGGCCAGTAACACACCTGCCGCCCATATGTTCAATCGCATCGCGATAAAGAGCGCGGCGGCGGCAAGTGCGACGGCAATGAATGCGGCCGCCGGCACGCTGAGCCTTCCCGCCGCAATCGGTCTATTTTTCTTGGTCGGGTGCGCGCGATCTCTGTCATGATCGGAGATATCGTTCAAAATATATACGCTGCTCGAAATTAAGCAAAACGCGAAAAATATTGTCAAGCTTGCGATAAACACGTCTACAATACCGGCGTTGCCGGAAAAAAACAGCGGCGCAAATACGAAGAAATTTTTTACCCAATGTTTCGGTCGTATGGTATATAAAATATCGAGAAATATATTTTTTGCTTGCATAACTATGTTGACCTCATGGTGCGAGTGAATATCAATTATTTTTCACGCCGATATATCTTTAGTTCATATTTTCTATCGAACATTCCAAATCGAATCGGAACCCCTAGTAGCCGTTCGGTAAGTGAGGCGTGTTGAGGCTTGATTGCGTCGGCGATATACCATTTTCCCCCAATGGCGCCGGTTGCTTTTTTAACAAATTCGTCAGCAGCGATGATAACAGTGATGGAGTCTTTCTCTTGCGCCGTCAGGCGCGGCGTGTAGTGTGGGCTATAGGTACGTTTGGCCGTGGTTTTCACAGCAAAATATGCCCCATAGTCGGTGAGCGCCCAGTCCGACGCTGAAATATTTTTGTGTACCGCATTCACGATGGCATCGTGCGAACGATCCGCCCAATCATAGGAAATCATGAGCAGTTGAAATGGAAGCCCGACCAGGCAGGTGGCGGTGAGCATGCTCAAGATCAGCGCGTGAATACGACTTTTTGTCTCCGAAATGACGGCGACCACCGCAATAGACAATGGGACATATATCATCCAACTGTAATAAGTCGGAAATTTGCCGAGAATAATCAACGCCGCAGGGATAACAATTGAGGCTACCAGAGAGTAGGAGAGCAACGGCTTGTGGGGGTAGTTACCGCGTTGGCGCAACGCCATGAAGGTTAGGATTGAAGTTGGAAAAAGCAGCAGAAAGCTGAGATCCTTGGGTAGCGCATTTTGATGATCAAAGTGGCCTTGCATCAATCCCTGTATAAATCCCGTTGTAGATCCGCCTTGCATTGCATTTATAAAATCAGAGAGCACTCCGATCTTGGCATATATCGCCAACATAGCCAATAGGCCTATAAACATGCCCCCGTTGATCAGAAAAAAATCTTTTAAAAATTCTTTGCGTACGTAGGTAAGCACGAGCAGTGTGGTCAGCCCTGTGTACATGACCAATTGCAAGCCGACGAATGGAAAGAGCGCGGCCAGTGTGAACATTAAGACCGTGCGTGTGGCTTGCGTTTTCAGTGTGGCCGTTAAAAACAGACCGGCTGCCATTAAAAGCATCAATGTGTCTGGCCTATCGCTGCGGTAACTCATGCTGATGCTATAGCAGGTGAGGATGAGCAAGGCCAATAATACACGGTAATTGCCGCGAATTATCCAACGTTTACGCGCGGCGGCGCTCAGTATCGCAACGGTCGCGGCTATGATCAGCAAGTAATTCATGGCACGCAAACTTACTGGGTCTATTGCCGTGATATATATCCACGCCGTCAAAAGCAACGAATATAAAGGCGGATAACCTGCGAAAAATCGATCTAGATCCTGATACGGCCACGCCGTAGAAGTGAAGCCATCGCCTAGGTAGAGGTTGATCGCAGGATCGACGAACATGACTTCATCTATCCAGACGACCGGGTATTGCGCCGAGGTCAAAAGATTGATGGCGAAAAATAACGCATATAACCCCGGCAACCATGCCCAGTGCATGTTGGGGGATTGGGGTAGGGGGGCTTGTGAATCATGTTGTGGCATCTGTTTGGTGCGCCGTAGTAAATCAAGAATGTCTATTTAGATGGCCGGGGATTGCAAATAAGGCATAGCTAACAACCCGCTAGCCCTGGTGGCGCTATGCGTTTTATGTAACCACTGCCGCATCGTCTTACAGGAAGTAACAGGACACGCCAATTCTAATTGCTTATAAAAATTAAGTCAATAATAGGTGCGATGAGTTCTTTGCGAAAAATCGACTGTGTTTTGCCTATGGCTGTTTAAGTATGTATTTAAGTATGTATTCGCAATTTCCATCAGGATGGGGTAATATGCCGACCAATTGAAAATGGCGAAAGCTTGGGTTTGTGATGAATTTACATGACTATCCAATATTGTTGTCTTGCATTATCTTGCCAAGTCTATTTTTTTCTAGTTGTGGCGTTTCCATAGATTCTAGCGCCGCCAAGAAATTTCAAAATATTTCGTCTAATGTAACGTTAGCGGAAGCCCCTGTTGCCACACCCCTGCACACTGCGACAAAATCCTTATCCGAGCGCGCATCGGCAGAGTCCGCTTCCGAGCCCTTGTTACACTCCGAGTGGCAGGACGTGTCGCCAGGGTTGAAACCCGACGCACCGCTGATTTTATACACCGACGTACTATCCGGCCCGAATTCCGGTGGCGAAAATAATTTTGGTATGTATCTGACAATTTTCGGAAAAAATTTTGGTGTTCAAGGTTTGGGTGCCGGTACTAAAGTGTATGTGAATGGTGTAGAAGTGGCGCGTTATGTGGGCGAGATCGGTCACGCGCGAGGCCGCTCGGACATTCAAAGTATAGCGGTTCAAGTGGGGGCCTTGGGTCGGCCGAGTCCTGGTAAAAAATTACCGATCAAGGTCGTAGTGAATAACGTTGCCTCTAATGAAGATCATACATTTGCCGTACAGCCCGGGAATATCTTTTATTTAGACAATGTGACGGGTGATGATGCGACGGGTGTCGCAGGAAATATTCACAAGCCCTTTCGATATGTGCAGAAAGGGGGGTGCGGCGTGATGACGGGGGTATTGACGCCAAACAAGATCAGGCCTGGCGATGTGTTGGTGTTGCGCGCGAAAAAAGATAAACAGGGTAACGATGTTATGTGGTCGGATTTGGGGTGCAATCGGAGATTCGCACGCTTTCGTAATATGACCGGCACCGCGCCGACAGGCAAATCCGGTAGCGGCCCGATTACATTGATGGGCTATCCGGGTGAGAACGTACATTTAAAGCCGCCGGTGGTTACTCCAAAAATGATTGATGGTCACAATCTTATCGATGAGTCGGAGCGAGTTGCGGGCGGCATCCACGGAATGAATGGTCAAAAAGATTATTCCGACTGGATTACAATTGCGAATTTGCGCATTGAAGGCGGTGATTGGACAGCGAGTGAAGGGCCGCTTAATTTGCAGACCGATTCGAACCATTGGCGCATAGTGAATAACGAGTTGTATCAATGGTTGGCGGCGGATAGGACGATTTATTATTCGGTAAATTCGGCGGGTGTGCAGACGCAATTAGAGGCGAAATCCGGCGCGATCAGCGGTAATGGTAAGGATGTCGGAATATTCGGCAATCATATTCATCATATTTATGGTACACAACACAATCATTGCATATATCTCGATTCTTATTCGGAAGATATCGAGATTGCATTCAATCACATTCACGATTGCATGGGCGGCAATATCATTCAGACTTATGACAATGTCGGTATGTCGGACGGCTCCAGTCGATTGACCAATATCACGGTGCATCACAATTTGATGCATGATGGTCATCGTTATGGGTTGAATATCGCCGATAATACGCGCAGCTTAGCGGCTTGGGATAATATTATTTACAACACGGATATGGCGGGTGTGCGTTTCAATGTAAACGATGCCCAAGGCGAATACAGTGTTGTCTTTAATACCTTGTACAATGTTAAAACTATCCATAGCGGCAGTTACCAAGATGCGATAGAAGATTCATGGGGATTAGCAAAATCTAAGTTAATAGAAATCAAACATAATATCGTCGTACCGGGTGGTGCGGCGAGCGAATATATCGCATTGAATCGAGATGGAATTGCGGGATCTTGGCCCCCTGCGAGTGTAAAGATTGAGCACAATCTATGGTATGGGTTGGCGCATGCGAGACCGGCAAACGACATCGCCCCTATTTTGGGGGACCCGCAGTTTGTCGCTGCGAACAAGGCGGATTTTCATTTAAATCCGTCCAGTGCGGCAGTTGGTAAGGCGCAGGCCCCGGTCTCGTTCAGGGTGGAATCTGACTATGATATGCGTCCGCGCGGCGCACGTAAGGCCGTGGGTGCGTTTGAGGCGCCTTAGTCCATAAGGCGGGTAGGTGGGAATTTGCGGTAAATAGATTCGCCGCCCTATTCAAACGCGATCGAATTTAGGGCAAAATGACGCCCACGCACGCCTACCCTAGAGCAGGACACACATGATTATCGTTCCGACCTATCTCGAAAAAAGCCCCGTCCACGGTTTTGGGGTGTTTGCCGCTGAGTTTATTCCCAAGGGCGCTAAGGTGTGGGAATTCAATCCGACGTTCGATATTCGGTTCACCGAAGAAGAGTTCGAGCGCTTGCCGCCGTCGGTCAAAAAAGAGATCGAGATACACCTCTATCAACCGGAGCAGGGCGGGTTGTTGTATTACGAATCGACGATGGGTAAATTTATGAATCATTCGCGCGAACCTAATGTCGATTTTACCGATACCGGCTTTGGCTGGGCGACGCGCGACATCAAACAAGGTGAAGAGCTTTCTTGCGATTATCGCCATTTTATGGCGGATGTGTCGCATATTGAATATTTATAACCGTCCGTGGTCGCCGAAAGGTTATTTCTTCGCGACTTTTCCGCGCAATTCCTTAATAACCGCATGGTCGGGATAATTGAGTGCGATGACGCGTAAGGTGTCGTGTTCAAGATCGCTCAAACCCAAGGTGTGATAGGCGCGCGCCATCACGGCCAGCGCACCGGGAATAGAAGGCGTGCGCGCAAAATGTTCGAGTATATATTTGCCACGGTTGGCCGCTGCGACATAGGCCCCGGTCTGGAAATAAAATTCCGCCGTGTACAGTTCAAAACGGGCCAGATTATTGCGCAAATAGACCAAACGTTGGCGCGCATCGTCGGCGTAGATGCTGTCGGGGAATCTAGTCAATAATTCTTGGAAATATTGATACGATTTTTGCACCGCCGCAGGGTCGCGCTTGGCCGGGTCTTGCGAGGGCAAGTTGTCGAACGCACTGTGGCCCTGGTTAAATTTGGCCAGGCCTTTGATGAAATAGGCATAGTCTACGCGCGGATGACGCGGGTACATCTTAATAAAACGATCAGCCGCACCGACTGCTGACTCCGCTTCGTCAAATTTGTAATAGGCATAGGCGATGTCGATTTGCGCTTGTTGGGCGTAGGGGCCAAACGGGAAGCGGCCTTCCAAGGATTCAAATTTTTGGATCGCCATTTCATAGTCGCCGCTGTCGAGGGCCGACTTGGCCTCACGATAAAGCTGCATGGCGCTGAGCTCGGCACGGCCATCCGGCTTTTTCTCGCCGTTAGAACTACACGCGGAAAGCCCCGCCAGCATGCAAAATACGATAAAATACCGTCCAGCCATTTTCCAGAGTTCCTAAATTCGATCAGTCGCACATTATAGCGTGTTTGGCGCGCATGTGGACCCACCTTGGTAGCCTTTAATGTCAGATGTCGTGCGCAGCGGTAATATCCCCATCACGGCCCACGGTCAGCGCCTAGACCAGGTGTTGGCCACCCTGTTCCCCGATTATTCGCGTAGCCGTTTGCAACAATGGCTGCGCGAGGGCCGTGTACGGGTCGATGGCGCGCTGCAAGAAGTGCCTAAATTCAAGGTTTTAGGTGGGGAGCAGATCGAGCTAAGGGTGCCCGAAGAACTGCCCGCCACGGCCGCCTGGAAGCCTCAGGCTATTGCGTTGGACATCGTGTATGAAGATGCCGATGTGATCGTGATTAACAAGCGCGCAGGCCTGGTGGTACACCCCGCTGCGGGCAATTATGAGGGCACCTTGATCAACGCCTTATTGGCCCATGCGCCGGAAATGGCGGGGCTGCCGCGCGCAGGTTTGATTCATCGTTTGGACAAAGACACCACCGGCCTGTTGGTGGCGGCGCGCAATCTTCCGGCTCACCACCACCTCACGCAGGCGTTGCAGGCGCGCGATGTCAAACGATTTTACCTCGCGGTGGTGAACGGCGAGTTCACCGCAGGAGGGACAGTGGATGCACCACTGGATAGACATCCAGTCGATAGAAAACGTCGTGCGGTGGTGCCTGGCGGGCGTCCGGCGGTGACGCATTATCGCATTGAGGAACGTTTCCGCACGCACACGTTATTACGTTGTCAATTGGAGACCGGCCGCACACATCAAATTCGCGTCCACATGGCGCATATACATCACCCCATCGTCGGCGATCCTGTGTATGGCGGACGTTTGCGCATTCCGCGCGGCGCAGGCCCGGAATTGATGCGGTTTTTACGCAATTTTTCGCGGCAGGCCTTGCATGCGGTGCAACTGGGTTTTACGCTTCCGAAGTCCGGAGAATATATGGAATGGCAGGTGCCGGTGCCGCAGGATATGCTTGATTTAATGCAAATATTGCGCGAGGACCTGCGCAATGCGGCCAAGTGATTCTTGGATCGTACCGGATTGGCCTGCGCCGACACATGTGCGCGCGGTCAGCACGACCCGTATTGGCGGCGTCAGCGCAGCGCCCTTCGATAGTTTTAATTGCGGCGATCATGTCGGCGACGCTGCGGAAAACGTACGCGAAAATCGGCGATTTTTGGCTACAAAATTGGGCTTAAAAAATGAACCGTTGTGGTTACGCCAAGTGCATGGCGTACATGTCGCAAATCATGTTACCCCTAACGATATCTGTGAGGCCGATGCGGCGATTTCGACGCAAGCTCATCAACCTTGCGTGGTCATGACAGCCGATTGTTTGCCGGTGTTATTGTGTGATCGCGCGGGTAGCGCGGTCGGTGTGGCGCATGCGGGGTGGCGCGGATTGTTAAACGGCGTCATCGAGACCACGGTGGATGCGATGCAGCGACCGGCGCAACAACTGCTGGCGTGGCTGGGACCCGCGATAGGCCCGGCGCATTTTGAAGTGGGTGACGACGTTTATAACGCCTTTGCGCAGGCGCGCCCGGAGTCTATGCACGCATTTCGCGCCGGGCGAGCGGGGCATTGGTACGCGGATATTTTTGAATTGGCGCGTTACGCCCTGTTGCGACGCGGCATCGTCGCGGTATATGGCGGCGGCATATGCACGTATTCCGAAAAAACACGTTTTTTTTCGTTTCGCCGCGATGGTCGGACGGGGCGTATGGCGACCGTAATTTGGATGGAAGAAAAATAATTTACAGCAGTGTTCAGCCTTTAAACGCCTCAGGCGAGGCGAGATACGCCAATTCTTGTTCTGTACTGGCACGCTTCAATATCGCGTTACGGTGCGGGAATCGCCCAAAACGCCGTATGATTTCGCGGTGGTGCTTGGCGTAGTGCAAGCCTTCCGTCATGCCCGCGCGTTCGAACAAATTCACCGAATAATTTTGATCATTGAGATGTTCGCTGTGCATGAAGGGCAAATAAAAAAATGCCCTCTTATCGGTACCGATTGCTTGATCTAAGCCCGCGTCTATCGCCGATTTTGCGACCTCGCGCGCCATTGCTTCCGTGGCGAAGCTGGCAGCAAGACCGCGATACATATTCAGCGGAAATTGATCCAGTAAAATGCACAATGCCAGCGCACCTTGTGCATCGCTGCGCCACGCATCCAGCGCGCCCGCCTTGGCTTGCTGATAGATTTCTTCAAACTGCGTGCGTATCTCCGCATCAAAAGCGGGGTCGGAATTAAACCACAAGGCTTGCGCCCGCGCTGAAAACCAGAAGCTGATTATTTCTGTTTCCGATTCCGAAATGGGCGTGAACATAGGTGTTCTCCGATAATGTAATTGCTAGGGTGGCGAGGCCTATGGATTAGTGTAGTCTATTTGCGTTGGCTTAGCCCCTGTTCTCCCTTTTCTTTGCATGCTACATGGTTGGCGTGCGAAGCGCATGGGCAAGTTGAGGCGTTCAGAGTTTGGTAACGCAAAAAGTTATCATCACCTGGATAAGGAGGAGGATGCCCGCCATTTTTCTAAAGGTGACGCGCTTGGGAGTAGAATCCGCCTCGAAAATGTAAAATGTAAGGCCTGACCCCAATGCCGTGTGTGACCCCAATGCCGTGCCGTAGGTATCCCAATTGCCGCCAATTGCCGTTTTAAGCTTTACCCAAGTGATCCTCCGCACGTTCCGGAAACAACCCCGGCAACCAACGCGACGCCAGCGCTGCGGGAAAGACCAGCCGCAAGGGCGCGCGCGTGCTTTCTGCGCGCAAAATACCGCATTCGATCAGAGCGGACACCACGCGCCGCGCCTGACGCTCGCCAGTTCCAACGATGCCTGCGACGTCGGCGCGCGGGAGCTCGCCGCGATAAAGCATGGCCTCCAAAATGTTGCCGGATTTTTTCGGCAACCTATCTAAACGGGTTTGTTCTTCCGCCCAAAGCAAAATGCGTGTACGCAATAAATCCGGTTCGACCAAGCGTTCCATGAACGTGACTTGATCTATGCAGAGTGTGAGGAAAAAGCGCGTAAATTCCGCTAGGCTTTCCTCGCTGAGATTCCCTCGCCCATCGAAATCGTTGCGACGCGATTGGTCGCAAGCCGCGAGATGCGCTTTATACGCCGCAACATTGCGCGCAAGACCGCGCGCGACCGACCAAACGCCGCCGGTGTCTAACGTATCCCACAGCAGCGCGTGCGACATCAAACGCGCTACGCGCCCGTTGCCATCGAGGAACGGGTGTATCCAAACCAAGCGGTGGTGCGCAGCCGCCATTGCCAACAAGGCCTCCGTTTTGCCCAGCGTGCTGTAAACACCCTCAAACCGCGTCAAAAACCGCAGCACCGCAGCGGCGCTGATGGCGACATGGCCGCCGACTTTGACGTCGCGTTCACGGAATTCGCCTGGCACCACGTGCGAGCGTTGCCCCGTAACCGGGTCGCTTACCATGAGCAATTCGGCAGGCAAAAGGGAATAAAAACGCCTATGGATCTCGCGCAACCCGTCGATGGTGGCCGCTCGCCCACGCAACCCGCCCCCGTCCAACCACCGTTGTACGGCGATATGGGCGGCGGCCTCCAACTGCAGATCGCGTTTGGCCGCATCCTCGCTATAGTCTCCATTCAACGCGCGCTCAATATCCACCGGATGCGTGTCGTGACCTTCTATCAAGTTGCTGTAGTAACAATTCATCGCACGCACGAGTTCGGCCAGCGAGGTTAGCAAACTCGCGGGCAAGGAACGCCGGAACCCGCTGCTTTTCTGCGCGAGATATAGCGCGAGGTCGGTCAACCCTGCACGCAGGGGCATCCCCTCGCGGATGAGCATGGGCTCCATCAAGGAAATGGCCTCGCCGCGATCTTGAAGCATCATAATGTCCGGTTTTATATGTTTAATATATAACAATATATCAAATAGATATATTCGTCAAAGGAAAATATTAGTCCGGAATAATGTCCGCCTCTATGGCCGGAAGCAACCCCGGCAACGCCCATTACAGTTCGCCAGCGACAATCGGAGCAGCATGGGCAGGTCTTGCTACTTGCCTTTTCGGAGTCCAGGAGCTAACCCCCCCATGTGGAGACCTTTGAAACACCGGGGTCTACCATAGCTTGGATATTATATATTCAACCGAATTTGAACAGGATGCCGTAACCGCCGCGCGGATACTCCCATTGCACGTTGCGATGCTCAGTGCAGATAATCCGGCAGGTGCCGCATTCTAAGCAGCCGTCGGTGATGAGTGTCACGCGCCCATCGCCCTCGGCCGTATAGCAGGCGGCCGGGCAGCACACCGTGCAGGGTTGGTCGGCGCATTGCACCCGGCAGACGTCGGGATCGACGATGTCGATATGCGGACGTCCGGCATCGACGCGATAGCGATTTTGAAACAATTTTTCCTCGACCTTGATCATTCGAAGGCCCTCCATAATTTGAACGCATCACCCATGAGCCCGAACCACGAGCGTTTAGCGACGAAACTCTTGCGGATTTCGCGCTCCTTAGTTTTTTTGTCAACGCCATCGACGACCAGCATCTCATGTGCGGCCTTGTTCACCAATTCGGGATAAGACGTGACAAACTGGCGGTTTTGATGTAACACATGGGGCAGATTTTTATATTTTTTCAAATCTTTCATCACAAAGCTGGCGTCCAATTTGTGTTTGTAGAGTTTCAAGTTCGTTGCCGTGAGTTCTTGGTTGTGCGTTTTTAGTTCCACCACGGTCTGGCCCGCCAGTTGGCCACTGGTCATTGCTAAATTGGAGCCCTCACGATGTACCGCATTGACGAACATGCCTGCGTCGCCGACGATCAACCAGCCGTCGCCGCACAATTGCGGGATGGCGTTGTAGCCGCCCTCGGGGATCAGGTGCGCGGTGTATTCCTTCATTTCGCCGCCGTCGAGCAGCGGTTTGATGGCGGGATGCGCCTTCATTTGTTCCAGCAATGCGTAGGGCGTAATCTGTTGTTGTTTGAAGTCGGATAACATGCAACCTACACCTATGGTCAGCGATTCTTTGTTGGTGTAAAGGAAGCCGGTGCCGACCATGCCCTTGGTGATCTTGCCGACCATTTCGATGACGACGCCCTCATCCGCGCCAATATTGAAACGCTGTTCTAGTGTGGTTTCCGGCAAAAAATGTATCTCTTTCACCGCGAGCGCGACATTTTTGGGCTCTAATTCGGGATGGAAACCCGCCTTCTTGGCCAATAAAGAATTCACGCCATCGGCAAGCACGACGATATCGGCATAGATCGAGCCGCCATCACGATCCGTGCGCACACCGATGACACGCTCGCCGTCGAGCAACAGTTCGCGCACGGTGGTTTCGCAGATGACGAGCGCGCCCGCCTCTTGCACCTTTTTTGAAAACCATTTGTCGAATTGCGCGCGTATGATCGTGTAGCGGTTATACGGTTGCTTGTTGAATTCGTTAGAGCGGTAATGCGTGCCGACATAAGATTCTTCGTCCAACACCCACATGCGTTGTTCGATCAAATGCCGCTCTAATGGAGCGTCCTCGCGGAAATCGGGGATGATACGCTCCAGTGCATCGGCATACAAGATGGCGCCCTGAACGTTTTTGGAGCCAGGATACTCGCCACGCTCCAATTGCAAGACTTTCAGTCCGGCCTTGGCCATGGTATAGGCGGCGGCGTTTCCGGAGGGGCCTGCGCCGACTACGATGGCATCGAATATTTCAGACATATAC
Source organism: Gammaproteobacteria bacterium (assembly GCA_919902765.1). Taxonomy (GTDB): domain Bacteria; phylum Pseudomonadota; class Gammaproteobacteria; order S012-40; family S012-40; genus CAKKRP01. The sequence continues at coordinate 12,410 of CAKKRP010000116.1, read as the reverse complement.
GCCTCCTGTAGGAAAACTAAACTGCAATTTTCGTCACTGCGAGCTGTTGGCGGAACGTTTCGGTAAGCGCCGGTAGAATCACCATTGCATTGCCGACGATGCCGTAGGTGGCGAAATCGAAAATGGGCGCGTTGGGGTCTTCGTTAATGGCAATGATGACGTCCGAACTTTCCATGCCGACGCGATGTTGTATGGCGCCGGAGATGCCCGCCGCGATATATAATTTCGGCCTGACCGTTTTCCCGGATTGACCCACCTGCCGTTCGAGGTCCACCCAACCGGCCTGCACGACGGGGCGCGACGCGCCCACCTCCGCGCCCAGCACCTTGGCGAGCTCCCAGATCAGATTGAAATTGTCTTTGCGTTTTAAACCGCGCCCGCCGGCGACGATGATATCGGCGAACGGTAATTGTGGTTTCTCTTGTAAATTATCCGGGATGTAGTCCAGCACCTTGGTGATAATGTCGGATTCTATCAACGCCAGTGTATGGGGCACGATGCGTCCGCTGCGTAACGGGTTGCGTTCCGGCATGTGCATCACGCGCGGGCGCACGGTGGCCATTTGCGGACGATAGTTTAGGGTCACAATAGTGCACAACAGGCTGCCGCCAAAGGTGGGCCGGGTGGCGGCAAGGCTGCGATTTTCCATATCAATGTTGAGCTCGGTGCAATCGGCGGTAAGCCCCGTTTGCAATGTCGTCGCGACGCTGCCCGCGAGATCGCGACCGAGTGTGGTTGCGCCAAGCAGCAAGATCTCCGGTTGATAGGTCTGCACGAGGTTGGTCAGCCCGCCGGTGTAGGGTTCGTTGCGGTAATTTTCCAGCACCGGATCTTCGATCACGTAGCAAAGATCGGCACCATAGTGAAAGGCCTGCTCACACGCCGCGCGCGTACCGCTGGCGGTCGTGCCCAACACCACACCCGCGAGTTCCACCGCTAGTTTATCGGCGAGTTTGCGCCCTTCGCCGAGCAGTTCCCACGACACTGGGTGTACCGCGCCGCGCTCTAGTTCGATGAACACCCACACGCCCTGATACGCGGCTAAGCGTGGATCAAGTTCGAATTTCTTGCGCCCAGCGGGCTTTTTCGCAGCGGTGGTGGTTGTTTCGTCACTCATAAATCGTCCTCATGTCATAGGGCGCGTGAGTTAATTTCGTCGCGCAGTTTAGGATGACGCGTAAAAAGTTTGGTCACCAAGGTCAGCGCCAGATCGCGCGGTTTGCGGCCTTCACTATCGATCAGCTCGGCCTTTTGCGCCTTGGTCTGCGGTGCAAATACCTTGCTGACGATGGTGGGGGAACCCTTTAAACCGACTTTCGTTAAATCTTCGACGCCTGCGGTTTTCGCATCCCAGGTCTTGAGCGCATAACGCGCGGCGCGAAACATATTCGGCATGGTGGCGAAACGTATGTCGTTGATGCCTTCTATCGTGGTGATTAAACACGGCAAGCGTGTGCGCAATACCTGTGCGCCACCTTCGGCGCGCCGCTGCACTACGATCTCGCCTTTGTCCAAATCGACGCCGTCGATCTTGGATACATAGGTCAACAATTGCAGGCCCAAGCGCTTGGCGATACCGGGGCCGACTTGCGCAGTGTCGCCGTCGATGGTTTGCTTTCCGGTAAAAACGATGTCCACCGGCATATCCTTTTGAATTTGTGTGATGGCCGATGCCAGCGCGAAAGAAGTGGCTAGCGTGTCCGATCCCGCGAACGCGCGGTCGGTCACCAAGATGGCCTCGTCCGCGCCAAAGGAAAGCGCCTTGCGCAAGGCGCTTTCCGCTTGTGGCGGGCCCATGCACAACACCGTGACGCGCCCGCCGAGTTTGTCCTTAAGGCGCAATGCCTCTTCCAGCGAGGCCAGATCGTAGGGGTTGATGATCGCGGGCACGCCTTGGCGCATGATAGTGTTGGTCACGGGATGCACGCGGATTTGCGCGCTGTCCGGTACTTGTTTGATGCAGACGACGATGTGCATGGTTTCCTCCTCAGGCCTTTGATGGTAGCGTGGCACGCAAACGGTCGAGCGAAACATGACTCCCTTCTTGATCTTGAAACACCTTGAACACCTTTTCGCGCGCGGCGGTGGAGTGTACAAAATCCTCGTATGCACGCAACAATAACTGTTTGCAGGTGGCGTGCTGTTGCTCAAGATTTTTTTCCCATAATCCCGGCGTCGCGCGTAAATACTGGTGGAAGCGCTTGAGTATGTGCAGACGATGCACATGCACCACGGCCGGTACGTAGGGCACTGCGAAGAATTCAAAAAATTCCTCGGCCGCCGACAATGCGTTAAGACGATTCAATAACGTAGTCATAAAATCTCCGTGCCATGGGGTTTGTGTGTTTCAAAGCGGCCGGCTTGGGTGTCGCGTACTTCGGTATGGCGCATGATGTCATTCCCTCTCAGCATGTCTGTAGCGCGGCGTGGGTGGCGGCTTCCAGGTAAAAACGTTTTAGATCGCTTTGCGATGGCGCCTGTTTGGTGAGTTGTGCATGATTGCGCACACACTGCAACATTAAGCGCGCCTCATCGTTGCGCAAAAATATTCCCAGTTGCGCATAGGCCTGACGCACCGCTTGCGTGCCCGAATGTTTGCCTAACACTAGGCGGTGCGCGCGCCCGACCACCGCAGGATCAAAGGCCTGGTAATTGAGAATATTCTTCAGCAGACCATCGACATGGATGCCGGATTCGTGCGTGAATACGGCCTCGCCGACGATGCTCTTATTAGGCGCCACCGGACGCCCAGAGGCCTGTGCCACCAAACGCGAGATCTCGGGAAAGCTCAGTGTGTCGATGCCGGTGTCAATGTTGTAGGCGACGCGCAAGGCCATCACCGCCTCTTCCAGCGGCGCGTTGCCCGCGCGTTCGCCCAGGCCGTTTACTGTGGTATTGATATGCGTCGCGCCCGCGAGTACCGCCGCGACCGTATTTGCGGTCGCCATGCCGAGGTCGTCGTGCGCGTGCATTTCGATTTCCATATCGATGACACTCCGCAGCTTGGCAATGCGCGCGAACGCCGTGAAGGGGTCGAGCAAACCCAGGGTGTCGGCAAAACGAAAACGGCGCGCACCGGCAGCTTGTGCGACTTCCGCGACCTGATACAAAAAATCGGGATCGGCGCGCGAGGCGTCTTCGGCGCCGACGCACACATCGACACCCGCATCGACTGCCATCGCCACGATGCGCTCGACATTGACCAGCGCCCAGGCGCGGTCGCGCTGCATCTTATGCTGCAATTGGATATCCGATACCGGGATGGAAAGATTGACCAGATGCACATGGCAGGCGGCGGCGCTACGCAGATCGGCCTCGCACATCCGGCCCCACACCATCAGGTGCGCGGGCAAACCCAATTGAGTGATGGCCTCGATGGCGTCCAATTCTTCACCGCCGATTGCCGGAACGCCGATCTCGATCTCAGGTACACCGGCGTCCGCCAAGGCGCGCGCGATGGCGATACGTTCGCCGATGTTAAAGGCCACGCCCGCGCTTTGTTCACCGTCGCGCAATGTTGTGTCATTGATCGTGATAAAAGCGTCGCGCATATGATGGGCCTTGTATGAGTCTATATAGCGATAATTGCAGCGCATATGCCAAGGTGTAATATGTTATATTATTCAATAGCATGGGATCATTTTTTGGTAAACTCCAGTGCGTTGGAACACGACATTTGTGGAGTACGGAGGCGCGCATTGTAGGGTATGCTACAATGTCTAATGAGCGGTCTTCAATGTTCACTCACGGCGTTGAGCGTATAGCGTGGAATCTCAATTTCAAGATCGTTTTGGCCCACCGCCACCTGGCAACTGAGACGCGAGTGTGCTTCCAGCCCCCAGGCCTTACCGAGTTGATCTTCCTCGTCGTCCGACGCAGCGCGCAGTGAATCAAAGCCGTGGCGCACCAGTACATGGCAAGTGGTACACACGCAGGATTTTGCGCAGGCGTGTTCGATTTCCACGCCGTGTTTTGCTAGCGCATCGCACAATAACATGCCGGGGCGCGCATCAAATGACACGCCATCGGGGCATAGATCTGCGTGGGGTAATACGGTAATGCGTGGCATATCAGATTCCTAGTTCGGCGATATGGCGACCGGAGAGCGCGCGTTGAATGCCGCGATTCATGCGCCGGGCGGCGAATTCCGTCGTCAGCCGATTCAGCGCGTCCAGCGATTGGTGTAATTTCTGCGCGTCCGCGCCGTGCATGTCTTCTTTCAACAGCGACATCGTAGTGGCGATCTCGGAACGTTCTACCTTGCTCAGCAGCGCGTCGCCGTCGCTGTCCAACGCGGCTTGCGTCGCTTCCAGCAAGCGTTGTGCCTCGACTTGTTGTTCGCGTAACGCGCGCGCCACCATGTCATCACCGGCGTGCGTCTGCGAATCGGTCAACATACGCGCGATATCGTCATCGCTTAAACCGTAGGCAGGTTTAACCGTCACGGCGGATTCTATACCGCTGCTTTGCTCGCGTGCTGCAACGCTCAATAGGCCGTCCGCATCGACCTGAAAGGTCACGCGAATGTGCGCCGCACCGGCCGCCATAGGCGGGATGCCGCGCAGTTCGAAGCGCGCCAGGGAGCGGCAATGGGAGACCAATTCGCGCTCACCTTGCACAACGTGCATACTCATCGCTGTTTGGCCATCCTTGTAGGTGGTAAATTCTTGCGCGCGCGCGACGGGCAATGTGGAGTTGCGTGGAATGATTTTTTCTACCAGCCCACCCATGGTTTCGATGCCCAGCGACAATGGAATGACATCCAACAACAGCCAATCGTCGGCGTGGTGATTGCCCGCAAGTTTGTTGGCCTGCATGGCCGCACCCAGCGCGACGACCTGGTCGGGATCGAGGTTGGTGAGCGGCGCTTGCTTAAAATATTCCGCAACCGCGCGCTGCACATGCGGCATACGCGTCGCGCCGCCCACCAGTATCACACCGTCGATGTCGTCGATCGAGAGTTCCGCGTCGCGCAACGCGCGATGCACCGGCGCCAGTGTTTTGCTTACTAAATCTTGCGTCAGCGCCCAGAGTTGCGCTTGGGTTAACACAAATTCGGCTGCGCTAACACCGGCAAAAGGCAGCGTAATCCGCATTGCTTCTTGCGTGCTCAGTGTTTCTTTAATGCGGCGCGCCAGCGACAATAATACACGCAGGTTTTGCGGCGACAAGTCGTTGATGCCCGCGCGTTCGATCAACCATTCGCCGATGCGGCGATCAAAATCGTCGCCGCCCAAGGCCGCATCGCCGCTGGTGGACAAAACCTCAAATATCCCGCGTTGCATGCGCAGAATCGACATATCGAACGTGCCGCCGCCGAGATCGTACACCGCGTAAATCCCCGCGCTGGAATTATCCAGACCGTAGGCGATTGCCGCTGCGGTGGGTTCGTTTAATAAGCGCAAGACATGCAGGCCGGCCAGGCGCGCGGCATCGCGCGTGGCTTGGCGTTGCGCGTCGTCAAAATAGGCGGGTACGGTAATCACCGCGCCGGCCAGTTCGCCACCCAGCGCGGCCTCGGCGCGCCGCCGCAATGTCTTGAGGATTTCAGCCGACATCTCCACCGGGGTTTTGCGGCCGAGGCAGGTTTCGATAGCCACCATGCCGGGCGCGTCAACCAGGCGATAAGGCAGGCGCTGCGATGGCTGGAAGTCATTTATTCCGCGTCCCATGAAACGTTTGACCGACACAATGGTATTGGCCGGATCGATATGCGCGTGTGCCAGCGCTGCCTGACCGACATCGATCTGACCATCAACGCGGTAACGCACCACCGAGGGTAACAAGGCGTGGTCCGTGGCGTCCGTAATGATCGCGCTCGTGCCGCTTTGGACACTGGCAACCAGCGAGTTTGTGGTGCCGAGATCTATGCCCACCGCGCGCCTATGCTGGTGCGGTGCGGTGCTCATGCCGGGTTCGGCAATATGCAATAATGCCATGCTAGCCTCCAGGCGGTCGGTGCAATTTAAACGGTGAAACTTTCCCCGCAACCGCAATGATTTTTGGCGTTGGGGTTGTTAAACTTGAAGCCTTCATTCAGGCCCTCGCGTACAAAATCCAGTTCGGTGCCTTGCAAGTAAACCAAGCTCTTTTTGTCGATCAATACGTTCACCCCGTTGCTCTCGAATACTAGATCTTCGGGTTGTGTGGTGTCGGCAAATTCCAGGGTGTAGGCCATGCCTGAACAACCGCTGGTACGCACGGCCAAACGCAGCCCGGCGCATTTTCCGCGTTTTGCGATGAATTGCTGCACGCGTTGCGCGGCACGCGGGGTAATCGTTACTGACATTGCGGTCTCCTCAGGCAACCTAAACGGAAAATGAACTGCCGCAACCACAGGTGGCGGTGGCATTGGGATTTTTGATCACAAACCGTGAACCATCCAGCCCGTCTTGATAATCTATTTCCGCGCCTACGAGGTATTGGTAACTCATGGAATCTATCAACAGTGTGACGCCATTGCGCTCGACACGGGTGTCGTCGTCTGCGGCGCTTTCGTCGAAGGTGAAGCCATATTGAAAACCCGAGCAGCCTCCGCCGGAAACATAAATACGCAGTTTAAGATTGTCGTTATTCTCCTCGATAATGAGTTCTTTAACTTTATTCGCCGCGTTGGCGGTGAAAAGCACCGGGCCGGATTCCATGTGAGTGGCAGACATGTCGTTACTCCTGGCGGGGCGCGTTATGCAGCGACAATCGCGCTGGTGGTGGGTTGGCACGCCACATATCCGGCGTCGGCGAGTTCTTGTTTGGAGCGATAATCGGAAATCGCGGCGCGAATGGCGTCCTCGGCCAGCACAGAGCAGTGTATCTTCACGGGCGGCAAGGCCAATTCGTCGGCAATTTCGCTGTTTTTAATGAGCATCGCTTGGTCCAGCGTCTTGCCTTTCACCCATTCGGTGACGAGCGAGCTGGAGGCGATCGCGGAACCGCAACCATAGGTTTTGAATACGGCGTCGTCGATGCGGCCGTCTTTGCCGACCTTGATTTGCAGTCGCATGACGTCGCCGCAGGCGGGCGCGCCCACCATGCCGGTGCCGACATCCGCGTCGGCGGTGTTCAAGGTTCCGACGTTGCGCGGGTTTTCGTAATGATCAATCACTTTGTCGCTATAAGACATAAAGCCTCCGTTAGGGGTTGTGAGTGCTCGGTGTGTGGGTTAATGCGTCGCCCATTTCACGCTGTTTATATCGACGCCGGCCTTGTACATATCCCACAACGGCGACAAGGCGCGCAATTTCTGAATTTTCTGCCGAATGATGTTCACGGCAAATTCGATATCGCCTGCGGTGGTGTAACGACCGAGTGTAAAACGGATGGAACTGTGCGCCAGTTCGTCTGGGCGACCCAGCGCGCGTAACACATACGATGGTTCCAAGCTCGCCGATGTGCAGGCGGAACCGCTGGATACCGCCAGCTCTTTCATCGCCATCATCAGCGATTCGCCTTCCACATAGTTGAAACTGATATTGAGATTGTGGGGCACGCGTTGATCCATGTCGCCGTTGATATAAACTTCTTCGATATCACGCAGCCCTGCGAGCAGTTTGTCGCGCAAGCGGCGGATGCGTGCGTTTTCCAATGGCATCTCGTCGCGTGCAATGCGAAACGCCTCACCCATGCCGACAATTTGGTGTGTCGCCAGCGTGCCGGAACGCATGCCGCGTTCGTGGCCGCCACCGTGCATTTGCGGTTCGATACGCGCACGCGGTTTGCGGCGCACATACAGCGCGCCTATGCCTTTTGGCCCATAGGTTTTGTGCGCCGAGAACGACATCAAGTCCACAGGCAGGCGTTGTAGGTCGATATCGACCTTGCCGGTCGCCTGCGCCGCATCGACATGAAACAGCGCGCCGCGTGCGTGACAGAGCGCGCCAAGGGTTGCGATGTCTTGAATAACTCCAATCTCGTTGTTCACGTACATCACCGACGCCAGCACGGTGTCGTCGCGCAATGCCGCAGCGAATTTTTTTGCATCGACCAAGCCATCGGGTTCGGGGTCGAGATAAGTCACCTCGAATCCTTCACGCTCCAGCTCGCGCATACTATCGAGCACCGCCTTGTGTTCGGTTTTGACCGTTATTAAATGTTGGCCTTTTTTGCGGTGAAAATGCGCTGCGCCTTTGATGGCCAGATTGTTCGACTCGGTGGCGCCCGAGGTCCAGACGATTTCCTTGGGATCCGCATGCACCAGCGCAGCGACGTCGGCGCGCGCGGCTTCCACCGCAGCGTCGGCGCGCCAGCCATAGGCGTGGGATCGGCTGGCCGGATTTCCGAAGTGTTGCGTGATGTAGGGAATCATCTTGTCCGCCACGCGCGGATCTATCGGGGTGGTGGCTGAGTAATCTAAATAGATGGGTTGCTCAGTGTTGGTTAGCATAGTTTGCATGGTGGTTTGTCCCTTGCGGTGGCCGGATGACGATGCTTGGGGAATAGATCGGCAAGCACTGTGCCAAGCGGAGAAAATGCGCGTTAATTATTGAAATTCAACATAATATCGCGCGGCCACGCGATTTCCGAACGGCCTGGCGTTGTGTAGGATTGTGTGGGGTTTCCTACAATGTCGCGCCGCTGAAAAACAGTGTTGCAAAACTTTTAAAACAATCAGAAACCCAATAGCGTGCGCCATTTATGTGTACGCAATCGTTCACGAGTGTGGTGCTGGTATGGGTCTTGCTGACCCCCTATATATTCATATGTTTTATGTCCACCCGGAGTTCCAAGCCATGGGCACAGCGTCGGTAAAGCAAATAAAGGTGGAAGCGCAGCGGGAGCTCGGTGCGATCTATGAAATCAGTAAGATATTGAGTTCTTCTTTAAACTTGCAAATGACCTTGCGTGAGGTGTTGGCAGTGTTGGCGGCTCACCTCGATATGCGACGCGGCACCGTCAGTCTGGTGCAAGAAAGCGGAGCTTTGCACGTCGTTGGTGCATCCGGTTTATCCTCTGACGAGATCGAACGCGGTCGCTACCAAGCGGGTGAAGGCATTACCGGCCGCATTATGAAAAGTGGTTTGCCGATGGTGGTGCCAGACGTGGCCAAGGAGCCTTTGTTTCTAAATCGCACTCGATCACGTCGCCTCGCCGACGGACAAGTGCTGACATTCATTGGTGTGCCAATAAAGGTGGGGCGGGAAGTCGTGGGTGTGCTCACGGTCGATCGCGAACCAAAAGAATCGTCCATGAGTTTCGACGCCGACATACGCTTCCTTTCGATGGTGTCTAACCTCATCGGTCAAACCGTGATGCTACATCGTAGCGTCGCCGCCGAGCGTGAGCAGCTAATGCGTGAGAAAAATCAACTGCAAAAAGAGCTGCGTGGAAAATACAGCGTCGAAAACGTGATCGGCCAGAGCAAGCGTATGCAAGAGGTGTTTGCGGAGGTGCATCAGGCCGCACCGGGCAAGTCCACCGTGTTGCTGCGCGGCGAAAGCGGCACCGGCAAGGAAGTTATTGCGCGTGCGATACATTACCTCAGTCCGCGCAAGAACGGGCCTTTTGTGCGGGTGAACTGCGCCGCGTTGTCCGAGACCTTGCTCGAATCCGAATTGTTCGGGCATGAAAAAGGCTCGTTCACCGGCGCCACGCAGGAGCGCAAAGGCCGCTTCGAAATGGCCCACAGCGGTACACTATTTCTCGACGAAATCGGCGATGTGTCGCCCGCATTTCAAACCAAAATGCTGCGTGTTTTACAGGAACGCGAGTTCGAACGTGTGGGCGGCAACAAACCCATCCGCGTCGATGTGCGTCTGATCACCGCCACCAATCGCAATCTGGAGGAGGCGGTCGCCATGGGGCAGTTTCGTGCCGACCTCTATTATCGCATCAATGTCGTCACCATCTTCTTGCCGCCGCTGCGCGAACGCCGCGAGGACATTCCATTGCTGGTGGAATATTTTATCGAAAAATTCAATAAGGATAACGCGTGCGAACTCACGGTGTCACCGGAGGCCATGCAGGTGATGCTCAACTGCAATTGGCCGGGCAACGTGCGCGAGCTGGAGAATTGCGTGGAACGCACCGCGACCATGACGCGCGGTAAACTGATACGCGATGTGGATCTTCCATGTCAGCAGGGCAAGTGTTTTTCGTTGGCAATCCAGAGTTACGGAACAACTGGCAGGGTTATTCCAATCAAAAATTTAATCGAACCGCTGCCGCCCGCCGCAGCGACTGCAACGCCGCCGTCTGAGGGGGAGCATGATGCTACGTTGCCCACCTTTACGTCGGAACGCGAGCGCCTCATCTGGGCGATGGAGCAGTGTGGCTGGGTGCAGGCCAAGGCCGCGCGACTGTTGGATATCACACCGCGCCAGATCGGTTATGCGTTGGAAAAGTACAATATTCCGCTCAAGCATTTTTAAGTGGGCATCACGTTCACGGTTCATTTTTGGATATTGCAGGCGCGAAACTATACGCGCCTGTATGTGAATTTACTTTACCACTACACTATGCACCGCTACTAACTTGCAATGCGTTGCTGACTATCCGGGGTGTGCCAAGTGTATGCATGAACTTATTCCACAACGAATTCAGTGTCCCTATTGCGGCGAATTTATCGAGATATTGTTGGATGGCTCGGTTGAGGAGCAGGCGTATATTGAAGATTGTCAGGTGTGTTGCCGGCCGATAGGCATTCACGTCGTGATAGACGCTGAGGGCGTACCTTACGTTGAGGTGACCAGCGAGGATGAGATATAGTGACGGCAACCCGTACCCCTGTAAAAATCAGGGCCTAAGCCTTATAATGTATAGAGTTGTGTTTATTTACTAGAGGATTCTCCATGCCTACTTATGATTATCGTTGCACCGCCAATGGCATCGTGGTGGAAGTCAGTCACGGGATGTCTGAAAATCTATCGAACTGGGGTGAGTTGTGTCAGCGTACCGGGCAGGCCTTGGGCGATACCCCGGCCCATGCCCCGATTGAGCGCTTGGCCACGGGTGGGCAGGTGGTGAAGGGCAATGCCTTGCGCAACGCCGAGGCCCCGCCGTGTACTAGCATGGGGTCTTGTTGTGGCGGCGGCGCGTGCAGCATGCATTGATCAGAAGCGCTGGAAGCGAAGGCAATAAAAAAGGGAGGTGTTATTTCAGTAAAGCGCGGCCTATCGTTGGGCAGCGGTGTACCGATCTTTCACGCGCTGCCCTTGCGTTTAGTCCACCATGCGCCAAACGGATTGCGATTCCGCGAGCTGGCACAAGCGTTCTATGCCTATCAACACAATGGCGCGCGCAACGGAATCTATCACCACCGAGCCTGCGTATAGACGACCCGCGACATGCGTTATACGTGCGCAAAATTGTTCGTCGTCACCGATGACGCGACTGATTTCTTCGGCCGATGCACGTTTGTTTTTTGCCGCAAGCTGGAGTTGGCGCGTCAAACTCGTCCAGTTTCGTTGTTGATGCCGGGTCGGCGCGGGTGACGCGCTGGTCGATGCCTGCTGCGCAAGTAGATTCGGTTTGTCAGTCTTCATCGCCATACTCCTTTGTTCTAAAGTGTTTTGGGAAGATTTTCCCAAATACTAATAGGATTAACGTCCCCCAGTGTAGTGGCTTGATTTGTTTGGCGTAATTCTATGAGCGGGTTGGCACTTTTGGGCCGTGCGGGACGCCAAATCGCCAACTCCGTCCGGTATTCGCGGGGCTGGGGTTAAAGTGAAAAGTTCGTATGGCGCTGTTTAGTGCAACGCTACGGCGCGTTTCCATCCCAATAGATATTGATCCTTGACCCACACACCGCCGTCGCGCTCTTCATAGGCGATGCTGCGGCTGTAACTTCCCGGCCACGGCGCATTGCTAAAATTCTGTTCGGCGACTTTCAGGGTGCGATTGCCGCCATCTATTTCAGCGACCACCGCCACATGCCCCGTGCCTAAAAATTCTTTGGCGTAAATCAATAAATCGCCTTGTTGCGGCGCGCTGGGTGAGCCATTGGCGTAATTGGTGACGGCGATCTTGGTGGTGTCGGAGATGCGTGTAAAATATTCGATTTTGTTCCAGATATCGGCCGCGATATCGACATCGCCATACACCATGCCGCGATTAACCAACAGCCAGCGCCGCGCGTATTCGACGCATTGCCATTGGATGCCGGTGTAGGTGTTTTGATATTGATTCGGCGCATAGACAAAACATCCGGCCTTACAATTCGAATAACCGGCGACGCCATCACGCGTGCTGCCTAAGGTGCTGCCAAAAGCGCTCACGCAAGCGGTGCGGCAACTGGCGGGCAATGCGGACGATGGATGCATCGCCACGCCGGCGCAGCTTGCTAAGCCCAAGGTCAGCGCCAGAAAAATAACTTTACGATTGAGTGTCGTGTGCATGTTATGGAGGTGTGCCCAGTATCGCTGAAGCATAGTTCAGCGGGGTGTGATCCGCAAGGCCGCGCAGCCACAAATTGCGGG
>CAKKRP010000115.1 GCA_919902765.1 Gammaproteobacteria bacterium | reverse complement strand
TGAATGTAGTGCCTAGCCCAACTGCTCGTTTTTAATTAAATCAATCACTTAGTCATGTTTTGCGCCGAAGTCGGGAAATGGCGGAAGGACATCGTTGTTTGATCGCCTCGGATAGTTTAACGGTTGCCACCGATGCGAAATATATACGCATGCCATTGCATCAGCGCGCGTTGCATCGTCGCTTGCTCAATTGATGACGGGTACGTCGATAACTACGCAAATCTATTGCCGCATGGTGACCTACGGCGTGCGCGAAGTGGAGGCCGCGCGCGCCGCCGGATATCGATTCGCCATCGGCACGGTCAACGGCCGGATCAAGTTTGCGGATGACCTATTACGCATCCGCCGGGTGCAAATGTTTCCACGCGAATCCGCATGGCAGTTTCGCAAAAAGACCTCCGGTTATTATTTGCGATATTGTCGTTTGCGCGGTAAAGACCAATAGCGTGTTTTGCTGCTGGAGGTCGGCTCTGCCTGGGGCAAAAGCGGCCTAGGCATCCTTTTGGGGGATGGATATCAGCAAAAAAACGGCGTAAATCAGAGCAGTTACTACTTTTTGTGGCGGCCAACCGTTGTTTCTAGGATAATACCCCTTCTGTCCCCCATGGTGCCCCTAGTTATGGACCAGTCATTGGTTTTTGACATCGAACTGATCCGCCGCTACGACAAGTCGGGGCCGCGTTACACGTCTTATCCGACGGCGGTGCAATTTCATACCGGGTTCACCGCAGAACATTATCGTGCCCAGGCGCAACGCACCACACGCGAGCGTCTGCAAGGCCCGTTGTCCTTGTATTTTCATATCCCGTTTTGCGATACCGTGTGTTTTTATTGCGGGTGCAATAAAATCGTCACCAAAAACCGCGCGCGCACGGTACCGTATCTTGATCACCTGTACAAAGAAGTTGCGTTGCAAGGCGCGTTATACGGACGTCAACGCCCTGTCACCCAATTGCATTGGGGGGGCGGTACACCGACCTTTTTGAGCCAGGAACAAATGCGCGGCTTGATGGCTGTCACACGCGAACATTTTATGTTGTTGGATAACGATAACGGTGAATATTCTATCGAGATCGATCCACGCGAGGCCGACCCCTCCACCATTGCCTTGTTGCGCGAATTGGGGTTTAACCGGCTCAGCATGGGCGTGCAGGATTTCGATGCCAAGGTGCAGCTCGCCGTCAATCGCGTCCAGTCCGAAGAACAAACCTTTACTATTCTTGACGCAGCGCGCAACGCAGGGTTTAAATCCGTCAGCTTGGATCTCATTTACGGTCTGCCGAATCAATCGGTACACAGTTTTGCACGCACGCTTGAAAAGGTGATCGCGGTCGGCCCGGATCGATTATCGGTGTTTAATTATGCGCACCTGCCGGAGATGTTTAAGACCCAGCGCCAAATCAAGGCCGAAGAATTGCCCAGTGCGACCGAAAAATTGGCCATATTGCAAAACACCATCGAGCGCTTGAATCAAGCGGGCTATGTCTATATCGGTATGGACCACTTCGCCAAACCGCAAGATGAATTGGCGATTGCGCAACGCGAGGGCTCGTTATATCGCAATTTTCAAGGCTATTCTACGCATGCCGAATGTGATTTAATCGGCCTCGGTGTGACTTCCATCAGTATGGTCGGCGATTGTTATGCACAGAATTCACGCGATATCGAAGATTATTATCAGCGTTTAGATCGAAATGAGCTGCCGGTATTGCGCGGCGTTGAGCTAACCGCCGACGATAAATTGCGACGCGAGGTGATTACGCAATTGATTTGCCATTTTGAAGTGCATTATCAAACCATTAATACGCGATATGGCGTCGAGTTTGGCGATTATTTCGCGCGCGAAATTGCTGAGTTGCGTAATATGCAGCACGATGGTTTGGTGCGTGTCGATGACAATGGCATCTATGTAGAACCCACCGGCCGCTTGCTGATACGCAATGTTTGTATGGTGTTTGATCGCTATTTACGCGAACAAAAAGGACTGGGCTTTTCTAAGGTGATTTGATACGCATGTCGGGTAATACATTTGGAAAATTATTCGCCGTTACCACTTTTGGCGAGAGTCACGGGCCGGCCTTGGGCGCGATCGTGGATGGATGTCCGCCCGGATTAGAACTCACTGAGGCGGATTTGCAGCATGATTTGGATAGACGCAAGCCGGGCACCTCGCGTTATACCACGCAGCGCCGTGAGCCGGACGCGGTACGTATACTTTCCGGCGTTTTTGAAGGCAAAACGACCGGTACGCCCATTGGTTTAATGATCGAAAATGTCGATCAACGCTCCAAGGATTACGGCGAGGTGATGGATAGATTCCGTCCCGGCCATGCCGATTACACCTACCAACAAAAATACGGCCTGCGCGATTATCGCGGCGGCGGCCGTTCGTCGGCGCGCGAAACGGCATTGCGCGTCGCGGCGGGCGCGATTGCAAAAAAATATTTGCATAAACGTTATGGCGTGACCATACGCGGTTATGTGGCGCAAATAGGCCATATTTCGTTTGCACAATTCGATTGGGCGCAGGTCGAGCAAAACGCGTTTTTCTTTCCTGACGCAGGCAAAGTCGAGGCCCTGGAGGACTTTATCACCGCCTTGCGTAAAGACGGCGATTCAATAGGCGCCAAGGTCAGCGTGGTGGCGGAGGGCGTGCCGCCTGGTTGGGGCGAACCGGTATTCGATCGCTTGGATGCCGATTTGGCGCATGCCTTGATGAGCATAAACGCCGTCAAGGGTGTGGAGATAGGTGCGGGTTTCGCCAGCGTCACCCAACGCGGCACACAACATCGCGATGCCATGACCCCGCAGGGATTTTTAAGCAATAATGCGGGCGGCGTACTGGGTGGAATATCCTCCGGACAACACATCATTGCGCACATGGCGTTAAAGCCTACGTCCAGCATTATCACACCCGGACGCACCATCAATATACATGGCGAGGCGGTCGAAGTCGTCACCAAGGGCCGTCATGATCCATGCGTCGGTATCCGTGCGACGCCTATCGCAGAGGCCATGATGGCGCTGGTGTTGATGGATCATGCGTTGCGCCAACGCGCCCAAAATAATGCCGATGTGATATCGCAAACGCCCGTCATTCCTGCGCATCTTTGATGCATTCCACTAAGGGCACCGGGCCGCCGATCTGGCGCATATCGACATTTTATTTTTTTTATTTCGCAAGCGTCGGTACGCTCTCTCCTTATTGGAGTCTCTATCTCGATTGGCGCGGCTTCAGCGGCGCGGATATCGGCGAGTTAGGCGCGGCGTTGGCGGTCACCAAGATCGTCGCACCTTATGTTTGGGGGGCGCTGGCGGATCGTACCGGCGCGCGCATGGGAGTGGTGCGGATTGCGGCGGCCGGTGCGGCGCTGGGGTTTAGTGTGTTATTGGTGCGTAGCGACTATGTAGGTATTTTTGTCGCCATGTTGGTCTATGGATTTTTCTGGAATGCCAATCTGCCGCAGTTCGAGGCCAATACGCTCACGTTTTTGCGCGACCAACCGCAGCGTTATAGTCGATTGCGACTGTGGGGGTCAGTGGGTTTTATCGTGGCGGT
The DNA here is from genome assembly GCA_919902765.1 of Gammaproteobacteria bacterium. Lineage (GTDB taxonomy): Bacteria > Pseudomonadota > Gammaproteobacteria > S012-40 > S012-40 > CAKKRP01. The sequence continues at coordinate 12,450 of CAKKRP010000115.1, read as the reverse complement.
GATGGGCATAGGGTGGTTGGCGCATGACGCCACGCCTGCATTTGTGCCTTACGTAGTGCTGGCTTGGTTGATCGCGATTTTTTTCGCCAGTCTGTGGGTGCCCGAGGCCCCCGCGACGATTGTTCGCAAACCCTCCGCACCGTTGCGTGGAATATTGAAACAACCCGCCGTGTTGGCATTATTCGCCGCGTGTTTTTTGGTGCAATTGGGGCACGGCCCTTACTACGCGTTTTATACCTTGTATCTGACCGCCCACGGTTATGGACGTGAATTGGTGGGCATGTTGTGGGCGTTAGGAGTCATCGCAGAGATCGGCGTATTTGTATTGATGCCACGTTGGTATACGCGTTGGGGCGCGCGGCGTTTATTGTTGTGGGCGCTCGGTATTTCAGTGTTGCGGTGGGTAGTGATCGCATTGTTTGTCGATAGTTTGTCGATCATGGTGTTCGCGCAATTATTGCATGCGGCGACCTTTGGTGTATTTCACGGCGTGGTGATTCATGTATTTCATCATTTCTTTCATGGGCCCCATCAAGGTCGTGGTCAAGCCCTTTATAGCAGCTTGAGTTTTGGGGCGGGCGGCGCGGCCGGTGCGCTCTACGCGGGGTATTTGTGGGATTATGGGGGCGGCCAGACGATATTCGCGTTGGCGGCGCTGGCGGCGGCCGTGGCGTGGTGGATCGCCTATCGTGGCTTGCATTTGACGCCGCAAAACCAAATTTAGGCCAAAAATCGCCGGTGACACTATTGAATCAATGGGGCATTTATGGTTTACTTACGCCTCCTCGAAATCCAGTGCATGAGGGCCGTTAGCTCAGTTGGTAGAGCAGCTGACTCTTAATCAGCGGGTCGTAGGTTCGATCCCTACACGGCCCACCATTTTAGCGCTTGTCGCATTGCACCTGCGTCCTTTTTAGATTATCGTCGTTTGCGATCGCAAACGAATTCTGCGTAATTTCAGTCGGCTAACTCATTGAACCTCTAAACAAAAATTTAATAAGTAGCTTATTCGTCGAGGAATATTGACTTTTTTCGGCGGTATTGACCCGTATAAACATACAGTGACGCTAAAAAAAAATCGCTTATATAGTGATATCGCTTAGGAGTATTCCAACAGCAGGGTGAATAAATATGTAGACGAACCGTGAGGTAATTAGCGATGAGTAATTCAGTGGCGCGCGTACTACCCATACACAGCATTACGCAATCCCGCAACGAGCCCGTGTTGACTTATCAGCATGAACTCGTAGCGTATCTAAAAGAGTCCAATGCCTATGGCAATATATACTTTGCCCGTTATTTCGAATGGCAGGGAATATGTCGCGAGATGTGGTTTAGCGAATGTATATTTCCCAATATGTTTGAAATCAAAGGGGCGTTAGTCACCAAATTTGCGCACAATGACTATGAACAAGAGATATTCCCGTTTCAACGCATTATCTGTTTATTGAACACCGCCAATGTGCGCAAAACCTCGTTCGAGCTGCTATTTCGGTTTTACCGTAGAGATAATAATCAACTGGTCTCGAAAGGGACGCAAAAAATCGCGTTGATAAATGCGCAAACCAAACGGCCGCTACGGCTGCCTATGGACATATTAGAAAAAATCCACCAATATGCATTAGACAGATAAAGTTATCCACCTGCCTTGGCGGGATTAGGGGCGGGTGGATTTAATTGCACACATGGCACTAATAAATATTTCTACTTACCAACGAATCCGAGTCAGTATATGTATTCCTTGATACCCGTGGTGGTCGCGTTTTATTTCTTGTTGCTAGGCGCGGCGGTACTGGCGCAGGCCAAATCGCATCGCGCTGCAAGGCCGTTTTTGGCCATGTGCGCGACCACTTTTGTTTGGCAGATGTCATGGGCCGTATTGTTTCAACAAACGGACCCGGCGGTCATCAAGCCGTTGATCACCTTGGGTTATTTGTTCATCATTTTTTTACCTACGACCTTGTATCATTTTTTGGTCGCAATGGCGGAGTTGCGTACCGAGCGTAAATACGTCTATTTTTCTTACGCGTTGGCGATGGTATTGGCGGTCATTGCCATTACTACGGATTGGTTCGTCGATGGATATTACCTATATTACTGGGGTCCCTACCCCAAAGCAGGGATTATGCACCCCTTGCATGTTGCACAGACCGTCATCGTGGTCGTGCGGGGCCTGGTGCTGGCGCAACGCAAGCAATTTACCGCCAACGAACCGCTCAAAACGCAGCTCGAATACTGTGTGGCGAGTGTATTCATCTATCTGGTCGCGGGCGTAGACTATTTGTGTAACTATGGCGTCGAATTCTACCCGCCGGGCATCTATTTTGTTTCACTGAGTTTGAGCATATTCGCCTATGCATTGATAAAAAGTAATTTATTGGATGCGCAAGCCGCGCTCGCCCGGATTGCGTCCACGTTAGTGGTGGCATTTGCGGTTATTTTTTCGTTTGTGTTGCTACAACACTTGCTGGCCGTCGATCAAGTTTCTTTAGTGATAGCCGATGCGCTATTGGGTGTGTTATGGGCCTTCGGTGGGACAAAAATACAAAAGAGACTGCAGCAATCGGCCGAACGCCGTTGGCTGACCAGTGGCTATAGCCCCGAGTTTTTCTTAGACAGGACGTTGAAACGACTGTTACCGTTATTACACAGCAAAGACATCGCGTTGGCGGTGGCCGATTTAGTCGTCGATACATTAACAATAAAACATGCCGCCTTATTGTTAAGAACGGCGCATGGATTTCAAGTGTTGGCGGATGATCGGCAACGGTACACCCAGGAGTTTTGCCCCCTACATATTACTGAGTTATGGTCAAATGCCCCGGCTGAAACCCTGACGCAGGAAAAAATAAGCGTGGATTCGCCGTTACGCGCCTTATCTGCGTATAGCGCGCATGGCTATTTGGTACCGATGTTCTCGTCGCAGCGCCTAGAGGCCGTGCTGGTATTGGGCGAGCGCGTAGGCGCGCGTGGTTATGGCGCAAAAGATAAACGTGCGTTGGATACGGTGAGCCGTCAAGTACATGTGTTTCTGGATCGCGCGGCGGCGCATGGCGCGGCGGTCGAGCACGCCTTGGCGGAACATAGCGAGCGTCTGCTACTGACCCAAGCCATCGCCGCAAACATTGCCCATGAATTGCGTACACCGCTTTCGACAGTCGCGCTGGCCGCCAAGAGTTTAGAGAAATATATGCCTGTGTTGTGGCAAGGGTATGAAATAGCCGCGCTGCAACCCCAGCCAATGAGCGCGCTCATTCCGCCGCCACGTAAAGAAGTGATCAAAAACGGGCTAGACACCATTATTCGTTCCGTACATCGCGCGCAAGTCGTGATTACCTTGTTGTTGGCGAACGTGCGCGGCGAGATCAATGCCGGTGAAGGCTTTACAACGCACTCAGCGCGTCTATGTGTGGAGCGCGCGCTGGAAGATTATCCGTTTCAAGGAAAATTGCGCGACACAATCAAATTTGAAGGTGATTTCGATTTCATTTTTCACGGTTCGGATACGCTCATGATCTACGTGATTTATAACCTAATGAAAAACGCGATGTATTCATTGGCCAAGGCGGGGAAAGGCGAGGTCAAGATTTGGTTTGCGGTAGACGCGAAATATAATGAAATACACTTTAGGGATACCGGCTCGGGCATCGCGCCAGCGGTGTTACCGCGCATATTCGATGATTTTTACACCACCAAGCCTGGCGATGTCGGTGCAGGACTGGGCTTGACTTTTTGTAAACGAGTAGTGACCTCGTTTGGAGGGCATATTGAATGCCACAGTGTCGATGGCGATTACACGGAGTTTATCATATACTTACCCGGTCTAAATGCGACGTCACCGGTTATCGACAGCAAAGGTTTGATATAGGGGTATGCCAATGAATAAGAATGCGCAAGTGTGTCATCCGATTTATCTTCCGACCAAGGTGGCGATAGTGGATGACGACCTTGATTATCTCGCCCATCTGGGATTGTTGCTAGACGATCACCTTACCTACGATATTTTTACGTCGCCCAGTGTCGCGTTGCGTGAAATCACGCGGCGAGAATCGGGCAAGAACGCATTGGCCAGCAATTGTTATAATAGCTTAGCGCAAGTCGAGGCCGCCAAGGGGATGGGGTGGGCGGTGGATTTGCGTCGCATCCACGGCATTGTGCATGATGCGCAACGGTTTAATCATTTTACCGTGTTGATAGTGGATTATGCGATGCCGGAAATGGACGGATTAGAAGTGTGCCGCCAATTGAAAGGCACGCATATCAAAAAAATCCTGCTCACCGGTAAGGCGGATTCTTCGATTGCGGTGGAGGCGTTCAATCAAGGTTTGATAGACCAGTACATACGTAAAGAAGACGTCAATATCACCGTGTTGCTCAATCAAGTGGTGCAGCGTTTGATCGACAATTATTTTTCGCAAGCCTGTTTGGTTCCCAATCCCGCGCTCGCTTCCGAAGCGCCCTATCTTTTCGACCCGATGTTTGTAGATTGGTTTGCGCAATTGCGTAATCAAAATTCCATCGTCGAATATTATTTGTGGGGGTGGAATTTAATCGGCGGCTATGTCATGGCGCGTGAAGACGGCGAATTATTGATTTTGTTAGTGCAGACGCCCGAGCATGCGATGGCGCATTATGAAATCGCATGCGACGATAGGGTGCCTATGGCGTTGGTGTCACGCATAGGTAAGCGCGAAGTCATTCCGGTCATCGGGTCGGATCGTAGTCAATGGCAAGACCGCGTATTCCCGGCGATTGCCGTCGGCAATTATCGTTGCGTCGTAGTGACGGCGGCGGAATTGCCCGATTTCGACACGCCGCCGCAGGTCGGTTTTTCTTATCGCCAGCATTTGCAAGCGCACTATGCGGCGACGACACGCACAGTCGATTAACAAAACCACGCGCAGGGAACCTGCCACGCCTGGCCCGAGTGTAGTATAATCGCCCGCGCAATGCGAAAGTGGCGGAATTGGTAGACGCGCTGGATTTAGGTTCCAGTGGGTTAACCCGTGAGAGTTCGAGTCTCTCCTTTCGCACCAAATTCGTTAAAAATCAGTATGTTGTCGGTTTTTAATTCTAGTGGTTGGTGCCCTGTTTGCAGTCGAGCAGGGCGTTAGCCTTGTAAACGAGAAGGTGATTTTGTATGCAGGTATCCATCGAGTCGGCCCAAGGTTTAGAGCGTCGTATTAAAGTGGCTGTGCCAGGGGCTAAGATCGATCAGGAAGTGCAGGCGCGCCTGAAATCCTTAGCGCCGCGCGCAAAAATAGCCGGTTTCCGCCCCGGTAAAGTGCCGTTCCCCGTCGTGCAGCGCCACTACGGTGGCCAGGTACGTCAAGAAGTGGTCAGCGATGTCATCGTAAATAGCTTCTATGAAGCCGTGGCGCAACAAAAACTCAAGCCGGCCGGGCAGCCGTTTATCGAAACGCAACAAGCGACCGGTGATCATGGGCTGGAATATATCGCCCGTTTCGAGGTGCTGCCGGAAATCGGCTTAGGCTCCAATAAATAAATCACGGTCGAGCGTCCACGGGTAGACATTACCGCAGCGGATATAGATACCGTATTGATGCGTCTGCGCAAACAGCGCGTCGTGTGGTTGGTCGCGGAGCGTGCCGCCGCTGACGAAGACCGGGTAACCTTAGACTACCACGGTACCATTGATGGGCAAGAATTCGCCGGTAATCACGCCCAAGGCATAACCGTAGTATTAGGTTCCGGGTCCATGATCGCCGGGTTCGAAGACGGTCTCAAAGGGGCGCGCGCCGGTCAGCATTTGGAATTGCAGCTTAAATTCCCAGACGATTATCATCACCAAGACATCGCCGGTAAGGCGGTCGTGTTTAATATCGATGTACAAAAGGTCGAAGCGCCTGAATTGCCCCCATTAAACGACGAATTTGCCAGCCAACTTGGGGTCACCGAAGGCGGGCTAGAGACCTTAAAGAACGATGTGCGCAAAAATATGCAGCGCGAATTGGATCAGGCGATACACGATAAAGTGAAACAACAAGTGATGGACGGGTTGTTTCGGGTCAATGCGATTGAGGTGCCTAAGACCCTGCTCAATGAAGAAGCCCAGCGTTTGGCCGCGCAGATGCAGCAACGCTTAAGCGGTTATGGGACTAAAAGCCTGGGGCAGTTGCCTTTGAACTTGTTCGAAGGCCAGGCACAACGGCGTGTGGCGCTGGGTTTTATCCTATCGGAAATTGTGCAAAAACAAGGCTTAGCCGCCGATTCCGCCAAGGTGCGCGAGACCCTGCTGCGGCATGCCTCCACCTATGAATCGCCGGACGATGTGGTCAAGTGGTATTTCGGCGATAAACAGCGTATGGCGGAGCTCGAATCCCTCGTGTTGGAAGATCAAGTCGTAGATTGGGTCTTGGAACAAGCCCAAGTCACTGATAAACTGGTAACATTCGACGAGTTTATGAGTCAAAGCCGGTCTCAAGCTGCTTAAAGGCAGGTGGATAGTTGACCGATAGTCTGTAGACTGGCATGCACAATGGATAGGCATGAATAGTAGGTGAATGTGACAGTGTCTGGTGTGGTAACCGCCCCCAGGGGGCTAAACAGTAGAGGGAGTGAATTGTGAGCTTAGTTCCAATGGTGATCGAGACCACCGGGCGCGGTGAGCGGGCGTTCGACATCTATTCTCGTCTACTAAAGGAACGTGTGATATTCCTTGTAGGTCCCGTGGAAGACCACATGGCCAATTTAGTGGTCGCGCAGTTGTTGTTTTTAGAATCGGAAAACCCAGACAAAGATATATTTTTATATATCAATTCCCCTGGCGGCTCAGTGAGCGCCGGGTTGTCGATATATGACACCATGCAATTCATTAAACCCGATGTCAGTACCTTGTGCATAGGCCAAGCGGCGAGCATGGGTGCGGTGTTATTGGCCGGCGGTGCGGCCGGTAAGCGCTATTGTTTACCGCATTCGCGCATGATGATCCATCAGCCCTTGGGTGGTTTTCAGGGGCAGGCCAGTGATATTGAAATTCATACGCGAGAAATTTTAAGGGCGCGGCACCAGCTCAATAAAATGTTGTCTCATCACACGGGCCAGCCGATGGATAAGATACAAAATGATACCGAACGCGATTTTTTTATGGGTGCGGATGACGCAGTAAAATATGGACTTGTAGACGCGGTGATGGACAAACGCGGCGAGAAACCCAATACTTAAGGGAAACCCAAGCTCCCCCTGGCAACCTGGGAGGTAGTGTGGTTTACTGACCCGGTACGGGTGGGCGGCAAGGTGCAAGTCCAGTACACGCGGGCAACTGAGGAGTCGATATGGCCGAAGAAACGCACGGTAAAGGTAACAGTGGCGACAAGCTGCTTTACTGTTCCTTTTGCGGCAAGAGTCAGCATGAGGTGCGCAAGCTTATTGCTGGCCCTTCGGTGTTTGTGTGCGATGAATGTGTAGAGTTGTGCAACGACATCATACGCGAAGAAGTGCAAGATAAAGCGCCGTCCATCCACGGTCGCCAACTGCCCACGCCGCGTGAAATCAAAGGCGTGTTGGACCAATATGTGATCGGTCAAGATCGCGCTAAAAAGATTTTATCGGTCGCGGTTTACAATCATTACAAACGTCTGGATGCCGGTCAGCGACGCGGCAAAGACGATGTAGAATTGTCCAAGAGTAATATTTTGCTGTTGGGCCCCACCGGCTCGGGTAAAACATTGCTTGCCGAGTCATTAGCACGCTTGTTGAATGTGCCGTTTACCATCGCCGATGCGACCACGCTGACGGAAGCGGGTTACGTAGGTGAAGATGTCGAAAATATCATTCAAAAATTATTGCAGAAATGCGATTACGATGTGGAAAAGGCGCAAACAGGCATCGTCTACATCGACGAAATCGACAAGATCTCGCGTAAGGCGGACAACCCCTCTATCACCCGTGACGTGTCGGGTGAGGGTGTGCAGCAAGCCTTGTTAAAATTGATCGAAGGTACAGTCGCGTCCGTGCCGCCGCAAGGCGGTCGTAAACACCCGCAACAAGAATTTTTGCAGGTAGACACCTCCAATATCTTGTTCATCTGCGGCGGTGCGTTTTCGGGCTTAGAAAAGGTGATCCGTGATCGCACCGAAAAGACCGGCATTGGATTTGCCGCCGAAGTGCGCAGTAAAAATCACAAAATCCATGACGGCGAAGTGTTGCATAAAGTCGGCCCGGAAGACTTAGTGCGTTATGGTTTGATACCTGAATTCGTGGGTCGTTTGCCCGTCATTGCGACCTTAGATGAATTGGATGAAGACGCCTTGATCAGCGTGTTGACCGAACCCAAAAATGCCATCACCAAACAATATAACAAGTTGTTTGAGATGGAAGGGTGTGAGTTGGAATTCCGTGACGACGCCTTGCGTGAAGTGGCGCGTCGCGCCTTGGAACGCCGTACCGGTGCGCGCGGACTACGCTCCATCTTAGAGACTGTATTGCTCGACATCATGTATGAATTGCCGTCGATGAAAAATGTCAGCAAGGTCATCGTCGATGAAGATGTCATCAGCGGCAAGAGCGAACCGTTGATGATGTTCGAGACCAAGGAGCAAAGCCGCGCCGCGTCGGATTGACGCAGCGCGGTCTCGCTAATATCGCCCCGCGCTTGCACGCTAGCTTGGTGTAAGTTCAGCCTTTTTTTCTCTACCCACGCCGTGTAATCATGCGAGTTACACGGTGCATTTCAGAACTATGTCTGCGCGTACGTGCCTTTAATCCATACCGGTGTTTTTTGGAGACCTCCTGAATTTGGGGTGAATTCAATGCGGTACGTGCCGGCGGATAAGCGGCTCTTTGTGGATAGGCGTCGAATTTTTACAATAATTGACTGGCAGCGGGTTGGGGAAGGGTTTACAATTATTTATCAAAGTATTGACACTGCTTCCCTTGAACTTTTATACGCATACCTTCATATAGGTACTAGCTCCACACGTTTGATGGCGAAACGTTTGCATTATAAGGCATAGGTATAATGCTTATATGTGTGGAACGGCGATTCAGCGCCAGTATCCTGCCGGGGGATGAATTCCTCGCCTCTAGGCAGCGAACTGGTCCCATTCTCCTAGCGAGGTATTTGTAATGGAGCAAAAAGACAAGACGTCAGAGGTAATTGCCGATCAGCTTATCGTAATCCCGGTGTTGCCCTTGCGTGACGTGGTTGTATATCCACATATGGTCATCCCCCTGTTTGTGGGCCGCGCCAAATCGATCAAAGCGCTAGAGGCCGCGATGGAAGGGGACAAGCAAATATTGCTGGTCGCCCAGAAAAGCGCCTCCCAGGACGATCCCGCGACCGACGATGTTTATCGTCTGGGTACAATCTCCAATATTTTGCAGTTGCTCAAGCTGCCCGACGGCACCGTTAAGGTGTTGGTCGAGGGCACGGAGCGCGCCAAAATCATACATTTCATGGGCTCCCAAGATTATTTTGCGGCGCAGGTTGCGCACGTGCGCGCCGGGGCCTTAGAAGAGCGTGAAACCGAGGTGTTAATGCGCTCGGTGATGACGCAATTTGATCAATACGTGAAGCTCAATAAAAAAATTCCGCCGGAAATCCTGACCTCGTTGGCGAGCATCGATGAGCCCGGTCGGCTGGCCGATACCATCGCCGCGCATATGGCGTTGAAAATCGAAGAGAAGCAAAAAATCCTTGAAATCGAGGATCTGCGCGAACGCTTCGAGCATTTGATGGGCATTATGGAGGCCGAAATCGACATTTTAGAAGTCGAAAAGCGCATCCGTGGGCGCGTCAAACGCCAGATGGAAAAGAGTCAGCGTGAATATTATTTAAACGAACAAATGAAGGCCATACAGAAAGAATTGGGCGAATTGGAAGATCATCCCAATGAAATCGAAGAATTGGTCAAACGCACCGAAAAGGCCGGCATGGGCAAAGAGGCCAAAGAAAAGGTCTTGGCTGAAATCAATAAACTCAAAATGATGTCGCCGATGTCCGCCGAGGCGACGGTAGTGCGTAATTATGTCGATTGGATGTTGTCGGTGCCTTGGAAGAAACGCACCAAGATCAGCCACAACCTCGCCGACGCCGACAAGGTATTAGAGGCCGATCACTATGGTCTCGAAAAGGTCAAAGAACGCATCTTGGAATACCTCGCAGTGCAAACCCGAGTCAAGAAATTGAAAGGACCGGTGTTATGCCTGGTAGGGCCGCCTGGGGTGGGTAAAACCTCATTAGGGCGTTCCATCGCGCGCGCGACTAATCGCGAGTTTGTGCGCATGTCCTTGGGTGGGGTGCGTGACGAGGCCGAGATACGCGGTCACCGGCGCACCTATATCGGCTCCATGCCCGGCAAAATCATCCAAAACATGGCCAAGGTTGGCGTGCGTAACCCGCTGTTTTTATTGGACGAAGTTGATAAGATGGCGATGGATTTCCGTGGCGATCCGTCATCCGCCTTGCTTGAGGTGTTAGACCCTGAGCAAAATAACACCTTTAATGACCACTACCTTGAGGTCGATTATGACCTGTCGGACGTGATGTTTATCGCGACCGCCAACAGCTTGAACATCCCTGCACCGCTGCTGGATCGCATGGAAGTGATACGTATTCCGGGTTATACCGAGGATGAGAAGGTCAATATCGCGGAGCGTTATCTGATCCCCAAACAGATCAAAAATAATGGTCTGAATAAAGGCGAATTGGAGGTGACCGATACTGCGACGCGCGACATGATACGTTTCTATACGCGCGAAGCGGGGGTGCGTAATTTAGAGCGCGAGATCGCCAAGATTTGCCGTAAGGTGGTCAAAGAAGTGTTGCTCAAACCGTCGCGCAAAGAAATCCAAGTCAATCCTAAATTGTTGGAAAAATATTTGGGCGTCAAGAAATTTCGCTATGGTTTGGCTGAAGAGAAAGACCAGGTCGGTCAAGTCACGGGTCTGGCGTGGACCGAAGTCGGTGGTGAGTTATTGACCATTGAGGCCGTCAAAACACCGGGTAAGGGGAAGTTGACCATTACCGGGCAATTGGGCGATGTCATGAAGGAGTCCGTGCAAGCGGCCAGCACGGTGGTGCGTAGCCGTAGCGCATGGTTGGGTATAGATGCCGATTTTTATGAAAAAACCGACATCCACATCCACGTGCCTGAGGGCGCGATTCCCAAGGACGGTCCTAGCGCTGGAGTGGCGATGTGTACGGCCATGGTGTCCGCGCTCACAGGCATTCCTGTGAAGGCGGATGTGGCCATGACCGGCGAGATCACCTTGCGTGGCGAGGTATTGCCTATCGGTGGACTGAAAGAGAAATTATTGGCGGCGCATCGCGGTGGCATTACGACCGTGTTGATCCCTGAAGAAAATCGGCGCGATTTGGCCGAAATACCCAAAAATATCAAACAAAAGCTGGAGATTAAACCTGTAAAATGGATCGACGAGGTATTGCAAGTGGCCTTGCAGCATATGCCGGTGCCGCGTGTAGAATCGACACCTCCAGAGCCTGAAAGCAAGCAAGAAAGTTCGGATAGCACGGCGTTGCGTCCGCACTGATCTTTAGATCACGCGTTAGGCAATGCATTTTGCTTGGCGCGTGGTATTTCGATTATTCTGCATAGGCCCTCTACGACACTTTCTCATTGCAGAAATGTGTTGCGTAATTTTTTTGTTTGTGATCGTGTAGAAAAAACGTCGCGATGCATGAAAAATAGTTGATATAAAAGCTATATTTGCGGTAAAACGTCGCGTTAGCCGTGGCTGAAGTTTCCAACGCCGTCGCGTAACATGAGTCGATAAATAAATAACGTCATGGTGCAATTTTTTGCGTCGGCATATGTTATTGTGCGGAATGCACGGAGTCGCGATTCACAACGCAATTTCGACGCGTTGGGAGTTTGTCATAGGGTAAATGTGCCCAAACCAGGTAAATTTGCGAAAAAGTTTCATTTGGCAAGCATCTTTGCTTGACAGTCGTTTTTAACGCCTGGTATAAATGCCCGTCCCAGGGAAAGACGCTCCTGGCAGGCGATTACCTAAGGCTTAACAGGGGAGCATGTTTGGTGAACAAAGCTGAATTGGTAGAAGCGGTTGCGGAATCTGCGGACATGTCTAAGGCATCCGCACAACGCGCTGTAGATGCGGTTATCGACGCAGTGGCTAAGGCGTTGAAGAGCGGGGATCAAGTGGCTCTCGCAGGGTTTGGCACGTTCGTGGTGCGTGAACGCGCTGCACGCACGGGCCGCAATCCGCGTACGGGCGACGCAATTAAAATCGCAGCGGCGAAAGTTCCAGGTTTTAAACCTGGCAAAGCGTTAAAAGATGCTGTAAACTAGCGGGCTTTTCCGGGTGCTTAGCTCAGCTGGTAGAGCGTCGCCCTTACAAGGCGAATGTCGGGAGTTCGATCCTCTCAGCACCCACCAACCGCATCAACGTTTTGGAGTGGTAGTTCAGTTGGTTAGAATACCGGCCTGTCACGCCGGGGGTCGCGGG
>CAKKRP010000114.1 GCA_919902765.1 Gammaproteobacteria bacterium | reverse complement strand
GGTGCGTCGATGCGGGCATCGTGTAGTTCGCATACGCCGTCCAAGTCGGATTGCGCCGCTTGCCGAAGGCGTCGTAACTGTAGTGCGTCACCGCTTTGGTTGCATCCGTGATGCTGTCCATCGAGCCCAAGTGGTCCGGATGCACGTATTGCGCGCTGCGCGTTTCACTTGCAACGTCCAGCGTAATGATAGCCACCGTGCGTCCTCCGCCTGGAATATAATAGACGTGTTTCGTCACGCCGGATTCGACACGTTTCTCGTATACATCACCGACGTATTTGACGCTGCTCGCTACCGTGCCGACGACATTCTTGGCCACGCGCGCATGCGCCGCGTCGTAACGATAATCCACCGTCGCGCCGCCGCGTTGAATTTTTAACGGCTTGTTGAAGGAGGTATAGGTCGCACTCCAAATGCTTTGATACGTCCCACCCGCCATGTTACCGTTGGCGTCATACCGGTATTGCCCGCTCGCTGTGTTTGCCTGCGCGCGTATTTTGTTGCCTACACAAAGATAGTCATTGACCAATACTCGATAATCTAACATGCAATCTTGCTGCGGCGACGTACCGGCGCTTGAGAAAATCATTTTCACCGCCGCACTCAAATCATTGCCATTGATACGACCGTCATATTGAAAGTCGCCCGCCAACGGAAAGACCGTTGAAGATGGCGCCGCCTGAATACTCGTTACCGCGTGAGGACGCGCACTGTCATAACGGTAATATCCTACATTGGATTTATAGGTGATATTGCCGATGTCGTCATAGGTCAATGTGAGCGGCTCCGCCCCCGTCACGGAAGTCAGGCGATTGTAAGTATCGTAGCCGAACACTTCTTCGATATTTTGAATCTTGTCAGCGCGCAACTTGAGGTTGAGCAAGCGATCATAAGCATAAGTTAAATTCTGTATGCCAGTGGGATTGGCTGTGTCGCCGGTTTGTATGGCATTAATGACAAAAGTCTCTGGATCAATGCCGAACACGCTTTGAACATCATTACCAAAGGTCTCCTTTGTGATTTTGCCTGAAGGTTCGCGCGTGCTTACCACCCAATCCATACCACCCGTACCTGCGACTTTGGCGCTTTCAGGATAAAAATGGCGGTACCCGTATTTGATCTGTAGCTTCTCGGGCAATTCCAGGCCGCTCAAGCGCCCTGCGCTATCGAACGTTTGTGTTACCGCGAACGTCTCACCGTCAATTTTTTGCGTGGTGCTGTTTTGGCGCCCTTGGGCATCGTAGGTATACGTCTCCGTGTCGCCATTGGCCGCAGTCACTTTGGCAACACGGCCGATGCCGTTGGCCGCAGTATCGTATTCCCACACCGCCGTTCCCTCAGGCTCCACTTGCCGTACCTTGCGTCCAAGCACGTCATAATTGAAACGTGTTACCTGTAACTTGGCGTCCCGCATCCATCGCACGTCTCCAAACGCGTTATATCGAAAATTCCATAACCCGAGATCACCGTCGCGCTGGGATACCCTGTTGCCCTGCAAGTCGTAGCCATAATCGATGACGTTACCCTTGGGATCGATAATACGCGTCAATAGCCCACGCGCATCATACACAAGCTGCGTGAGTTTCCAATTGGTGTCCCACGCCTTTGTGACCTTGCCGAAACTATTGACTAATTTTGACGATAATTGACCCTCTGTCGTCTCCGTCACACGTTGACCGACATAAGTGAAATCGGTGAAATGGCCGCGCGGATGTTTAATATTTAATAATCTCTCGAACGACGAATCGTAATGAAAATAAGTCCACGCGAAGGTCGTATCCATGAACGTCGCGGGATCAAAAGTAAATTGGTAGCTCGCATTCGCATGGGGCACAGACTTACGAGTCAACTGTGTCCCGCTTTGATAAAGCGAATCGACAAACGAATATGACCCCGCCTCAAAGCCATCCGTTTGACTGCGGACTTCGCGTATGAATGCGTCATAATAAACCGCCGACCGGTTAACTTCCACACCGTCCGAGGCACGGTCGATCTTTTCCACCACCAATCGCGTTGCTGGACGCCCCCACTCCCACTGACGGGGCAGGCAGTTCAACCCAGTTCCGCTGCAATCGATATAACTTGTGTCCGTATAAGTCCCGTCGGCACGGATCTCCTTTATTTGTCGGCCGAATACGTCGTATTTCCACGTCGTGCCTATATTATTTGCATCTTCTTTTTTTAATACGACACCCAAACCATTATCATAATACGTGGTTTCTTTAACCCCATACTTGTTGGTATTGAGCGCCATCTTGACGATCGAAGAATATTCCTTATCAAGTCCATAATACGCGTATTTAATCGTGCGTTGACGAACGCTAGCACCTGTTCTATTACCCTCGATATCAAAATCGTCATCCCACCCACGCGCGCTTTCCGTTTCCAAATTGCCGTTGGAGTCATATTCAAAGGTGACAGTTTTTTCTAACGGCTCTCCAGGTTGTTGAACTATTATATTGCGCCGTCCGGTCTTCGAATCGAAGGTCTCCGCTGTAGTTTGAGTAAATACGCTGGTATTATTTTCTAGCTTGTTTTCCTCCACAACACGCCGCCAAGAAAAATGACCGATGAACGTTGAAACTCCCTCCCCGACATACACATAGCTGAAATCCCGGGTGGTAACGCGCTCGACGTGGTAGCTGAGCGGCAAGAGCGAGAACGTATCCCCATTCCAATGCGTGGCGCTCGTTGTCACGATTCGTTGCGGATTCCCAACGGAATCCAGCGGAAACGGGTCTGTCGATGGATTTAGACTTTCATACGATACCGTAGTTTCCCGTATCGGCGGACGCGATTCACTCAATGCGTCGGCATATTCTCGTGTGCGTTCCCACAATGGCGTTATCGCATAGCGACCATCCGACATCCAACGCACTGCGAACTTTTGGTCGAATGCGGACAAGTTTCTGAACTGCTCCGTTGGACACTCCGTACTAAAGGGGGTATAACAAACGAATCTACGCTTGACGCTCTTCAACATTCCGCGTAACGGGTAATCGACAAAATACGTACTGTATACGCGAACATACGTTTGCAAATTTTTTTGTTCACGTACTTGAAATTGAAATCCTCCCCTCAGTACATCAACATATCCGCCGCCATATTTCTGTGCAACATGTTCCAGTACCTCGCTTTTCCCCAGGTCACCCTCTATTACAATATGTTCTGTCACTACCTGCATCGGGGGCAGCGTGTTTCGATAGGGATACACCAACTCGTCTTTAACAGTCGCGTCTAACGCGCTTGCCAAAACATGCACTTGCTTTATTGGCTGATAAGTGATTGAGGTGTACTTACCAAGACCGTCGATGATGCTAACAATCCTGCTGGGCAGTTCAATCTGGTTGAGCGCGTAATACACTATATTGTTTTCAATCTTCACCAAATCGATCCGGCCATCGCCATTGATATCCAGCAACCGGTTTTGATCGCGAAATGAGGTGCTATAATTCGTCGCAGCCAGCGTCAACCCTGGAACCACGCCGGAGGGAAAGAAATCGCCATTACCCTTATTAAGATACACCTCCAATTGATTGGCGCTGTTCACTCGCAACACATCGACAAGCCCATCACCGTTTACATCCGCGAATTGTGCGTAATGACTGATGCCTTTCCATGCTGTGACATCGATCCCCGTAAGCGATAGTGAGCAACTGGCATAAGCATAATAGGTGGTGGTCTGTTGTGTTTGGTGATTATCAGTAAGAACAACATTGGGGGTAAAATCAGTGAATCCGGGCAAATCTGATCCTGTGCCAATAACCGAATTGTCGCCGCGCGCGGGACGAACTTCCAATAATCCATTAAATGTGGATAGACTACATGATTTTTTATCTACCGCGACGTTTGTCGCCAGAGGATCCGAAGAGACCTTTTTGACTTCCGTTTGCCCTGCGCGCAACAAATCCGGGTAACCGTCGGCGTTAATATCCACCATTTGCTGCCCGAACGCCGCAGCCCCAACATAAGAGCCTGCATTACCTCCCATTCCATTCTCCGCCGGATAGGGATAACTTACCGCCAGCAAGGGGTTGACGAAACCAAACTGCGTCGCGGATGCGACACCATAAATGACTTGATTGCGAGTTACGATATCGACCAAACCGTCGTTATTGACATCCATTAATAAATTACTTTCTCTAAATCCCGCAGTGCTGTTTTTATCGACAGAAAATGAAGTTATACTGCCGTCCACGCAGGGATTGATACTCAGCGCCCCCGATAAATAACCCCATTTCGGACATACCTGCTTAAATGTTCCATCACCCATGCCTTGCCACACGCGATAGTCCCCCGACTCCGTGTAAGCATTGAAAATATCTACACGTCCGTCGCCATTGATGTCTATAAACTGATTCATGGGTATCATAGAGAGCGAGGTTAACATAGACGAAAAATATATTTTTCCAACCATGGCTTGTTTGGTAACATTCTGCGCTTTTGTAAAGCCACTGCCATATTGATTGCCGAAATACACTTGTATGTCTAGCGTATAGTAATCGCTTCGACCAAGCGTAGCATCCAAAGCCGCGTTGTGTGCAACTACCAAATCCAAAACACCATCTGCATTGACGTCCACCAATTGGTTGCGATCCGCGAAGCTACTCATAGTGCAATTGACTATTTTAGTGTTTTCCGCGCCTGTGGCGAGGGAACGCTCCTTAAACGTCCCGGCTTGGGCACCGTACAATACTTTGACGTCGCAAAAATAGGTTGGATCGTCCATCTGTAGATAGATATCCGTTATCACTCCCGTTGAACTTTTTTTGTCTTTTTTGATAGCCAACGACGCACCGGCAACGGTCACTATATCGATGTAACCGTCACCATCCACATCCGTCAACTGATTCCATTTATCAAAACCACCTCCAGTGTCGGTCGTCTGAACGCTTTTAAATACACCGTCAGTATAATAAGCAGTGACTACTTTCCCATGCGCCAACACATTCGATGCGCCCGCGACCCAAGGGGCAAATCCGCCCTTTGCTTGGTTCCATACAAACTCAGTTGCTGGCAAACACGCTCCACCGGCACCGCACTCCTGTACTTTGGTGAGATAACTTCGCTTCGGCGATTTTTCCGCCGCAAGCCACGTATCTGAAAGTTTCTCCTCGTAAATCATGCTATAAGCGCGAACCAACCGACTCGATACATAAGTCGATATTTTCGCTAACCGTTGAGAAACTGCCGTCTTGCTACCAGCAATATATCGACTTACCACGTCTGAACGCGCCTCATATTCGAATACAACTTTTTTATTTGCACTGAGCGTGCTACTCTCGACGTACTGAATTGACTCTAAATTTTGTTCCGCCCCACCATCCAACGTACTTGCATTGGATTTCACATAGGTTATTTTCATGGTATTGCCATGAGCATCGCTTATCGACTTCAACCCCCACGAGATAATGACTTCGCGTTTCGCCTGTTTGGTTGTCGAACCTACCCTATCCGGCGGTTTAACCGTCGCGGAAAAATGTGAATTATCCTTCGCATCGGCTGTGCTTACATCACCAAATTGCAATACTTTAAAATCCTTGGTCCACACTTTAAAATAAGCGGGCACCTTATGCGTTGTCCCGAAATAATCGTAATTAGGATCTGCATCTCCGGGATATCCTAATATTTTGCTCCAATTCTCACTTTCTGTTTTGTATTCTATCACCCCTCCGAGATTCACTTTTACGACCACAAGACGTTGACCGTCAAGACAAAAGCTATCCATTCCGTCCATGGAAACTCCCTTGCGTTCACCGGTCAACTGGCCCGACGCGTCCGCCCCCAACGTGCGCGAGCAACGCTGAATTGAAGATACACCAGACAGTGACCAGCCCACGCCCAAGAGCCCATTGCCCGTGCTACTGCTATATTCCAGAGTTAGATGTGGTTCTATCCCGTTTATACCAGGTGGCACGACAATGGGGATCGCATAATGCGCCGCACCGCCCGTGTCAACGCTAAACGCCCCCGTCATCGCACCGGTCGCTGCAATACTGGTTTGGACGCTCAATAATGAAAACCCTATGCCCAACGTTAAAAGACGCATTATATTTCGCATTTATTTGACTACCTTAATGAAATTGTTTGCAAAACGGCTGCTATAGCACATTTAAAACGCCATCTTCCAAATACTATAACCGCGACTGGCCGGGCGGTACGCCCATCATTCTCGGAACGTATCATAAACTGCAAAAAATACCTACGACCCATTTAACAACTCCTTGCACTTTTTTCACTTTTTGCGCGCCCGGTAGTCACTCGGCGTCAAGCCTATGCCTGTCTTAAATATCCGATTAAAAAGCGATATTTCCTCATACCCCACCTCAAACGCGACATCTTGAATAGAACGGTCGGATTCTTCCAATAAATATTGCGCACGAGCTAGGCGCGCCTTTTTGATGTAATCACGCAATGTCACACCGTGTTCTTTTTTGAACACCCGCGCAAACTGCGCCGCTCG
>CAKKRP010000113.1 GCA_919902765.1 Gammaproteobacteria bacterium | reverse complement strand
ATGCGATCTCCGCCAAGCGTTCTATGCCACTGTCTTCAAAGACGACCTCCAAGCCCTCGGTCGCCAACAGGGCCGCGTATTGTTTGGTCAGAGAGGCGTCCGGCTCGGTCAACACACGCACAAAATCGCGCGCCGTCAGCGGATGCAGTTCGACGCGTATCGGCAAACGGCCTTGTAATTCCGGGATCATATCCGAGGGTTTGGCGAAGTGAAACGCGCCGGAGGCGATAAACAAAATATGATCGGTGCGCACCATGCCGTGCTTGGTGCTGACCGTAGAACCTTCCACCAAGGGTAATAGATCGCGTTGCACACCCTCGCGCGAAACATCCGCGCCGCCATGCTCGGAGCGCTTACAAACCTTGTCGATTTCGTCGATAAATACAATGCCGTTTTGCTCTACCGCTTGCAACGCCAGCGTCTTGATTTCATCGTCGTTGATCAGTTTGGCGGCCTCGTCGTCGGTCAAGCGGCGCATCGCCTCGGTGACGCGCATACGGCGTTGTTTGGTGCGCGTGCCGGAGAGATTCTGAAACAGGCTTTGCAATTGACCGCTCATTTCTTCCATGCCCGGCGGCGACATAATCTCCACACCCACGGACTGTACCGCAACATCGACGCTGATTTCTTTGTCGTCGAGTTTGCCCTCGCGCAACATTTTGCGAAATTTTTGCCGCGTATCCGCCATCGTTTCCACGCCCTCCGGCTCGCCGATGCTGGTGCGTGGACGCGGTAACAAGGCATCCAATACATGTTCTTCGGCGGCCTCTGCGGCGCGGTGGTGCACCTTGCCCATCGCGTCTTCGCGCGCCATTTTCATCGCGACATCCATCAAATCGCGGATGATAGTCTCGACATCGCGTCCGACATATCCGACTTCGGTAAATTTAGTCGCCTCGACCTTGACAAAAGGCGCATGCGCAAGCTTGGCCAAACGCCGCGCGATCTCGGTCTTGCCGACGCCTGTCGGGCCTATCAAAAGTATATTTTTAGGCGTAATTTCATGGCGCATCGCGATATCCACCTGGCCGCGCCGCCAACGATTGCGCAACGCGATCGCAACCGCGCGCTTGGCGTCGTCCTGGCCGATGATATGTTTATCTAATTCTTGCACAATTTCGCGTGGCGTCATCGCCGACATACTCAAACGTCCTCAATCGCTATCTAAAGTTTCAATGGAAATTTGTTGATTCGTATAAATACAAATGTCTGCGGCGATACTCATAGCGCGCTCGACGATGGTCAACGCATCGAACTCGGTATTTTCCAACAACGCGCGCGCGGCGGCCTGGGCATAGGCCCCGCCGGAACCGATGGCGATCAGACCGCGTTCGGGATCCAACACATCGCCGTTACCCGTAATGATCAAAGATTGCCCGCGATCCGCCACCGCCAACATCGCCTCTAAACGGCGCAGCATCCGATCCGTGCGCCAGTCCTTGGCCAATTCCACGGCGGAACGCGTCAAATTGCCCGAGTGTTTTTCCAGTTTAGCCTCAAAGCGCTCGAACAAGGTAAACGCATCGGCGGTGCCGCCCGCGAACCCCGCCAACACCTTATCGTTATACAGGCGTCGCACCTTGCGCGCATTGCTTTTTATCACGGTGTTGCCGAAGGTCACCTGACCGTCCCCGGCCAGCACCACCTTGCCCTTGCGGCGCACACATAAAATCGTTGTACCCTTGAACTGTTCCACCGGTACCCCTTACGCCAGTCTTGATGGCCTGATTTTACACCAATGGGGGGTTTGTGTGGGGGTCGTTGGGGATAGGAATTTACCCTGTCGATGCTGACCGACATATAAAATTATACCTTAATACTATTACAGCTATTACCAGGACACCCACCTACTGACATCCCCGCCATAAATTATTTATTATTTTCCGCATATCCAAAAACACCCTCAGGAGGTCAGGATGACCCGAGCGCGTAGTGTCCCTGGACGATACCCCCTTCTATCACGTCGTCAGCTTGGTAGGTCAAGCCTTAAATAAACCTGTCCACCGTTCAACGCTGCTTGCATTTTTTGACGTTTTTTATAGTTCAATGCATGCTTTTCAGTAGCGACGTACCATTCCGGTGCCGCCGATATAGATTGGATGTTTCCCGCCACTTGCGGTGGACTCGCCCCTCTGCTATTGGTGCGTTCACCAACAATGTCGCGCCCATCACCGCCACGACCGAATGCAGAAACTTATAGTTTTCACCCTGCATCGCCATTTCCTAGAAGCCTAACGCCAAGTTTGGAACCGGATTGTTGAACCCAATTGTGTCATTGGGACTCGTATAAAATCTTGTGGATTCATGGCAAACACCGCATGCCGAGGTGTTGAGACTAAACATAATCCCCGCCGGTGCCACATTCGCGGCGTACAACGATGCCCGCCAGCCCTGAAAGCTGCTGTAGGCGATACCGTGTTGTCGGCAATATTTTTCTTGGGATAGTCCGCTGCGTTTCTGCTCGTCTATCACGCGCTGCCATTCGGCTTGCGTGCGCCGTAGGTGTTTGGCTTTGATGTCCATCGCTTCGCTCCTTTGTCGTTTGTGGGGGTCGGAACGATGGTAACGCTAGGTCTAGAGAATTAAAATAACGGGCTTGATTGACCGCTTACCCTTAATTAACATAAAAGTCTACGAAAAGATATTTTTCGTCCGTCAAGAAATCGCTATATTTTAGGCACTTGGGGAAATTGGCGGGAATTGCTGCAAAAAGGCCCAATGCCTGGCGGCATCGGGCCTGTAGGGTCAACGCCTGCGACGACTTAGCGGGTCAATACTTCCTTGCGGATGACGAACCCACCGCTGCTCCAGATCGTTTCCTGACGGCCTGGGCCTGCATCCAAATCTAACACTCCGGTGTTGTCTTGGTAGCTGCCGCTCAAGGTGTAGCTCGTGCCGGTCGCGCTATATCCACGCGGCGTGCCTGCAAAACCCAACAGTTCGCTGCCCAAGTACCCTCCGCTCGCGCTCAACCGCATCATGAATGCCGAGGTGGCATTTGTCACGCCTTTGATGTCGGTGGCCACGCTGGCATCAAAATCAACCTTATCCCAGATTTTTCCCAACACCATCAGATTGCCATTGGCATCCAACGCCAAGGCTGTTCCGACATCTACATAATTCCCCCCAATGGCGTAGGTCCATTGATAGGCTCCACTGGTGTTGAGTTTTGTGACATAGAGGTCTTTGTTATACACCGCCGTGCGCGTATCCGTCCCTGCACGGTTGAAGTTCACCGTGCCTTGGTAGGCACCCGTGATATACACGTTGCCCGTTCCGTCAACCACCATGTCGGTAACGCCGTCGGTCCAATCATCTAGCCCATTGCCAGCAACATAACTCCAAATGTAAGCGCCCGTCACTGCGTCATACTGCGCCACATAGTGATCGGTGCCACTGCTGGTCGCCTCGCCCCCCGCCACTGCCGGGTTCAAGTCCGTGGCCGTCCAAAAAGTCCCTGTCACATACAGCTTGCCACTGACTACGCGGATGCGTTGGCCATATTTACCTCCGCCCGCCGCGCCAATGTTCTTCGACCATACGTGCGCACCGTTGCTGTCCAGTTTGGTGATTGCCAAATCTTGATTGCCATATTTGGTCAGTGACACCACCCCTGTTCCTGGGTCAAAGTCGGTAGTTGTGGCCGTAAAATGTTGTAGGAAATAGGTATTGCCCACACCGTCTACTGCCACCGAGTCTGAGTCAAAGCGGTAACTACCAAAGTAGCTGTAACTCCAAACAACGACTCCATTCGCAGTGAACTTGGTCAGTTGCCCATTGTTGTTGTTATCGCCAGTGGCATAGACATTACCCAACGCATCTACCTGCACATCTTTGAACCACGACATGTTGTTGGTGTAGTCATACCGCCACTTCACCTTGTAATCACTGCCTATCGCCACCAAGCACGAGCGTGAGTTTGTGTAGTTGGGACCCGACCCCGTATAGCCCGCCACATACGTGGTGCCGTCCGCCGCATTGGCCGAACTCATCGCGTTGCAGCCGTCCGCCAAGGCCAAACGTGTCACGGTGTACGCCGCCGGGCTCGCTTGATATTCCGTGATGTTGGCGATGCCGTTGCCATTGATGTCGCCGCTGCTGTCCAGCCTATCCAACGGGTTCAGGCCGTTGACGACTTCGTAGTAGTCGTGCATACCATCGCCGTCGGTGTCTTTCAGTTGTGGATCGGTGCCGCGCACGTATTCCTGGTAATCCGACAATCCATCACCGTCGGCGTCCGTGAGGCCGTTATCGACCGTCACCGAGAGGCCGTGCAGCGACTCGTACGCATCCGGGATGCCGTCGTTGTCGCGGTCGCCCGCAATCGTTGGGTCGGTCGCGAACAGGACTTGGTAAGTGCCCGCTGCCCGTGTCGCGACATTCGCGCCCGGATCAAGGTCCATCGTTCCCCAGGTCCCAATATTGACCAACAAGTCGCCTGTGGGGCCTATAGCCAACGAACGAGCCTCCTGCATACTGCTAGAATCGCCCACGACGTTGACCCAACCGTAGGTACCGTCCGTCGCCCATTTCACAATAAACGCATCATTTCCACCCGCCGTGCGCGTGGCAGTGACAGCTGGATCCGGATTAAAGTCCACCGTCGTCCAGAACACGCCGCTCATATAGATGTTGTCTTGGGCATCGACACCCAATCCCTTCACTTGCGGTCCCGACAGGGTTTTGTTCCACAATTCCAGTCCCGCGTTGGTGCCCAACTTGACGACGTTTCCAGTATAGCTGGCCAGCACGGCGTTGCCTTGCGAGTCCAGCGCCAGTAGGGGAACGTAGTTATCGCTGGTCCGTACTTGACCCCACTTATAGACGTTGGTGGTCGTGTCGTAGGCGGCAATGAAGTTGCCGCTCACGCTAAACTCACCACCCACGGCCGTCGTGTCGAGGTCGATCGCGGCCCCGGCTTGACCCACCACATAGACCTTGCCACCGCCTACACGGATCTGCATCGCGGTCCACGGTTCGTAGTAGTTATCGACATAACTTCCCGTTGACTGACCCGCAGCACCGATATTGCGCGCCCATACATAGTTGCCGTTGCTATCCCACTTGGTCACATATACATCTTGCGTACCTAGCGCGGTCTTGTTACTCACGCCCGCATTGGGATCAAGATCTAACGTACCGGCAAATTCACCCATCAGATACAGATTGTTTTGCGCATCGATCGCGAGTCCACCCGCTTGATTATGCGACGTACCGGTCAAGGTGCGTGTCCACAGGTATGCACCGTTGGCGTCCAGTTTGGTCACAAACGAATTGAAATAACCGGACGGTGACGAGGTTCGGCTATCCACCGCCGCACCCGGATTGAAATCCTGCGTGTAGATGAAGTAGCCGGAAATATACACATTGCCCGCGCTATCCACCGCCACACCCGTGACACCGTTGTTGCCGCTGGTATAGCCCATATCCCACGACCATGCATAGGTGCCGTCGGCGCGATGTTTGATCACCGCCGCGCTGCGCGCTTGCGACACACGCATCACCGTGTCCGTACCCGGGTCAAGATCGACCACAACCGAGCCGCGATAGTCGACGATTTCATACTTGTTGTTATTGCTGTCAATGTACGGCTTTCCAAAAGACGACGCACCTAGCGGCAATAGCTTCGCGTAGGCGAAGTTGTCCGGTGGGGTAGTCAAAACCGATGTCGTGACCGTGATCGATACGATCGCCGAGGCCGTCTGGCTGCCATCCGACGCGGTAAAGGTCACGTTGTAGGTCACGCCCGCTTGCGCCGTGGTCGGCGTCCAATTGAAGACGTTGCTCGCAAACGTCGCTCCTGTCGGCAATCCCGTAGCAGTAACCGTCGGCGTGGTGCCATCTGGATCGCTGGCGCTGACGGTGAAGGTCAACAGACTGCCAGCGACGACCGACTTGGCCGATATCGGCACAATTACCGGCGCTTGGTTGACATTATTGACGGTAATCGACGCCGTCGTGCTGGCGCTCAACGAACCGTCGCTGGCCATGAAGGTCACGCTGTAAGAACCTGCTTGCGTGTAACTCGGTGTCCACGTAAACGTGTTGCCCGACAATGCCGCGCCTACTGACAGACCGGTCGCGGTGATCGTCGGTATGGTGCCGTCAGGATCGCTGGCGCTGATGGTGAAGGTCAGCAGGGAGCCTTCGTTGACGGTTTGCGCCGGGATCGCGGTGATCGTCGGGGCACGGTTCACATTATTGACCGTAATCGAGGCCGTCGCGGTAGCTGTTAGCGAGCCGTCGCTCGCGGTAAATAGCACACTGTAACTACCCGACTGCGTATACGTCGGCGTCCAGCTAAACACATTACCGGTAAATGACGCACCCGTCGGCAAGCCCGTCGCGGTCAACGTAGGAGTTGTGCTATCCGGATCGCTCGCGCTAACGGTAAAGGTCAGTAACGCGCTTTCATTGACGGTTTGCGGAGAAATTGTGGTGATTGTCGGCGCACGGTTGACGTTATTCACTGTGATCGACACGACTTGGCTCGCCGACAAAGATCCATCGGTCGCGTTTATCGTCACGCTGAAACTGCCCGCCTGCGCAAACGTCGGCGTCCAGGTAAAGGTATTGCTGGCAAACGTTGCCCCCGTAGGCAATCCAGTCGCGGTGACAGTCGGGATAGTACCGTCTGGATCGGTGGCACTCACGGTGAAGGTCAATGTAGCCCCTTCATTAACGGACTGCGGCGCAATGGTAGAGATGGTCGGTGCGCGATTTCCGGTCGAAGAAACCACATGGATAACCACTGTCTTATTGGCCGCCTTAGCGCCATCGCTCGCGGAGAATATTGCGTTGTAGTCACCCAAGCTACTCGGTGTCCAATTAAACACATTATTCACAAAGGTAGCGCCGGTCGGAAGACTGGTCTCCGAAATCAATACGGAATAGCCATCTGGATCAGACGCGCTAACCGTAAAATTCACTGGTACCAACGGATTGACGGTCACATCCGGCAACGATGCATACACCGGCGGGTTATCCACCGACTTTGTAGGATCATCCGGGAATGCATCTGAATTGTCGCCAACACCATCGCCATCCCTATCCGACCATTCAAGGGCATTATTGGGGAACGCGTCGTGCGCATCCGCCACGCCATCACCATCGCTATCGACAAAGGCTTCGACCAACATATTGGCACCGGTATATTTCACGGTTTGCGCACTGAAGAGTCTGACGGAATAGAACCTTCCAAGAGGTTGTGCGTTTTCCGCAACGGTAAAGTTTGCGGTTCCTTGCGCAATGGGGCTAAAGGTTACCGTACCGATCAGCGACGGGCCCCAAAGTCCATCGAAATTGCCAAATCCCAAGCCATTGAGACTAATGGTCAAACTATCGGGTTGGCGTGCGAGAGCAGGATCGGCACCCAACTGAGGATTCACCAAAAAGGATATGTACTGAACTTTAGTATTATCGAAACCAATGTTGATACCCCCGCCCAGCGTCGGATCGTCACTAAAATCCATATAGACGTTGTAAGCAAACTGCTTACCCTGATACATGTATTGATCAACCGGCTCCAACCAAACGTTGGCGGCCAGCAAACTTTCTGACCTAACCTTCACGAAGACGTCCGCTATTGCGTTGGTGTCACCTTGAACCAAGTTTTTGCCCGCTGAAGCGAACGCAACGATTCTGCCGTCGTCCGTTATGCTCGGAGAATTACTTGCGCCATCCAATTCCGCGGCCAAATAAGTTACGCTCGCGCGTTCGGTAGTCGCGGTGGAAATGTCCTTAACGAAAATGTCGGTGGTAGCGTTGGTATCGCCAGTCACTAAGTTCGTTGCGTCCGACGTAAATACAACGAATTTTCCGTTTTTACTGATTTTTGGCGAGGCGCTGTTTCCATTGGCCTCCGTGCCAGCGCTCGTGGTGCTCACCCTCGACAACGCATTTTTAGCGATATCATAGATGAAGATATCGTCCTTGGAGTTGGTATCGCCAGTCACCAGATTAGTCGCAGACGAGACAAACGCAGCATACCTGCCAGAACTGTCTATCGCCGCCGAGGAGCTCTTTGCATTGCCATAGGCCCCTCCAATAGCTCGGGAAATGAGTTTAACGGCGCCTGTCGTATTATTATATAAAAACACATCGGTTACACCGTTGGAGTCCGAACTTACCAGGTTCGTTGCATCGGATTCGAATACAACATATTGTCCGTCACCGCTTACCGCGACGTGACCGCTAGCGCCATTGTTTTGTCCGCCTAACGACCCAATGCGTTTCATGACTCCCGTATTGCGGTCAAAAACGAAAGCGTCTCGCGCAGCATTGGTATCGCCGCTCACTAAATTGTTGGCTTCAGATACAAACGCAACATAACGTCCATCGTTACTGATCGACGGCCAATAGCTGTTGCCATTGGCGGCGACGCCACCAACGCCATTACTAATTTTTTCATAAGAATCCGTATCCCTGTCGTACACAAAAATATCGCGCAAGGCGTTGGCATCCGAGGCAACCAATTGCGTGGCATCCGAGGCAAACACCACGAAGTGTCCATCACCACTGACTGCGACATCCGAACTATTACCATCGGTGGCGCCACCGGATAAATTGTGTGTAATTTTCTTCAGGCTGTTATTGCGACGATCGTACATAAAAATATCGCGGAAACCATTGGTATCTCCCGACACCAGATTGGAGGCCGTGGAACTGTAAATGACATACCGGCCATTGGCGCTAATGACGGTTTCATCAGAGGCCGCGTTACCCTGAACACCGGAACCGTCCACACTCACACGCGTGACTAGACGATCGGCATTCTTGGGTAGCGTGACGGTCACTGGCTTCGCGCCATTTACCGTCACACCGGAATACGTATAACTCGCACGTACCTCCATGGCCTCCGTGGTTGTCACCGCAGTGGTAGTAACCGCGCCGGTTGCGCTAATCGTCGCATAGGTGGGCGTTCCACCGGATATTTTTGCCAAACTCCATATAGGTATAACAACGGTATACCCATCGTCGAATATGGCCGTTCCCGAATAATTCGATGTTGTATTTTGCTGCAGGATACTTGGGCCGTCGATTGCGACTGCCTTGACGATGCGTTTATCATTGTTGAATGCAATGACCTTTTTGGCAGAACGCGTAACACCATCGAGCGTGTAAGTGGCGATTAATGTGATCGATTGATTGCTGGTAACCCCGTTGCTGGTGGTCAGCAAACCGCCTGCACTAACAGATACAAATGCGTTGTCTTCAGCCCATTTAACTACGCTCGTTACATCCGCAGTACCATCGTCATAGGTCGCTACCGCGCTGTATTGAGCCGTGGCGTTTTCGCCAATGGAAGTTGTGGCACCGTTAATTGCTAAACTTTGCAAGACGCGTTTGGAATTGGCGAGCGTTACCACCTTGGTGGCATTCTTGGTCACACCGTTGATTGTAATCTGCGCGGTAATAGTAGTGTTTTGATTCGCGGCCACCGATTTGGTGGTTAATACACCTAAAGGCGTAATATCCGCGTACGTCGAACTCTGACTCCACACGGGAACAACGGCGCCCGTTCCGTCATCGAAGGTGGCTGTCGCAGAGAACACAGTATCGGTACCCTCGTTGACAGACGCTGGTCCATTGATTGTCAGGCCAGTCAGTAACCGCGCATTATTCTTGATTGTGGCTGGTAACTGAAGAGTGAGACTATAATCCGGAAACCCTAGCCCCCCTAAAATTAGACTGGCCGATATATTTACTATTTGATCGGCCGTTACCGAATGGGTCGAGATAACACCACTGGAGTTGATGGTCGCGTAGCTAGGGCTAACCGACCAATTGGATGAAACCGCTTGTTTCGAACTATCAGAATAAAGTACATACGTAGTATAGGTTGCCGCGCTTGGTGAATTTTCAGGCAACAAGGTATCTCCTTGCACCTCACCACTTTGCGGCAAAATCGCACGCGGGTAATAATTAAAAACAGAACCCGTGCTCCATGTAAGATGCTTGTATGTTGGGTGTGTCCAGGTATATACAAAATTAACTTTGTTAGTATGGTTATCTACAATCCCGTTCGTATCGAACAATCCTGCATTGGTGATAGTTTCTCCTAAGTTGCTCGCAACAGACCAAGTCCCTGAAGATGTCGCATCCTGGGTGGTGGAATTTTCAAACGTTAACACTGCCTTGTGTTGATACTGGCCTTTATTTACATAGATAGTACCATTATAAAAATACGTATATGAGGTTCCTACCGGGGACACTGATGGCGAAAGAGACGTTGGGGTTACAACATTGTCGTTTATAGTAATTGTCAACGTTGCGGTGCCGCTACCAACACAATAGTCCCGTGCTGAAATGGTTCTCGTAACTGCCCTAGATATAACCCCCACGTTATTGTAGAACGTGCGCGATGTCCCGGCTACGTTATTTTCCCAAGAAATACATGAAGCCTGACTTATCCCACCTACATCACAGACGTATGTATAGGCCGCAGACGCATCGCTTTCATTAATAGATGTCGGCCCAGAGATATGTGCTGCCGTACATGCAACACTACCATTCAATGCACTAAAATACAAAATCACACCGGCTAGCAATTTCTTAAACAGTCGAAATACCATGTTAGATTCCCCTTTTTGCCTGTAATCGTCTAGTTCGCAACCAACGCGCTAGGCCCAGGTTTTTTACCAAAGAAACGCTTCAAGATCAGCAAGTCCGCATAATCAACGATACCATCGCCATTGAAGTCTGCGTTCGCGTTCGACGACCCGTATACTGATTTAAACATTGCCAAGTCCGCAAAATTCACAACATTGTCGTTGTTCAAATCCGGATCGCACATATTGCCTATTCCATCGCCGTCCGTATCGCGCTGATCTGCATTGGGTACCGCCGAGCAATTGTCTTTGGTCGGATCGATGACCTCGTTTACGACCACATCAAAAGTGATGGACGTAATACCGCCCTTGCCATCGGTTATTTGCGCACCAACAGTATAGGTACCCGCCTGCGTCGCGCCGGATGTCCAGGTAATGACGCCGGTGTTTTTATCGATCACCATCCCCGCCGGGGCATTAACTAGGCTATAGACTAGTGCGTCGCCGTTCGCGTCTGTCGCAGTGATGGTTTGGGTATATGCGGAACCCGCCGTGGTAATCGTTGTTTGCGTAGGCCGCGCCGTCACTACTGGGCTCGCGTTTGTACCGGTAGCCGTCGCGGCGTCGATATCCTGCACATCTTTGATACGATCCAATTCATCGTAGAAAAACACCATTTTAGATCCATTGGGCAACAACTTGGCCTGCAATTTTCCAAAGTCATCATAGGTGTATTGAGTCGTCAGCACCTCATTGGCCTGACGCCCCATTTCCACGATGCGTTCGATCTGATTTCTGGTGTTGTAAAAGTAACTTGTCGAGATTCCGCGCGCGTCAGTCACAGTCTTTGAACGCCCCAGCACATCGATGGTTTGCTTCACCAAACCCACCGGCGTCTCAATCGACTGCAGCGAATCCTGCGCCAGCCCCGATTCCGCATAATTGACACGCGTAGCGACGGTGTCAACAGGGCTCTGCGAGGTGCGTAGACGGCCCAATTCATCGTAGTAATATTTGGTCTCGTACCCCGCCGCCGACGTTACACGCTCCGGCAGTCCCGACGCGGCATTACGTTGCGTGACCGTCATCGCACTTTCGTTCAACCACGGATAGGTAGCAGTCAGGTTCGCCCAGTCAGTGGACACGTTCTTTAACGCCCCTTTAGCCACCGTATCATCGTAGGCGTAATTAACTACATAACCTGGCTCGACCGTAAAGGTGAAGGTCTTTAGCCCAGTATCTTTTCCGGCACCATCCAATATTGGCGTCCGCGACGAAACATAAATACGGCGATACGCCTTGATAACACGACCGGAACTGTCTTTCTTCACCGCTGCAGAATGCAATTTTGCATCGGTCACCACCTCCATCGCCAATTTATCCGCAATATCGACACCCCGTTCTATAGTCGACACACGCATCAACGGATCCGTAACACTGGCAACGCTACCATCCGCACTATAGGTGTACCGTGTCGTAAAATTCCGATTAACGTCCATAACGGCGGTCGGCCCTGCCAACGGATTGGGGTCAATGTATTCCATACGAGTCTCGATCGTTTGCGCAACGCCACCTACCGTTACCTGTAACTTTGTACTTGTTGGCCGACCTTGGTCGTCGCGTTTCAAGACCTGGGCGCGCCCTAAGCTGTCAGTGACTGTCGTGACCCCCGTGACACGATCGAATGCGGTTGTATATTGTAGCGCTGCATTACCCAAGGCCTGTTGGCCTTGCGCACGCGCCTCCAAATCCGACTGCACGTCCGCCAATGTTTGCGTATGCGTCTCGTCGATAATGGAGGCGACAACGCCCGAATTAGCGTCGGTAGGCGATTGATACGCGAATCGCATAACGCCGCCGCTCTTGTTCACCCGCTCCAATCGATTGTCGGTGGTATAACTATAGGTGACCTCACGCACACCGTCGGCGCTGACAAAACGCACAG
Source organism: Gammaproteobacteria bacterium (assembly GCA_919902765.1). Classification (GTDB taxonomy): domain Bacteria; phylum Pseudomonadota; class Gammaproteobacteria; order S012-40; family S012-40; genus CAKKRP01. The sequence goes on along the minus strand of CAKKRP010000113.1, from coordinate 4,661 downwards.
AAGAAATACGACTTCCGCTATATTCAATCTGAATTTCACGCCCCGAGGTGCCCGAAGTTACAAATTGGTGATCTCTAATCCCCACCAAACGCGTACCGTCATAAACATATTGCAGCCAAACAAAATTTGTGTCGCCTAGTGCATCCGTGCCGCGCATATCGCCCACATAAGTGGGGTAAGCGACATAGGCTTCCATGCCGCTTTTGATTTGGGCACCGAAATAAACCTGCCGGGTATTCACACCGGTATCGTCATTCTGTAAATAAATGAAATTACGCGCGCCGTCCAATATAATCACGTCGCGCGTATCCTTGGATATAAAATACAGAAATGTCCCGTTAGTGTTGTCGGTCACAATGCCCGCGCCTTCAAACATCACAGTTACACCCTTGATGCGATCTACCACACCAATTTTTGTATACCCTACGAATGTCGTGGGGGCATTGGCATCGCACGGCGCTTTTTCGACAGGACACAACAAACTGGAAGATTCAGGAAATGTCAGCACGAACGGAACCTCCCCCCAGCCTGGACCAAAACCCGTCGCCAATTGCGAGAACGAATCGTAGTAGCGGGAAAAAGCCAACGTTTGTCCGGACTGATTAGGGAACGCCAAATCTACACCGCCGAGTTGTATCCCGCCGTCTTTGCCTGAGGGTGCCAAGGTTTGTGCAATGGCAGTGTAATCCACACCACCCGATGCAAACGCCCACTTCAGGTCATTCACCGATTGCGCATTCAGCGTGGCGGCTCGAATCGGCGAACCCATGGCGTCGTTGACCACGGCACTTTGGGTCGCTGACGCGCTTTGTAGGTTTTCCACGTTGTAGACCACTCCGCCTGTCACTTTTCCGTAGTAGCAACTGCCTTGTGTATAGAGCCCGCTGCCCGCAGCAAGGAAGTTACCATTACGATCCTTGCACAACTGCAATACATTCACATACTCCGGCGTCTTGACGTTTTTGGGCACATAGCCTTGCATAAACGACAAATCGACGGGGATGTCGTTATCGCGCAACCAACGCATGATCGAAACGATCTTGCCTAATTTCTTGACGCGCGCGAGGGCGGTGAATCCTGGCACTAGAGAATATGCGTCGAAATTGGCGGTAAGATTTTGCGCAAAGGCCTGCGTTTCAGTATCTATTTGCGCGTCGTACGTCCCTGGCACGGCGGTTTTGCCGTCTGGTGTCAATAGGCGCACATAGACTTGCATCGACATCTCTTGGAACACAAAAGATTTTCGCGTACAACTGGATGACTGTCCGGCCACGGTCGTGCCGGGGTTACACGCGTTTAGTACGATATTTTTTGGCGCAATCCAATATTGTATGCCGATCGGTTGCCCGGCATTGTCGACAGTCTGTATTTTCTTGTTTATCAAACGCTCAGCGCTGCTCAGATAGCCCAACGCGGCCAACGCGGCATTGTTCTTGAGAATTGCCCCGCTGGCGTTGACACCCTGACCTAAGGTTTTTAGCGCATAGTCGGCGTCGATCAAGATTTGCCCGAATTGCGTGTTTTTAGTCGCAGTGGACAGACTGACCTTGTGTTTACCGTCCAATTGTGACGTGGGTGTCCCGTCGAATGACACCGATGGATCAGTGATAAAACCCTGGTTGTCGACACCGAACACCGAACGCGCGGCGACCACCACGTCGTCCATATCTAATTGTTCGGCGATCGGCAACACGCCTTGACCGATGAAGACGACCTCGCCTTTTTTGACATCGTAGGTAGCGCCGCGTATGTCCTTAGTATCGTTTAGTAACGTCAAGGTTTTATTGAGGGAGATGCCTCCAACATTGTCATAGTTGGAGTTGGACCCCTCACTCATTAAATAATCCTCTTCGCTTATTGGCCACGACCCGCCACCGCCCCCCATCGCATCGGCTGTGCTTCCTGAACACATATTCGGTGGGCCGGCGGTAGAGGTCGAGGGCGCGAACAACACTAAGCCAATTTCCACTGTTATCGCAACTATCCATCTTGCGCGATGTTTTGTCTGCTTGTTGCGTGTACTCATATCGACTTCTCCGCCTCGTAGATATTTACTTGTTGTTCAATACAAAAAACAGTTTTCTCAAATATTTGCATTGCGTCACGACACGAACAATACAGCTTCCAGCGATTGATCGTTGTCGTCAGATCCCCACTCATCATAACCGTTGCGCCTCAAGCTCCCGTGATCGTTATCACGTCATTGTTTATTCAAAAAAGCGTTTTTATTGCACAATTCCACAGTCATTTCATTTTCAATTATTGGTACGCGGCGCGTACCCTACCTGGCTGTAGTGGCCGTACAAGACCACGCCTATCTAGTGATTTATAGACAAATAAATCAACCCGCCAAAAGACAACAGAAAAACAAAAAATGTAATCTTACTAGCGAAAGTGATCAGAGAATAAAATCTAAATTCCAAAGGAGATGCTAGTGTCCGCCCTTTGTCACATATGAACAATTTTTCCAATCTCAATAGCAAGAATATTTCGTTAATTCTAGTATAACCAACGTCAATAAAAGTGGATTTCCCGTATACTTTGGTCAATTCTGAGTACAATTTCGTGTCATTTTTTTTAATCTTCCATAAATTTTTATACATCAACACTGCTCTTAAGAAATGAGTTACACCAGTAACCACAAATGAAACTGACATCACCACGATTGCCAAGGAAATCGCATTTTCTCGTAACAACTTATAGCCTCCTATTCCGAATAAATCCGAATTCCCAGAAGCTCCCCTACACATTTATTGTGTATTAGCCCCGCAATATTGCCCTTTAGAAATTTCGTATTCTATACTTTTCATCCCACTAACTGGCGGCAAAAGTTGCTGATGCGGTGTCGTATCCCCCGTAACCGTCGACCCCCATTCAGTGCTATGGGTGACCTGACCTTGCGCTGTGACAGGAACGCCCACTCCAAGTCCGAACTCAAAATACCCTCCATTTCCACCCGGACTTTGAACTGAACCAAAGCCAACGTCAATAACTACCGGAAATGACACACCTTCCTGAAACCCCAAACCAGGAATTTGATCAACTGAAGTTGCGCTTGTCCAAGAAATGTTAAGCATCAAACTCGCTGTGGGTCCACTAACATGCCCCCCACCTACTTGAGTAGTTAAACTGGCTTCTCCACCTGCAAAATTAACTACAAATGGGCAGCCGCTAGCAACCACACCTGCACCAGCAGTCGCACACACTCCAACACTTACAGCATTGCCCGTTGGATCAGTCATCAACAACGGATTATTTTGCACATAAACATACCGATTCTGCGTCCCCGGCTCCGCCAATCTCCCCAAATACGAATCCGCACTAATAAACCGCCCTATCCTCGGATCATAATACCGCGCCCGAAGGTACAACAAGCCCGCTTCACCGTCGTATTCCTCGCCCGTATACCCATAGGAATTCACGCTGCCTTGCTTTACCGTCGGCACACCAAACGCATCGTAATCAAATTGCGCGGTAATATTGCCTTGCATCCCGATCGCATGCGTCAGGCTGCCGACGTTGTTGTCGTGCAGCAGATAGGCGTCCGCGCTACGGTCGCCCGGCACGCCTTCTTGTTTGATTTGTTGGTTGCCGGCGTACATATACACCCGCTTAGCCGCACCGCTCGCATCGGTCTCCGCCAATACATGCGGCAAACCGCCGATTGTTGCCGTTAAATAACGCGTCGTTTGGCCGTTCACGGTCTTCGATTTGCGCACGCCCAATGCATCGTAGGTGTAGGTGGCGATGCCGCGACGACGCGCAGCATGGGCCAACCGTTGTTTGAGTTGTCCATGCCGGTGATTCGTCGTTGTCGTCACATTCCCACTCATCATAACCATTGCGCCTCAAGCTCCCGTGAGCGTTATCATGTCATTGTTCGTTCAAAAAAGCGTTTTTATTGCACAATCCCGCGATTATTTCATTTTCAAATATTGGTACGCGGTGCGTACCCTACCTGGCTGGCTGGGTGTTTTGCGTGCCTGCGAAATAAGACACATCCCATTGCCCGGTGGCGAAGGCCTTGTTCATGTCTTTGGTGTAAAAGGTCACACCGGGAGATTCGTGTTTGACATAGATGGCGCGCACGACGGCGATCAAATCGTCGATTTCGATGCGTTCGTCGATGGGCACCGTGCCGTTAGCGCCGATGAACACCATTTCGCCCTTTTTGGGGTTGAAGACGGCGCCTTGTAGGTCGGGCATGCTGTTGAGTACGGTGAGGGCCTTGTCGAGGATGACGCCTTGCAAGGGGTCGCTCAGATAAGTATCTATATAATTCATCGCTTGGTCGATTGATGCGTTAACGGCGCTGTTATTCATCCCTTGGGAGAATGACTGCGTGGGGCCATAGCACATATTCGCCTGCGCCAGCGGTGTTATTCCCATGCTCAGTATAACTGCGCCAGTTGCCCACCGAATTATCCCTTTACCCACCGCAACGGTCATTAATTTCATTGTCATCTCTCAAGCTCCCGCGATCGTTACCACGTCATTGTTCGTTCAAAAAAGCGTTGTTATTGCGAAAATTTCTGCGTCTAACATTTCATCTCAATTTCGTTTATTCAAAATTCTAATATTGGTACGCGGTGCGTACCCTACCTGGCTTTCTTCCATTGGCTCACTTGCACCGGATGCACGCCAAATTCTTGTGCAATCTC
>CAKKRP010000112.1 GCA_919902765.1 Gammaproteobacteria bacterium | reverse complement strand
ACGACTTCGTCTTTTTGATGACCGCCTCGGCGATACTGTTCGGGGCTTCCGCATATTTCGCGAATTCCATCGAGTAGGTCGCACGCCCTTGCGTCATAGAGCGCAAATCGGTGGCGTAACCAAACATCTCGGCCAATGGCACTTCGGCGCGAATCGCACGCCCTGCAGGGGTGTCATCCATGCCTTGCATGATACCGCGACGGCGATTCAAGTCGCCCATCACGTCGCCCATGTAATCTTCCGGCGTCGTGGCTTCCACCTTCATGATAGGCTCCAGCAACACGGGGCTGGCCTTCATGACGCCTTCTTTGATCGCCATCGAACCGGCGATCTTGAACGCCATTTCGTTGGAGTCCACGTCGTGATACGAACCGTCGAAGATGGTGACCTTGACATCGACCAATGGGAAGCCCGCCAACACACCGTTTTCCAACTGTTCCTTAACGCCTTTATCTACCGCCGGGATATATTCACGCGGCACTGAACCGCCCACGATACCGTTGACAAACTCATACCCCTTGCCAGCCTCTTGCGGCTCGATGCGTAACCAGACATGACCGTATTGACCACGACCGCCGGACTGACGCACGAACTTGCCTTCTTGCTCGACCGACTTGCGTATGGTTTCGCGGTAGGCCACTTGCGGCGCACCGACATTGGCTTCAACCTTGTATTCCCGCTTCATACGGTCAACGATGATTTCCAGGTGCAACTCGCCCATACCGGAAATAATGGTCTGACCGGATTCCTCATCGGTATGCACACGGAACGATGGATCTTCTTGCGCCAATTTGGACAACGCAATACCCATTTTTTCCTGATCGACCTTGGTCTTAGGCTCTATGGCCATCGATATCACCGGCTCAGGGAAGATCATACGTTCTAACGTGATGACGTGATTGGGATCGCACAAGGTGTCGCCCGTCGTCACATCTTTCAAGCCCACGCCTGCAGCGATATCACCGGCATGTACTTCTTTAATTTCTTCGCGCGAATTGGCATGCATCTGCACGATACGACCGATGCGTTCTTTGCGATCTTTAACCGGGTTAAACACCGTATCGCCCGAACTCAACACACCGGAATAGACACGGAAGAAGGTCAGCGTGCCCACGAAGGGATCGGCAGCGATCTTAAACGCCAACGCGGCAAACGGCTCTTTGTCATCGGCATGACGTTCGGAGGGGGTTTCAGCCTTGTCGTCCAAGGTGCCCTTGATGGCCGGGCGATCTTTCGGCGCAGGCAGATAGTAAATAACGGAGTCGAGCATTGCTTGCACGCCCTTGTTTTTAAAGGCTGAACCGCACACACACGGTACGATTTCGCCTTTCAAGGTGCGCATACGCAAACCTTTACGAATTTCTTCCTCGGTCAAGGCGGTGCCTTCGAGGTATTTGGTCATCAAATCTTCATCCGCTTCGGCCGCTGCCTCGACCATTTTTTCGCGCCACTGTGCGGCTTCTTCTTTCATATTGGCCGGAATTTCTTCGGCGGCATAGGTCATGCCCTTGTCGGCCTCATTCCACATGATCGCCTTGTTACGGACAAGGTCGATGACGCCTTTGAAATGCTCTTCGGCACCGATAGGCAAATAAATGGGCACGGGGTTGGCCCCCAGACGCTTGCGTATCTGTTCGATCACACGCAAGAAGTTCGCGCCGGCGCGATCCATCTTGTTAATAAAGGCCAAACGCGGCACGCCGTATTTGTTACCTTGACGCCATACGGTTTCGGACTGAGGCTCTACGCCACCCACTGCACAAAACAAGGCGCACGCGCCGTCGAGCACGCGCAATGAGCGCTCCACTTCAATCGTGAAATCGACGTGTCCGGGGGTGTCGATGATGTTAATGCGGTGTTCGGCGAATTGCTTGTCCATCCCCGACCAAAAACAGGTGGTGGCCGCAGAGGTGATGGTGATACCACGTTCTTGCTCTTGCTCCATCCAATCCATGGTCGCGGTGCCGTCGTGGACCTCGCCCAATTTATGCGATACGCCGGTATAAAACAACACACGCTCGGTTGTCGTCGTTTTACCGGCGTCGATGTGCGCCATAATACCGATGTTACGATAGCGTTCAATAGGGGTTTTGCGGGCCACGACGATAACTCCAAATTATTCCAGTATTACCAGCGATAATGCGCAAAGGCCTTGTTCGCCTCAGCCATACGATGGGTATCTTCTTTCTTTTTAATCGCGTTGCCACGGCTTTCTGCGGCTTCGCCGATCTCCGCAGCCAAGCGCATGCCCATGGATTTCTCGCCACGCCCACGCGCCGCATCCGCCAGCCAGCGCATCGCCAGGGCCATAGAACGATCATGACGCACTTCGACGGGCACTTGATAGGTCGCGCCACCGACGCGGCGGGATTTCACTTCCACCATCGGACGCACATTGTCCAGCGCCTGCACGAAGAGATCTAACGGGTTCTTGCTGGATTTCTTGGACAATTGCTCCAATGCGCCATAGATAATGCGCTCAGCGACGGATTTTTTTCCGCTGCGCATAACCATATTGACAAAACGGGCGACGACCGGGCTCTTGTACTTCGGATCCGGCAATACGGTGCGTTTAGGGACTTCTCTTCTACGTGGCATGGTCTATACCTATCAATATGTTCGCTAAATTACGACTTAGGACGCTTGGCGCCGTATTTTGAACGGCCCTGTTTGCGATCCTTGACCCCAGAGGTATCCAGGCACCCGCGTACCGTGTGGTAACGCACACCTGGCAGATCCTTTACACGGCCGCCACGAATCAACACCACCGAGTGCTCTTGCAAGTTGTGGCCTTCGCCGCCGATGTAGGTAATAACTTCATAGCCGTTGGTCAAACGCACCTTGGCCACCTTACGCAAGGCCGAATTCGGCTTCTTGGGGGTAGTGGTATAGACACGAGTGCAGACGCCGCGCTTCTGCGGGCAACCCGCCAAAGCCGGCACTTTCGTTTTCGTAATTGCGCGCTCACGTGGCTTGCGCACCAACTGGTTCACTGTTGCCATTCAAAATGCTCCAAACAAAAACAATAACAGGCAGGACAGCCCCTGCCCGCCATAGCCATGGAAACCAAGGCGCGAGATTCTATAAGTAGGGGATAGCGATGTCAAGCGGCCTACGAGGCGTTGGACGGTTATTTTAGTTCAATTACGAATATAACACCAGACAAACCCTCGGCTGGGCATGGATTGGGTGCGAAAACTTCATATCACCCCCGCGTCCACCCTTTAACCTGACAAGAACAAAGGATACAGGCGGTTCAGCACAATATTATGGTTTCGTTGTATCTCGCCACCACGGCGACGCTCATCAACATTCATTACAGTTTGCACAAGCCTCTTATCATTGCTGCCGACAACCTTAAGTACAAACGCCATTGAAACCGGCCTTTAGGCGACGTAACATATCTAAAGGCCATTGACCGCAGGTTGATCTCCGTCTATGTCATTAAAAACCAAGCAACGCTCAATTCCTACTGAAGAATACCTCGCAGGCGAGATGGATAGCGATGTCCGCCACGACCTGGTCGGCGGCCAAGCCTATGCCATGGTGGGCGCAAGCAGTCTTCACAACCTTATCGCCACCGGCCTGGTGCGATTGTTAGGCGCGCGTCTCGCGGATTCACCTTGCCGTCTGTTCATGGCCGACATGAAAGTACGGGTCGATAACGACTTCTATTATCCAGACGTAATGGTGTGCTGCAACCCACCCGCTGGCGTTTACTACTATGTGACGGAACCCACCATTCTAATTGAGATATTGTCGCCCAACACCGAGATGCGGGATCGTCTGGAAAAACGCCTCGCCTATCAGCGCCTAAAGAGCCTGCAAGAATATGTGCTGATTGCGCAAGATAAAATTCGAATCGAGATCTATAGACGTACAACGGACGGCTGGGAATTGGAGCAATACGACGAACGCGACGTATTGCGCCTGGAATCGTTGGACTACAGCGTGCCGGTGGTGGATATCTATCGGGATATTATGAACGCGGTGTGAGGTGACATGTCCCACTCCGCTCAAATGTCCACACTAATGTTCACACTTGGATTATTTAGAAAAAACAAACGCCCATCACACCGCCTGCCCCGCGCGTTTACACACTTTAGGTGTCGTTAATACAGGCTTCAGCATTTCAAAAGCCCCATTTAAGCTGCATTAGCTATTCTATTCGGCGCATGTTGGGCCGAACCGATACAAACGTGTCGTTTTTTACAATCATCAATATCAAACGCTTGATTTAAAAACTATAATCACTGTCGCTTTTTGCAGACATCTTGTTAAATTTTTGAATTTTTACTACAGTTAACACAATAAATTCCGCCTTTCTGGCGAGTATCTTGCCTTAAAATATTGAATGCAACAATGATCTTTTTATAGTGCGGCCTTAACGGCCTGAAGTAATGAGGGTTTTGTCGTTTAAAACGTCACCGGGGATGGAATAACCCCTCAGAGGTAGTTATGAAAATACGTATTTTTATGCTTATGCCGTTGGTGTTAGGGTTGACTTCGTGCTTGATCGAATCCAACCAACCCAAGCCAAGCAATGGCGAGAACCCGTTGGGATTAGTCACTACGGGTCCTGCGCACTACCTAAACAAGCAAACCTATGATTCGCTGTCACCTGTTCAACAATTCCAAGTCGCCAACAAACTGTTAGGCACGCTGTATAAGGGCATCAGCGCGCGTGACTTTTTTGATATGAGCGCAAGTTTCGGCAACCCGCGCGCGAAGGGCGTGGATGTGATTGGGAATGCGCAACGGGCGATTGCGGAGCCGATGGATCGAACGGAATTTAGCAAGCTGAATTCTGCTTTGCAGCAGAAGTACCTTTCAAATTATAACGATACGACTAAAACCTTTACACCAATAGGTGTGGGACAGTCAGCCTACGCTGCACCACTTGCTATTATGCACGGACTCCCGTTAAGCAAGGAACATTTTGCCTATTGGGTTGCATACCTACTTACCAACAATATCCTATTTTCTCCTGCAGGTGAAATGGACTCCGTAAATGCGGTGGATGTAGAAAAAGTATACACATCGCTCGCTGACTCAATTCTACACAACCGGCCTATCGGCGATATAGTTTACAATCATATGATATCGCAATCCAATTGGCGACGATTCCGGTCACCGGAAGACAATGTGCGCGAAATGATGGAAATTTATTTATTACGATTCCGCGATGATGAAGTTCCTCGCGCCGCGCAGGCGTGCAAAAATTGGTTCTTAACTGAAGAAAACGAGGGCTATCAACTTCGTATCACCAGCGACGTCAACGATGTTCCCATCCCTGACGTTTTGGATACCAATAGCATAGTGACGTGTTACGATTTCTATCGCAGAATAGCTACTCATCCAGCCCTGATTCCGACAATGATCGCACGCGCAGTAGACCTCATGTTCCCCAACTACCCCACAGATCAACGCGCGGCTTTGGTCAACAACATTGCACAATCTCATCCCACGCGATTCGATCAAATTTTTGCGTCAGTTGTATTTTCAGAGGAGTATCTGTTGCGTAGCTCCCGCATGAAGGGTTATGAAGAAAATCATATGAACTATCTTGCGCGATTGAAGTACGAACCTTTAACTGGCACAAACAAGACAACCACATATTTTACCGACTTTACTGGTGGCGGAGTCAACAACGACTCCCCTACCTTGAGAATGATGAACCAAGGCGCGTTGTACTATAAATTAGGTCGTCTTTTCGGCATCCCGACTGACACGCTTAGCATTTCCTATTCGCATAAGGCATTGCGCGAGCAATTCCGGAGTTATAGAGGGGATGTGGCAACCAACGCAAATGCGAAATTAAGTTGGTTTGAGTCCCTCATCAATAATCCAGAGGCGGTACAATTAAACGATGACAACTTTCTAAGTTATGTATTTATAAATGCCACCGGTCGCATGCCTACCGCAACAGAATTTGACAAACTGAAAGAGTTATTTGGCCCTACCGCTAAAGGTGGTCAAGGTTGGTTGCCGCTGCCAACATACCGCCCTTTACCCAATGTAGATCGTATTTCCGCCATGCAAAACGTTGCGCGATCGGTCTTCGACTACGCCTCACGTTTAGTCGAAATTTACGCATACAACTAGATTTAGCAGGAGTAAGATCATGAAACGTCGTACCTTGATCAAGGCAATTGGGTTGGGTAGCTTAGGGTTCGGATTCCGATCCTCATATGGTTTGCAATTAAACAACATAAAATTTTCTGCGCGCATGAGCGGCGTGGATTTATCCAGCACGCCAATACCCTTCAATAATTTTCCACGTGTCATCAACATCTTTCTTTACGGCGGACCTTCCGAATTAGCCGGGAACCTAAGTAATATTGTAGACATAAATGGTAGCTCACTTAATAAATATGATGCGCCGCTATTACAATCAACCGCGCAAGGTGGGCAGATTACGCCCAATGGCTTTTGGAAAAACGCCGGCGGTGACGCCATGGAAACGATGTTACAATCTGGAGTGATGACCGTCTATCGTACAATGTCTCGTACGCGTTCCCACGACTTGAAGGCCCACCGCGAAAGTGTATTACAAAATCAATTGGGTTCATTTGACATGGATCGCTCGGGCATTGGCACCACGCTGAGTGAATTGATTTTGGCTCATAGCGAAAATACAACTTTCGGGAAACCAATATCAAACCTGCTTTTCCCATTTGTGTCATTCGATAGCCAGGCGCAATGGTTTAACCCAGGTGACGTGCAAATTGACTCTGCATTGCGTCCAACGGCCTTAGGTCGCGATTTGGGTGCCAACAATCCTTATACAAGGAACGGTATAGCACCTACTACTGCTATAGATGGCGCACTAGAAAACTTGGCGAAAACAATTAATGTGAGTAGCGGAGGCCCAGCGAGCCCCATACGAAACGCATTTGCTGCCAGAGAGAATATTGCTACCTCCTTACGTAGATTTAGCACGCAGGGTATAACTACTCACATCACAGATCTTAACGCAGGCGCTGCGCTTACCTATCCGGCGGATGGCTTTGGGCCAGTGCTAAAATCCGCTGTTTCTCTAATGCTGATGAATCCAGACACGCTTTATGCCGCTGTAGGGGGCGGCGCAATGGGTGGCTGGGATGACCACAACGGGGCCTTAGCCAATGGACGTACGGACTATATCTTACGAACAAAAAATTTGATGGACGCCATCATGGCCGCAATGGTACACATGCGCGCAGCAAAGAGTACTGGAAACTCCTCATATTTACATGCCGACAGCATCATCATCAATGTATACGGCGATTTCGGCCGCAATGTCGATTTAAATAACTCCGGCGGCTGGGATCATGGCAATAATCAAAATCTTTATACATTCGGTGGGCGCGACTTCCGCGCTAGCGCACTCGGCAAGATCGTTGGCCGCACGGATTTGTTATTCACCGACATGGGTAAACGAATCTTTACTAAGCCTATGGCTGATTCGTACCAGTTTGAGCCTTTCTCTTTAGCATCAACGCTGTACAAATACTATGGCGTGGCAAATCCAGGCGCGTTAAACGGTGGTGTACCTGCAATAGATGAAACCCAATCTTCAGTCGCACAACAAAGTTGGACACCAACTTCTGGCTCCATCTATGAAACTGTCAGCAATTACCTCACCACCTAATTGCGTGTTCTATAATTCTCCAGTAAAAGATATCTAGGCGTGAATATTTTTCGATATTCACGCCTTTGTATAAAATTATGTCCGGGGAATACATTTACAGATTAGACTCTTGGCGCATGGAATACGCCCTATCCGAAAGTTCCAACGCAAAAATGTCGTGATGGAAGGATGCCTGCAAGACATGGCTTTACTCACGTCGTTCTGAGTATATAGCACCGCTGTTCCGAACCCAGGCGAACCCAGGGCTGATCTTGCATTTGCACCCCTTTTGGCATACCCTTTTTGAAAGAATTATCTGTGATTTTCCAATCAAACGGAGGGTAACCGTCCATTCCAGCCCGTTATTTTATTCGTCGTAACCTAACGCTACCA
>CAKKRP010000111.1 GCA_919902765.1 Gammaproteobacteria bacterium | reverse complement strand
GCTGAGAAATTAAATCGCTCCCATTGAGGTGTACAGGTTTACTTGACCACTACAGACAGTACCGATCCAAACCAGATGCAGGCGGGAGGCGATGAGAGCCATGTTCCAGAGGGGGGCGTCGTAGAGGGCGAAGGCCAAGTCTGTAACTATTGATCCTTTGGGCAGCAATCCTACCGGAAGATATTCACGGGACTCCGACGATACCTTCGGAACAATCGTCACGATCTCATTGCCTGTTTGCTTTACTTCCTCGAATTTGTGCGGCCATGCAGCGCCTTTCTTCGTGGCAACCTTTGGGCTTCTTAGCCGAAAAGCAGCAACCGCATTCAATTTTCGATTGATCTCTTCATCGGCTTTAGCTTCCTGCTCTAGATAGTCAGAGATCCATAAGCAGAAACGTACTTCACCTCGTATGTATTCACTTGCGCCGTACACACGCTTAGCGAATTTAGCTGCGCCAGGATTTTTTGCGACTAATCTCTGTTTTTCTTCTTCTGTAAAAAGTAAATTTCCCCCTTCGACAATGGTTGGGGAAGTCCGAATAAGCGCAGGCAATGGTTTCGCCACCCGCCAGCTCTTCAGCTTCAAGGGTCTGCCCATCGGTGGCGAGGATAAATTTTGCCTTGGCTTTTGCAGTGGCGGGACTGGCACGCAAGGCCTTGAGGGTGTTGCCCACGCTGCCCGCTTCGCACACGGCAAGGTGAATGTTATTGCGCTGGAGCACGCCGCCGGGCACATCCGAAGCGTTGTTGTTGCCAGTACGCAGGCGCTTGAGCGCCGTGTCCTTATTGCCAAATGCGGCCAGGAACGCAAACGGAAACTCAGCCGGATCAAAGGGCTGTTCGGCTAGTTCCGAGATGGCGGATTCTATTTCTACTGCGTTCATAGGGTTAATTGCGTGCGTGGCATCATCGCTTCCTGGCGTGTTCTGCTTTGGAATACCATCCCAATTCGCCATTATAGCCCATCATCCTAGAACCAGCGGTTTAACGCCAGCATTCCCGCCAGCGTCGATACTCTACCGGCCGTAACCGATAGCGTGCGATATTCCCTTCATGCAGGCTCATCATTTTATATGTCGCCAAGACTCATAAACGTTAGGCCAAATTTAGGCATTTCAGGGGCATCCAGGTGCCAGATCAAACAGGACGACCATTAGGACTGCCCTACATTTATTCCGTTTCGCCACCCGCCCCAAAATATAAGATATATTATGCAATGGCCCTACCGGCCATTGCATAGCAAAACGAGGCCGACGTTGTTCCGAATTAGTGATTTGTGCGCCCAACTTGAGACCTATCTCGATGCCCACCAAGTGGCCGAGGTATATCGCGCTTACTTATTCGGGGCCGAGGCCCACGACGGCCAAAGCCGCCAAACCGGTGAACCTTACATCTACCACCCGCTGGAGGTCGCGCGCCTGCTGGCCAACCTGCGCATGGATTACCGCAGCATCATGGCGGCCATCCTGCACGATGTGATCGAGGACACCGCCACACGCAAAGACCAAATCGTCAAAGAATTCGGCGGCGAGGTCGCTGAATTGGTGGATGGCGTCAGCAAACTCACCCAGATCGAATTTGAATCCCGCGCCGAGGCGCAAGCGGAAAATTTTCGCAAAATGGTCTTGGCCATGGCCAACGATATCCGCGTCATCATCATCAAACTCGCCGACCGGCTGCACAATATGCGCACGTTGGGCGTACTCGCGCCCGCCAAACGCCGCCGTATCGCGCGCGAAACGCTCGAAATATATGTCCCCATCGCCAATCGTTTGGGTATGAATTCGTTACGCGTCGAATTACAGGATTTAGGTTTCAGCGCGCTGTTTCCGATGCGTGCGCGCGTCCTGCAAGAGGCGATCAAAAAGGCGCGCGGCAATCGCAAAGAATTGGTGCAAAAAATCGAATCGACATTACGCGAACGCGTCCACAGCGAGGGCATTACCGCCAACATCACCGGCCGCGAAAAACATTTGTACAGCATTTATCAAAAAATGCGCAATAAACACCTGTCTATCACCGATGTAATGGACGTATATGCATTTCGCATTATCGTGGACAAGGTCGATACCTGTTATCGCGTGCTGGGCGCGGCGCATAACTTATACAAGCCGATGCCCGGCCGTTTTAAAGATTATATCGCCATTCCCAAGGCCAACGGTTATCAATCCTTGCACAGCGTGTTGCTCGGCCCCATGGGTTTGCCGATTGAAGTGCAAATTCGCACCGAAGAAATGCACAAAATCGCCGAGGCCGGCGTGGCCTCGCATTGGTTGTACAAAACCGGCGATGAGGCCGGTTTGCCGCAAAATACACGCACCCGCGAATGGTTGCGCGGGCTATTGGAACTGCAAAAAAATACCGGCACGTCGATGGAATTTTTGGAAAACGTGAAGATCGATTTATACCCCGACGGCGTATTCGTATTCACCCCCAAGGGCGCGATCATGGAATTGCCGCGCGGCTCCACGGCGGTGGATTTTGCCTATGCTGTGCATAGTGAGCTGGGCAATAGTTGTGTGACCGCAAAAGTCGATAGGCGCATCGTGCCGCTGAACACCCCTTTGCAAAACGGCCAGACCGTCGAAATCGTGACCGCACCGGGGGCCAAACCCAATCCAACTTGGCTGAATTTCGTCGTCACCGGCAAGGCGCGCAGCAGCATACGCAACCATCTGAAAAGCCTCCATCAAGATGAGGCCTTGGCACTGGGCAAACGCCTGCTCGAACACGCGCTAAACGGTTATTCGTTAACCTTGGAGCAGATCCCGCCCGAGCACATCGCGCGCGTGGTCGCCGCACTCAAAGTCAAAGACATGCCGGGGTTGCTTGAAGACATCGGCCTCGGTAATCGTATCGCCCCGTTAGTCGCCAAACAATGCGCGGCGATTATTAACGATGCGGAAAGCGAAGATAAGGGCGACGCGCGGCGTACCGTAAAACTCAAGAATGTCTTTACGCGTTACGCCCCTGCGTGGCTGCGCGGCGATAAGCATATCGAGGCGCCCTTGGCCATCACCGGCACCGAAGGCATCGTCGTCAGTTATGCGAAGTGCTGCCGCCCCATCCCCGGCGATAGAATCGTCGGCAGCGTCACCACCGGTCGCGGCATTGTGATACACACCACGACATGTAAAAATATCGCCGATGCGCGCAACAAGCACACCGAAAAATGGGTGGAAGTGCAATGGGCCAAAGATTTGAAAGCGGATTTCCCGGTCGAGGTGCGCGTCGAAGTCAAAAATCAACGGGGCGTATTGGCCGAAGTCGCCGCCAAAATCGCCGACAACGGGGCCAATATCGAAAATGTATTGGTCTCTGATCGTGACGAGCGTTACAGCGATATCGATTTTATTATCGACGTGCGCGATCGTATACACCTCGCCAAAATCATGCGCGGCGTACGCGCCTTAGACGCCGTTTCCAAAATCTACCGCACTAAAAATTGAGAGGATAGTTCATGAGCAAAAAAGCCATACACAGCACCCACGCCCCGCGCGCCATCGGCACCTACAGCCAAGCCATTGTGGCGGGTGACACGGTCTATTTATCCGGGCAAATCCCGCTCGATCCAAAGTCCATGGAAATGGTCGGCAACGACGATATCCGCGTACAAATCCGCCGCGTTTTCGATAATTTAAAGGCCGTCGCCGAGGCCGCCGGAGGCTCGCTGGCCGATGTGGTAAAGCTGAACGTGTATTTGACCGACCTGACGCATTTTCCTATCGTCAACGAGGTGATGGCGACCTATTTTGTGGAGCCCTATCCGGCGCGCGCGGCGGTGGGTGTGGCCGCATTGCCGCGCGGTGCGGCGGTGGAAATGGATGGCGTGATGTATTTAGCGCGGGAATATTAATATTCGTTAGTAAAATCACCTGCCATTACGCAGATGCCTTTACTAACGTAGCTTTTGGCAACGCAGCACGCCGCCTGCGATACCACATTGCACTCGACAAGAACAACAAAATCGTAATGTCGATACGCGTGATCGCAGAGGCGCGGCTGCGCGTTTTCTTATCGACAACGGGAGGCGGTTGATAACAACTGGGGCATTCGGGGCCTATGAAGGAACCTGAACCCGCCGCATTGTATTCATTAATGCGAAAAAAAATCGCTGCCGACAAGACGTGGGTTTTTGGATCAATCACATAACGACGTGAGTACGACCCATTGGTTTCACGATTCGCCCTACTCCATTGCGTTTCTAAAATAAATAATTGGTCGCCGGTGGGGCTAAGTCCGACGTTGATCGGATGCACCTCAGCGGATCCATTCGAATACCCGCTAATCCCGTCGGCAAGACCAATGCGTTTCACATCGGTATTGCCGGTCGCAGTGACACTAAATCGCAGTAGCTCGCCATTGGTGGCTGCTGTGTCATCGAAGCCGCGTTCGACACCAAAATCTACCGCATACACCGTAAAATTATCGGGCTCGATCACGATGGCGCGCGGATCGCCTACCGTCAACGCGATTGCGCTTGTCGCATTGATCTGTACCGGAGTTTTCAACGCCGGGACAAGACTAAGACCTGCGGAGCGCTGTTGCACCACATACATTTTACCCGACCCATCCGCGCTTTTTTTTGTCGCTACCACCAGATCATAATTATCGGGATATTGTATTGCGGGGAGTGGATCACTCGGTGTTTTGCGCACGGCGATAGCGGCAGTATCGCCATCGGGTGCTGTACGCGCCTGTAACACCACGGAAGTTAGCGAAGTAAAATCGCTTTTCGCCAAGTCTTGCACTTTTATCGCGGAGACACCGGCACTACCGCCCGCACCACCAATGCTGAACAGCCATTTTCCATCTTTACTCAAGGCCAGTGCGCGATTGAAATAAAATGCCTTATCGGCAGGCGCTGTAATGCGCTCACCGGTGCCCGCCGGGTAATATTTGTCAATCGCATAAAGCGTGAGTCCTTCGCTGCACGGCACGATCGCAGTCTCTATCCCGTTGATCGTCGCCACCGCTACACTGCCCGCGCCCGTGCAATCCATATTTGGGGCAACCACCACAGGGAAGATGTTCAGATTTTCGGTATCTACCACGTCTAGATACACTCGATTTAGCCCGTCGTTAGAGCCTTTTGCAATCACAAGCTTCAGGCCGGTTGCATTGAGTTGCATGGTGATGGGATTCGTCGTATCCAACACCGCCGAGGTAGAATTTTTTTGGATATCCAAAATACCGATTTTGGCATTACGACAATCGTCTGCACCTGCGCATTGATAATTTTCTCTGGTGGTGAAATAGCCGTAATATTGCCCCGGCGCGGCGAACAATTCCCCGCACACACCCATCAATCCCAGCAAACTCAACGCTATGACCCGCAGCATTGCCATCACCACTTTAAAACCTTAGCCTATGCTATTTGACCAGGGGCAAATTAAGGGTTCCTTGTCGCGTTATATAATGTTGATTTATATAAATATATTTCGATCAACGACCGAGGGATTCCGCGCTCTGGATTGGCTCACTTGACTACCGGGCGGCAGCATTTCGTAATGCCACTCACTGCGCTCCATTCTTTGCCTATCGCGGGCCACTGCAATTTATTTATGGTACGGTCAAAAATCAGATCGGACATTATTGGTTACCTCCCTTTGTTAAATATTTCCATAAACGGTTTAATTTTTTCAGTCGTAGATACCGATATTGATGCTTCGATATTCTTTTTGATCCCGCGCAATTGCGCCTCTGTTAATAATGGCGTTAATGCTTTCAAAGCACTACTTGCGGGCTCTTCATACGCTTGCATGCTTGAAAACACCCACAGCGTATCGTTCATCACTATCGTTGCCAGCGCGGAGGCCGCCTCTTCGAACTGAGCACCTTGCGTATTCAACATCGCGGTTACCAATGTCTTTAACGCAGCGGCGTTACGATTTCTCGCTGCGACTTCCAAAGGTTCCCATACCAACGGCATCACCGCCAATTGTACTATATTTGTTTGCGCAAGCCACAAATCCGCCAAACCGGCCTTATCGGTAGGAAATAATCGAATAAAAAGAGCTTCATTTTCTTTGTCCGGCTGCATTCTTACGAGCGCATAGGCCAGTAAAAAACGAGATACAAAATCGTCTTCCATTCCCACCCTGTTTTTTAATGCGGCGATCAACGTGGAATTTGGCCGCATACAGGATGCTATGCCAATCGCGGTAAGTTTTTCTTCACGCACAGTGGAAGCAAACGAAGACAAAATTACCGGCTCTAAATTTGGAAGAAGGCTTTTCACGTCTTTTGGGGATGCACAAATGACGTGCGAATAAAATAATACTAAAGAGAATAACATACCCCTTGTCATTATATGACGCTTAGCCATCGAGCATGCTGACGGCGTAGATTGGGATATTTGTGTCATTCTTCTCATCTCCTTGAGTTATTACGAAAAACACAGTTTGCTGAGAGCGGGTGCATCTGTCGTGTAAATACGACCGCACAATTGGCAAAATACAGTTTTTTTATGCTAGCACCCGTCATCTGAATGGTCAACAAGCGGCGGAACGTAAGGGCGTTGCACTTTGAGCTTGAATCTGCCTACTCCCTACGCCCCCTGCAACCTCGCAATCTCCGCCACCTCGCCCAGCATATCCGCCAAGCCCGCCAGCAACCCCAGGCGCGTGTTTTTGAGTTTGGTGTCATCCACCATCACCATCACGGCGTCGAAAAACGCATCGACCGGGGCCTTTAACGCGGCGAATTGCCTCATCGCGTCGGTGTAGCGGCGTTGTTTGATCAACGGCGCGGTGGCCTTGCGCAGCGCTTCAATCTGTTGATGCAGCGTTTGCTCCGCCGGTTCTTTCAACAACGCGGCGTTGACCGCCGGTGCAGTCGTCACTTCGGCCTGGCGCAAAATATTGCGTATGCGTTTATTCGCCGCCGCCAAACTTTCCGCCTCGGGCAGGCGGCGGAATTCTTCTACCGCTTGTATACGCAATGCAAAATCGCGCGGACTGACCGGGCGCACCGCGTGTACCGCGTCGAAACTGTCGGGGCGCACGCCAGTGTCTTGGTAATAGGCGCGCAGGCGTTCCAGCGTGAATTCAAACACCGCCTCAGCGGTGTCGTGCGGTTTTTTGATCACTGCGCCATACGATTCTGCGGCGAAACGCAGTGTGGCGATCAGGTCGAGATCGCGGTCGGTTTCTATCAAGGTGCGCACCACACCCAACGCCGCGCGACGCAGGCCGAACGGGTCTTTGTCGCCGGTCGGAATCTGCCCGATGCCGAAAATGCCGATCAAGGTGTCCAATTTATCGGCCACCGCGACCGCCGCGCCGATCACACTGGCGGGCACGGCATCGCCTGCGAAACGCGGTCGATAATGCTCGGCAATCGCGACCGCCACCGCTACGGGTTCGCCATCGTGGATCGCGTAATAACGGCCCATAATGCCCTGCAATTCGGGGAATTCGCCGACCATTGCCGTCATTAAATCGCATTTTGCGAGCAGGCCCGCGCGCGTCGCGTGATCGCGATCCGCATCCCACAGACCGGCAATATGCGCGGCCAATTTGCCGATACGCACCGCCTTGTCGGCGACCGTGCCCAATTGATTTTGGAACACGACCTTGCCGAGCGCTTGCAGTTGCGCATGCAATTTTTGTTTGCGATCTTGATTCCAAAAAAACGCCGCGTCGGTCAAACGCGGGCGTATCACGCGTTCGTTGCCTGCGCGCACCTGCGCGATGTCGCGCGAGCGGATGTTGGCGACGGTGATGAAGTGCGGCATCAAATTGTCGTTTTTATCCAGCACATGAAAATATTTTTGATGGCCCTTCATCGCCGAGATCAACGCCTCGGCGGGTACGTCGAGAAATTTATGCTCGAACTGACCGGCGACCGCCTGCGGCCATTCGATCATGCCGCACACCTCGTCGAGCAGGTCGGGATCAATCACCGCGCGTCCGCCGATCTGCAACGCGACTTCTTGCACCTGCGCCTCAATCGCCGCGCGCCGCGCGGTGAAATCGGGCAGCACAAAGCCTTCGCTTTCCAGCAAAGGCGCATAACCGGCAGGTGTCGCGATTTTCAATTTTTCCGGGTGATGAAAACGATGGCCGCGCGTGTCGCGCCCGGCGTGTTGACCGAGCATTTCACAGTCGATGACATCCTTGCCCAACAACATCACCAACCAATGCACGGGCCGCACAAATTCGTGCGTGCTCGAACCCCAGCGCATACGTTTTGGAATCGGCAGACCGCCCAGCGCCGCGTGTACGATGCCCGGCAACAATTTCGCCGCCGGTTGACCGGGTTGCTCAAAGCGATGCACCAGCCACGCGCCTGCATCGGTCTTCAACGTCGTCAACGCACTGGCCGCGACGCCGCAACTGCGCGCAAAACCCTCCGCCGCCGGGGTCGGCGTGCCATCGGGTTTGAACGCCGCCGTCAACGCCGGGCCGCGACGCTCGACCTGTTTGTCGGGTTGCGCGAGCACTAAATCTTTCACTAACACCGCCAAGCGGCGTGGCGCCGCATAGGGTTGCATGGCGCCGTAAACTAAATCCGCTTTTGTCAAGCCATCGCGCACGCCATTGGCGAAGCTTTCCATTAAACGCTTCAACGCCTTCGGCGGCAATTCTTCGGTGCCGATCTCGACCAGAAAATCCGCGCGCGTGCTCATTGCGCACCTCCTTGCAACATCGGAAAGCCGAGCGTCTCGCGCCGTGC
>CAKKRP010000110.1 GCA_919902765.1 Gammaproteobacteria bacterium | reverse complement strand
TTGGAGGAACTGCGTCTAACATTACTACAGCCTCTAAATTAGAAGCTAAGTATGATGGTATCATCGAGATTGACGAATTAAGAACAGTGAAACGTAAAAATTCTGATGGAAAAATTGTTGGCCGGTACGATAAGCGAGCGTTGGCTCCGTCGGAAGAATTTTTTGTACCCGGAAAAGACGCGAAGGTTTTTCCTACTAAGCATGGCAAAATAGGGATTTTGATTTGCTATGAATCAACGCTGCCTTACTATAGTAGAGAATTAGTTAACAATGGGGCGGACTATCTATTCTTTTTGGCAAATGACGCTGGTTTCGGCCAGTCACTAGAACCTTATTTGCACCTGAATATGGCGATATTGCGAGCCGTCGAAAACCATGTGTTTGTAGTTCGCGCGGCGAATACAGGTATATCCGCAGTCATTGACCCCAATGGGCGAATAGTGTCCAAAGGGACGCTGAATAAAAAATTAGTCGTTCATGGAAAGATCCACGCGAATTATGAACCCAGTATATATAGCCGATTTGGCGATTGGTTCCCGCCGGGATGTTTTATATTGTTGTGTATTGCGTGTATTCCGATAATGAAAACGCGCTTGACGATACAAGGTTTTTTTGAAAATCCCCGACTGTATGGTTTGACGCCGGCAAGTATGGCCTACGTTCTTAGGATTTCGTTGTACATTTTTGGGTACGCCAGTGTAATGGTGGCGCTAAGCATCTGGGCGTCGTAGCGCTTTCAGTTTTGTTGACGGTAGTTGTTGTCCACGCGTTTAGGGGGTAGCATGAGATTTATAGTGATATGCCGATATATTTTTGCATTAACAATGGTAGCAAGCCATGTAGCCAATGCGGCAGAACCTCTCGCTTATGAGGACATAAATGGTCAAATGCACACGCTTAAGGAATACAAAGGAAAATGGGTGGTGCTAAATTATTGGGCAAGCTGGTGCGAACCATGCAGAATGGAAATTCCGGATTTAATTAAATTTCAAACTAATTATGCTACAGAAGGCGCGCTGGCGGTAGTGGGCATCAATGTGGAACGAAAACCTAGGGAACAGATTAGGGCAAGTGCGGAAAAGTATGGGATCAATTACACGGTATTGATTGGCAAGATGGAAGGGCCGAATGATGCGCTAGTAGAAATTAAAGGGCTGCCAACGACGGCGATATTGGCACCCGATGGAGAGGTTTTGCATATAATACGTGGTAAGGTTTCATATGAATACTTGACAGATGTTTTAGAGAGATTGAAGACTCATTTCGCAAAGGGTCAACTCGAAACGTCGTCCGCGCAATAGCGGTTAAGAAATTGGATGTCGCATTATTCGGTTGCAATAGTTGCGGTTATTGCCCTTGGTTTCGCTGCCGTCGAACTAAAAAATTGTAGTACGCGCGACGATGAGGTTGCGGAGAAGCGACTTGAATTAAATGACGTCGAGACGGCAGCGGAACATTCGTCGGCGACGACTGAAACGGACCCTCCTACTATAGAGAGTAAGCGTTCGGTTGGTGCCGTTGGTATAAAATTCAGCGACGCATACCAGCCTCCCAATGTCTTACCCGCCGCGCCGGGTGCTAAGCTGGGTGACGCTTTATGTGACGATATTTCAGCCAATGGTTGCACGCTTCGTCAAATGCAAAGGCGTTCTACTCTAAAATCCCTCACTGTTACGCCAAGGCTACGTAATTTATACCCCGGTGAAGTTACGCGTTTTGTGGCGATAGGCCGGAATTCCGAAGATACTTCGGAGGAGTTGGTCGGCGACGTAGCTTGGACATCTTCAAACCCCTTAGTTGCAGACGTGTCTTCCGAAGGGCTTGTAACGGCGACAGCAGCAGGCAAAGCGGATATCATCGCTGTTTTTGGTAGCTTATCCGGTGCGGCAACTGTGCAAGTAAGTGCCCTACGCACCGTAACGACGCCTGCGCGGTTTGCCTATGTCGTCAATCGCTGGAGCGAAAAAATCTCGACGTATACCGTGGATTCGCAAACCGGACGTTTGCGGGCCAATGGCGAGAAATCAGTGGGCGTACGCCCTATTGGTATTGCGTCGGACACGGAAGGAAAATATATCTTTGTTACCCATAGTCGATCCGGTAGTTTTTCGGCCTATGCGATAGACGGGGCGACAGGTGCATTGTCTACGCTTGGAGGAGACCTGCGGGCGGGGGATTTACCTTGGGGTGTGGCGATACATCCTTCCGGTCGTTTTTTGTATGTGGCAAATGCCGGATTCTCGAACGATATTACTATCTATTCTTTTGATAGTGCGCACAGATCACTTCATCTTGAAGGCACAGCGCCTGCGATAGGAAAGACGCCTGTTGTGTTGAGTATTGATACTACTGGCTTATTTTGTATTGTGGTTTACCAAAACTCCGATGACGTTTCAGTTTATGGAATAGACCCAGCCGATGGAAGGCTAACTGCATTGTCGGCGGCGGTAAAGACAGGGGCGCATCCTCGGGGAATCGCGATTCATCCCACGAATAAATTCGTGTATGTCGCAAATACAGTTTCCAATGACATCTCCATTTTTAACCTAGATGCGCTCCATGGCGTACTGAATCGCGTGGGTAACAATGTGCCAGCGGGAAGATCGCCGGAGGGCATCGCGGTAGACCCGACAGGGCGATTCGTATTCGTGGCCAATTATGCGTCCAACGATCTATGGGAATATAAAATTGACGCATCAACTGGCGCGCTAACCAAGGTGGATGAGACTGCACCAGCGGGCCGGGGGCCGCATGCCATCGCGATAGATGATTCTGGCAAGTACGCCTATGTGGCGAACGATCTATCCAATGATATTTCTGCGTATGCTATAAATCCGGTTACTGGCCAGTTGACATTGATGGAGAGTGTTGCGGCGGGCGCGGGGCCGTTTGCGATTGTGTTAGTGCAGGGGGCGAGAAGATAAACGAGGAGCTGCTTCTTCTTGATCCCCTTATATAAAAAATCCTACACTAGTCCCGCTAAGTGCTGATGTGGTCTCTTTGTTAATGAAACAATCAAAACGTACTGATACAAAACGCCGTGAGGTAAACGGCGTCATCTTGCTCGATAAGCCCTCCGGCATCACCTCCAACGCCGCCTTGCAGTTTGTTAAACGCCTGTATAACGCCGATAAGGCCGGACATACCGGTAGTCTCGATCCACTTGCCAGTGGTCTGTTGCCGATTTGCTTAGGCGAGGCCACCAAAATTTCCACCTTTCTGCTCGATGCGGACAAGGCCTATGCGGTGGAGTGCCGTTTAGGCATCACCACCGACAGCGGTGACGCCGATGGCCAAGTACTGGTCGAGCGACCATTGCCTGTCCTCACAATAGACGCTATTGAAGGCGTGATCGCGCGTTTTCGCGGCAAGATCATGCAAGTTCCCCCTATGCATTCGGCCATAAAGAGGGCCGGCCAACCGTTATATAGACTTGCTCATAAAGGGATCACCGTAGCGCGCGAGGCGCGCCCGGTGACCATTTATGCACTGGTCTTGGAGGCATATACCCCCCCCTTGCTGCGTCTAGCGGTGCGCTGTTCCAAGGGGACTTATATACGCAGTCTGGTCGAGGATATCGGCGCGGCCTTAGGGTGTGGCGCGCACGTCACGGTCTTGCGGCGCACGGCGGTGGCCGGTGCGACACTGGCGCAGGCGCATACCCCCGATCAACTGAGTGTCTTGGCGGCGCAGGGCGTGGCGATGTTGGATGACCAATTGGTCGCGATGGAAGATATGTTGGCGGATTGGCCGCGCGTGCATCTCGATGCCGAGGCGGTATATAGGCTCACCAGTGGCCAGGGGGTGGCACTACCCGCGCGCCCGCGCCAGGACTTGATCTGGCTATATGGGCCAGGTCAGCGCCTGTTAGGCATAGGCGAGGTCGAAAAAAGTGGGCGAATTGTGCCCAAACGGATGTTGAAACACGCAGGTGAGGAGTGAAAAATCACCGGATGGCGCAGTTTTGCTTGTCGTTGACGCCCATAAAATAGTAAACTACGCGCCAAGATTTTTACTTTGTTTACCTTGAGGTTATATTATGGCAGTCGCTGTTGAAGCTAGGCAAAAAGTTGTACAAGATTACCGTCGCGGACCCAACGATACGGGGTCACCGGAAGTGCAAATCGCCCTGTTGTCCGCGCGCATCAATGATTTATCCACGCATTTTCAAGCTCATGCTAAAGACCACCACTCTCGCCAAGGTTTATTGCGGATGGTGAGCCGTCGTCGTAAATTATTGGATTATTTAAAGAAAACTGATACGGACAAATATCGCGAAATCCTTAAGCGCTTGGAATTACGCCGCTAATCCGTACCGTCCGCCCTTATACGCCAAACGAGACTACGCATGAACCCGATTTCAAAATCTTTCCAGTTCGGCAAGCATACCGTCAAGCTAGAGACAGGCGAAATCGCCCGTCAAGCCTCTGGCGCAGTGATGGCCAGCATGGGCGATACAGTGGTGATGGTCACCGCTGTGGCCAAGAAGGATGCAGCCGAAGGGCGCGACTTCTTTCCACTGACGGTGAATTATCAAGAACGCACTTACGCGGCTGGTAAAATACCTGGTGGGTACTTTAAACGCGAAGGCCGTCCGACCGAAAAGGAGACCTTGACCTCACGTTTGATTGATCGTCCATTGCGGCCCTTGTTTCCTGAAGGGTTTTATAATGAAGTGCAGGTTATCGCCACGGTAGTCTCGTTGGACCCCGAAATAGATCCCGACATTCCGGCCATGCTGGGCGCGTCGGCGGCCGTCTCGCTTGCGGGCTTGCCGTTCAGCGGCCCCATGGGTGCGGCCAAGGTCGGTTATAAAGACGGCCAATATATCTTGAATCCCTCCAACACCGACCTCCAAACTTCAGAACTAGACCTCGTCGTGGCGGGCACTGAAAAGGCCGTCTTGATGGTTGAATCCGAGGCCAAGGGGCTGTCCGAGCAGGTTATGCTCGACGCCGTGATGTTTGGGCATGAACACATGCAAACGGCGATACGCGCCATCCGCGATCTCGTCAACCAAGTCAATAACCCGAAGTCGAATTGGCAGGCCCCTGCGGAAGACAAAACCTTAGCCGCACGTCTTGAAGAAGTCGCCGGTGCCGACATACGCGCCGTTTATTCGGTCAAGGAAAAGTTAGACCGTTTGAACCGTTTGTCCGATCTGCGTAAACGCGTGGTCGCCCAGTTAGCGCCTGCCGATGGTAGCGGCGCGTGGGATGAGAAAAAGGTCTTGAACGCGTTTTCCAACATGGAAAGCCACATCGTGCGTTCACGCATACTCGCGAACGAGCCGCGCATCGACGGTCGCGACAACAACAAAGTGCGTCCTATCACGATACGCGTCGGCGTGTTGCCGCGTACCCATGGTTCCGCGTTGTTTACACGTGGCGAAACCCAGGCCTTAGTGGTCTCCACGCTGGGCACCGACAAAGACGCGCAGCTCATAGACGCCATTGAAGGCGAATATCGTCAACCGTTTATGTTCCATTATAATTTCCCGCCGTCTTGCGTGGGCGAGACCGGCATGGTCGGCAGCCCCAAACGCCGTGAAATAGGCCATGGCCGTTTAGCCAAGCGCGGCGTACAGGGTGTGATGCCGGACATGGAAGACTATCCGTATAGCATCCGTGTGGTGTCGGAAATCACCGAATCCAATGGTTCCAGCTCGATGGCCAGCGTTTGTGGTTCCAGTCTGGCGCTGATGGATGCCGGTGTGCCTATCAAGGCCCCTGTGGCGGGTATTGCCATGGGCTTGATCAAAGAAGGCGAACAATTTGCCGTTCTGACCGATATTTTGGGTGACGAAGATCATCTAGGTGATATGGATTTCAAAGTCGCCGGTACCGCCGACGGTGTGACCGCGCTACAAATGGATATCAAGATCGACGGCATTACGCGCAAGATCATGGAAGTGGCCTTAGAGCGCGCCCGCGCCGGCCGTTTGCACATCCTGGGTGAAATGAACAAGGCCATACATCGTCCGCGCGAAGATCTATCCGAATTTGCGCCGCGTTATGTCACCATGAAGATCCATCCGGATCGTATCCGTGACGTCATCGGCAAGGGCGGCGCGACGATACGTTCTATCACCGAAGAGACCAAGACCACCATCGATATCAGCGATGACGGTACGGTCAAGATCGCATCGGTGGACAAGGCTGCGGGTATGGCCGCCAAGCGTCGTATCGAGCTGTTGACCGCTGAGGCCGAGGTCGGAATGACCTACGACGGTAAAGTCTCCAAAATCATGGATTTTGGTGCCTTTGTCAATATTCTGCCAGGTAAAGATGGTTTGGTGCATATCTCGCAAATTTGCGAAGAACGCGTCGAGAACGTTGCCGACAAGTTACGCGAAGGCGACGTGGTGCGTGTGAAGGTGTTGGAAATCGACAAGCAAGGCCGTATCCGCTTGAGCATGAAGGGTATAGACCAGAGCGGTATCCGTAGCAGCAATTGACCTAGGCTACGGTCGCTTAATAAAAAGGGCCTCTTTATGAGGCCCTTTTTATGTCTATGAGGGCTAGGCGGTACGGTCGTTCTGACGATTCCGCATGTCATCATATAACAGTTTACGTGTTTTGGCATTGACCAACCCCCCTGTATTTGCGTATCATTGCGACCTCTTGCAGGCCTGTATAGATATCGGGGTATAGCGCAGTCTGGTAGCGCGCCTGCTTTGGGAGCAGGATGTCGGGAGTTCGAATCTCTCTACCCCGACCATTTTTGTGTACGTTTAGGCATGTTCCTAGTGGGAGATCACTGCGCCCGTAGCTCATTCGGATAGAGCATCGGCCTTCTAAGCCGAGGGTAGCAGGTTCGAATCCTGCCGGGCGCGCCAAATGTTAAGGCCCAGCGGGTCTGGGTGTTGGTTAGACCGTCTATGGTGGCTGTAGCTCAATAGGTAGAGCACAGGATTGTGATTCCTGGTGTCGTGGGTTCGATTCCCATCAGCCACCCCATCTTCATAGCACATCTAATGATGTCGCTCAGCGCGTAGTTTCTGGTGTTCGTTGACAAAATTTTTGATTAACAATTCCCTTTGTTCGTTATTGGATAACGAGCAGAGCAATTGCGCGGACGTCGGTTGCGCGAATTGACTGCATTTTTAAGCACGATGCACATAGTAGAAAGTATTATCGGATTAATACAATTTTTTATTGGCATTATGGGTGCCTAAGTGTCCGGGTATTAATAAAAATTGCGCTAAAGTACTTAAAATAAATGAACTTATAATGTTAAAGTGTTGTTATGCATCTGGGCATGGGTTTACTAGGTGACGCGAATTTGGAACGCACCGAATTTAGTAAGGCAGAATTGCAGAAATTGTGGGAAATCGCCAATGCATGTCTGACGGTGACCACCATAGAATCGTTTCAGGCGATACTATGCAACATCGTTGAATGGGTGCCCACTGTCCAGGGTGTCGTTGCCGGGCTAGGCGATAGGCGTGCCGCTAAAATCGGTACCACTCGGCCGGTGGTCAGGGCTGTCCCATTAAATTGTAGTTGACAGTGTTCTAATTGTATGTTTTTTTCA
>CAKKRP010000109.1:10005-13480 GCA_919902765.1 Gammaproteobacteria bacterium | reverse complement strand
ATCACCTTAGCGGCACCGGTCGGCGTGACTTGGGTGGCGGTGTTGGAGGTGCAGCAGGGCCGCTTGACGGTGGGCGGTTTGGTGGCATTTTATGCGTATTTGGGCATGCTTTATCAACCCTTGAGCCGCCTATCCGAATTGAATATTTTATTAGCGAACGCCTTATCCGCTAACGAACGAGTATTTGAATTATTTTCCGCACCTACGGAACCTGCTGATCGGCATCTGGACGTGCTGCGCGTGACGCATGGAGAAATAAAATTTGCGCATGTGACATTCGATTATAGAGATGAGCGTCATGCCTTGCGTGGGATAAATTTACAGATACCTGCGGGCGGCACCGTGGCATTCATCGGTCCCAGCGGTGCAGGAAAATCCACCTTGTTTAAATTGCTGACCAGGTTATATCCGCTGCAAGAAGGACAAATATTTATCGACAATACCAACATTTCTACAGTACGCGTCGCATCGTTGCGCGCGCAAATCGCGGTGGTCGCCCAAGACGCGACCCTGGTGTCGGGTAGTATCGCAGACAATATTCGCATGGGATGCGTACACGCAACGCAAGCCGAGATCGAGCGTGTCGCGCAGGCGGCGCACGCCGATGGGTTTATACGCGCCTTGCCCGCAGCCTATGCGACGCAGGTCGGCGAACGCGGAGCGCAGCTTTCAGGGGGTGAACGTCAGCGCATCGCCATCGCGCGCGCGATGCTCAAAAATGCGCCGATCATTTTGCTCGATGAACCGACCTCGGCGTTGGACGCCGAGTCTGAGTTTCAAGTGCGCGCAGGATTACGCAACCTCACACGCGAACGCACCACCTTGATTATCGCCCACCGCCTAAATACGGTGGCGCATGCGGATCTGGTTGTGGTGATGGATCAAGGCCGGGTCGTGCAAGTGGGTACGCACGCGCAATTATATGGACAAGCAGGATTGTATCGTGAATTAATCGCGCGTTACTTTGAATTGGCAGTTGCCTGAGGGTGGGTTTTTAGCCCGAGTCTTTGCGTATAACGCTGACTATAATCGCTGCCCGCGCGCGCGTCGAGCTTGCTCAAGGCCAACAGGCATAGGTCGAATGATCCATATACCTCGTGCAAAATTGCCGCAAATTTTAGCAAATTAGTGTCTTCTATGAGTTCGAATTTGGTAAAATCTTTGACATAAACGGCATCGCTCCACAATAGTTGGCGTATCGCATCGTTGGGTTTGCGTTGTAACTGCAAGGGTTTGAAGGCTCGACCTGCGGCCCCGGACAAACAATGTAACACATATCCTTGATTGCGCATAAAGACATCAATGTCGCCGAATAGCGGTTGATTCTTGTATAACGACACAAACTCCACCTCGACCTCGACGATAGTTGCTTGTGCGAGGCGCGCCGTGGCGTTACGCAATATATCTAACTCGGCGCCTTGGGTATCAATTTTTATAAAATCCGCATCGAGGGTTTCGGGGATGTCATCAAGGCGGTGGGTTTGTATCGGATAAGTCCGGACCACGGTCGTTGCAGATTCGATGTTCTGAAACAGCGTCAACAAAGGGGTGTTGGGTTCGTATAATGACGAACACATAGGCTGTTGCGTTTGATAAAACGTGCGCGATGCGCCGTCTCCGATGGCGTAGGGTAAATACGTTTGTCCAGGGCTCGCATTGGCAAGTAATTTTTGATATTCCTGCTCCACTGGCTCGAAGCCGATGACCTGCGCGCCGTTTTTTTTGAGTGTCGCGTAATGATCGGCGCCCAAGATCATCGCGCCGATATCGACAATCTTAATGGTCGGCAGCGCGGGAAAGGCTTCAAAAAAACTAAACGGCGTGGCCATCGAAAATTCTCTGTTAAGCACTATTTTGTGTAAGACGCTTGACATAGCGGCTGCCGAGATCGGCGTCCGTCAACTTGTCGTAGGTCAGCAATATCAGGCTGACCAGGTCGAATGAGTAATAAATTTCATGCAGAATAACCGCAGCTTTAAGCAAGGCGGCGGGGGGCAGCGTCTCCAGCGTCATAAAGTCGCGGATGTATATCGCGTTGCTCCACAGCAGTTGGCTCAGGGTGGCGCCAGGATTGCTCGTGATCAGAATGGGTTTAAACGTGCGTCCCATGGTTCCGCTAAAGCGATGCAATATAAAACCGTGTTCGCGCATAAATATGTCTATGTCGGAAAATAAGGGCTGATTTTTATAGAGCGGGAGAAATTCGACTTCCGCTTCGACAACCCACGCGTCTTTGAGGCGTGCTATCGCGCCACGTAAAACATCCAACTCCGCCCCTTGCACATCTATTTTAATGTAGTCCCCGCCCATCGTTTCTGGAATGTCGTCTAGACGATGGGTTTGTATAGGGTATGTGCGCACTGTTTCAACGTAATTGGCAAGCTCTTGAAATTTTTCCAACAGCGCGGTATTCGGTTCATACAAAGAGGAAGTCATGCTGGCGTTGGTTTCGTAAAATGTATGGGTGTTGCCATCGCCTATCGCATAGGGTAGATTTATTTCGCTGGGGCTCGCGTGTTCATTGAGTTTGGCGCATTCGGCGGCGACAGGTTCAAATCCGACAAATTGCGCGCCGTGCGCCTTGAGGTTATCGAAGATGTGGCTTTTAGGGTCCCCTTGGAGTTTCATGGCCCCAATGTCGATAATTTTTATCGGCGGCAAATCATCGGCCAATTCAAATATGCTGAACTTCACATCCATGGCGAGTCCATTGTGGTGATGACAGGGTGAGGGGTCACCTTTCCATGCAGGACTAGTACCAATGGGCTTGAGTATCGGAATCGGGGGCACGACGTTACGATATCGCACTCCCGTGTGGTTATTGCAACAGTAAAAACAACGCACTATCACCGCGTTGAATATTCAACAACAAGCCGCGACCGTTGCTCTTGAGCGCCGCCTTGAATTCATCGAACGTCTGCACCGGCCGTCGGTTGACGGAAAGAATAATATCGCCCTTGCGCAGGCCTGCGCGCGCGGCGGGGCTGTTGGCATTCAACTCCACCACCATAATCGCCTTCATCAAGTCGTTCTGTACCGTCTCCAATTCGCTCAGTGCGAGTGTCGCCCCAGCCAATTTGGGTGTCAATTTCCCCGCATCGACCTTTTCGATCTGGGGCGCGGTGATCGTCGCCACCAGGGTTTTTTCCGTGCGCTTGCGCGTGACGGTGAGATTGACCTTTTGGCCGACGCGCAGCAGGCCGATCGCATTGCGCAGATCCGAAGAATTGTGGACTTGGCGATCATTGATCTTGGTGACCACATCGCCCGCCTTCAGTCCGGCGTTGGCGGCCGGCGAATCCTCGACGACTTGTGCGATGACCGCGCCTTCGCGCAATTCGATATTAAAGGCGTTGGCAAGCTCGGGGGTCAGGTCTTGCACCGCGACACCTAAGCGGCCGCGTTTTACTTCGCCATGTTGCACCAATTGATCCATGATCTCGCGCGCCATGTTCACCGGAATCGCAAAACCGAT
>CAKKRP010000109.1:0-9995 GCA_919902765.1 Gammaproteobacteria bacterium | reverse complement strand
AGCGCCGACATCAAGGATGGCACGGTCGTGAATGCCGACATTGCCGCCGCCGCCAGGCGACAGTATCGCGGTATTGATGCCGATCAATTCGCCGCGCAGATTGACTAACGCGCCGCCGGAATTGCCGGGATTAATCGACGCGTCGGTCTGAATAAAATCTTCTATGCCTTCTATGCCTAAACCGCTACGCCCCATGGCGCTGACGATGCCGGAGGTGACGGTTTGACCGAGGCCAAATGGATTGCCGATGGCAACCACGTAATCGCCGACGCGCAACTTTGCGGTATCAAAAAATTTTAACGCGACCAGGTGATCGGCGGGTACTTGGATGACCGCGACATCGGTTTCGGGATCGGTGCCGATCAGTTTGGCGTTGAGTTGGCGACGATCCCGCAGGGTGACGGTGATTTGTTCGGCCTTGTCGATCACGTGATTATTGGTGAGTATGTAGCCGTTTTTCGCATCGACGATCACCCCCGACCCCAAGCTTTGCGTGGGCCGTTCGCGTTGTTCGGGGACATTAAAAAAACGCCGGAAAAACGGATCTTGCAGCAACGGATTGTCTTCGCGTTGCACGCGCCCTTTGGTCGCGATATTGACCACAGCGGGCGTGACTTGTTCGAGCATGGGGGCCAGCGACGGCAGTTCTTGACCGTTGGCGCGCGCCAAACCTTCAATCGGGGCGGCGGCATGGGTCGGCGGGAGACACAAAAAAAAGGCGCAAAATACAGTAAAAAGTTTGGCTGTTTGCATTTGAAGCGGCTCGCTCAAGAAGGTTAAAAAGGGTGGTTGACGGCGTAGCCAAGCGGGGGGCAAGGCTTGAGGGAGAGGGAGGGTGCCGTCAACCAAAAAAAGTAACTCCGATCATTCAACCGTCAACTTTGATAGTGCGCGCCTTCGTTTGTTCCAGCTTAGGAATAATAATTTCCAACACGCCATTTTTGCCGCGTGCGCTGATGCGTTCGCCATCGGCGTTTTTGGGGAGGCGGAAACTGCGTGCGAATTCACCGCGCGGCAGTTCACGCCGCGTGTACACGGCGCGATCATCTGCGGCGGTGTCAGTGCGCAGGCCTTTGAGCGTTAAGACGTTTTCCTCGGCGCTGATGGTGATGTCCTTGGGGTCTACGCCCGGCACATCGGTATGCACGACATAACGGTCTTGTTCTTCGCGGATATCAACGGCCGGATGCCAAGCGGCGTCAGCGGCCTGCGCGGCGGCGGGCTGGTGCGGAATATATTGAAACAGGCGGGTAGGGTGCATGCGTAAAAAGGTCATGTTGAGTCTCCAAATGTTACAAGTGTCACCCAGGCCGGGTGGTTGATGATGAATCTAATATGGGGCGATGGAAGGTAGGTTTCAAGCGTAAGCGGCCTAACCATAACGTGCGTTATAGGCGTAGTGAGTGGCAACATGACAAATTTATGACCACTACATCTAGTGGGTAGGCGACTTGGCGCCGATTTTTGCATAGCCCTGGTTATTATTTAATCAAATTTATTAACCAATTGTTTTATATAATATTAATATCATTTGACAGGTATCGTGCCGGGGCGATAGTCTATGCAACGTCACCACAATATCTTGTGGTGCCTCCCTGCTCGCATTCCGATGCCGTTTGGGGGTGTAGGGGCGGTGCCGGTGACAACGTAATGGGGCTTTGCGCCCGTTGCGTTCACACCCTCTTGAACTCAATAAGCCATTATTG
The DNA here is from genome assembly GCA_919902765.1 of Gammaproteobacteria bacterium. Classification (GTDB taxonomy): domain Bacteria; phylum Pseudomonadota; class Gammaproteobacteria; order S012-40; family S012-40; genus CAKKRP01. The sequence goes on along the minus strand of CAKKRP010000109.1, from coordinate 8,289 downwards.
GGGTTGCAAAGAGGGAAGTCTAACGATGAGGATGAGAATGACGGACGAGGTGTTGGCTGCCCCTGGGCTGGCCACGCACTGCATTGGCCGTTGTTCGACCCACCACTAAGAAGGAACACACGATGCGTACCGCTTATTTGAAACCCGTGCCGAATGACGTGGGTGAGATCGCCTATCAACCTGCCTCTATGGACATCTGGGACAAGAAATACCGCCTCACCGCCAAAGATGGCCGTGCGGTCGATAAGTCCATGGATGACACTTACAAACGCGTGGCCCAGGCCTTGGCCGAATGCGAAACCACGCCGGCCAAGCGCGAAGAATGGTATGAAAAATTTTTGTGGGCCTTGCGCAAGGGCGCGGTGCCTGCGGGCCGCATCATGTCCAACGCCGGGGCCTTGGCCTATAAACCGGCGACCAGCACCATCAATTGTACGGTGTCGGGCAGCATCCGCGATTCGATGGACGACATCCTGGGCAAGGTACACGAGGCGGGGCTGACGCTGAAGGCCGGGTGTGGCATTGGCTATGAATTCTCGACGTTGCGCCCGCGCGGTGCCTACGTGTCCGGCGCAGGGGCTTACACCTCCGGCCCGTTATCGTTTATGGATATCTACGACAAAATGTGTTTCACCGTGTCGTCGGCGGGTGGGCGGCGCGGCGCGCAAATGGCCACGTTCGATGTCGGTCATCCCGATGTGCTGGATTTTATACGCGCCAAACGCGAATCCGGGCGTTTGCGTCAATTCAATTTATCGTTGCTGATCACTAAAGAATTCATGGAGGCCGTCAAACACGACGGCGATTGGAAACTGGCGTTTCCGATTTCGAAAAAAGAGGCCGACGCCGATGCGTTGGATCTGGAAAACACCGAACAAATCGTGTGGCGCGACTGGCCGGTCACCGAAAATTATTTGGTCAATTTACAAGGTCAAGTCGCCTGTCGCGTGTATCGCACCTTAAAGGCGCGCCGCGTGTGGGACATGATCATGACCGCCACCTATGATTATGCCGAACCGGGTTTCATCTTGATTGATAAAGTCAACGAGATGAATAACAACTGGTTTTGCGAAACGATACGCGCGACGAACCCGTGTGTAACGGCGGATACGTGGGTACATACCGCGATGGGGCCGCGTCAAGTCAGCGATTTAGTTGGCCAGCCGTTTGTCGCACGTGTCGATGGCGCGGATCACGCCAGTGGCGCAGAAGGATTTTTCAGGACGGCCACTAAGCCGGTGCTGCGGTTGGAGACTACCGCAGGCTATCGTTTGCGTTTAACCCATGATCATCGCGTACGCAGGGTGACAAAATTTACACGCTATCACACCGACACGGAATGGTGTGCGGCTGAAGAATTAAAAGCAGGTGATCGGGTGTTGCTTAATAATCACCGCGCCCAGGCGCAATGGGCGGGTGAATATACACATGAGCAAGGATATTTGTTGGGGTTACTCATTGGAGATGGAACGCTAAAGGCCGACAAGGCGGTGTTATCTGTGTGGACCCATGCCGCTCAGGTGAATGGATCGAGCGCGACGTTAACGCAGGGTGCGCAGGCGGTGATGGCGGAGGCCTTACGTGCCGCGCACAGTTTACCGCATCGCAGTGATTTTCATGGTTGGAGCGAGGTTGCCGGGCGTGGTGAATTCCGTTTGGCCTTAGGCGCCTTAAAATCCTTGGCGGAAGATGTTGGCATGGCGCCGGGTAACAAGGCGATAACGCCTCGTATCGAACGTGCATCCAGCGATTTTCAACGCGGGCTATTGCGTGGATTATTCGATACCGATGGCTCGGTGCAGGGGAATCAGAATAAGGGTGTCAGTGTGCGCTTAGCGCAATCTGATTTGCCAAGGTTGCAGGCCGCGCAGCGCATGTTATTACGCTTGGGTATTGCGTCGCAGATTTACACCGAACGCCGTGAAAGCGGCATCTCGCGCCTGCCGGATGGTAAGGGCGGCACTGCGGATTATGCAACTAAGGCGCAACACGAATTGGTGATCAGCGGCGAAAATCTGCAACATTTTTCCAAGACGATAGGTTTTGGCGATACCGATAAGGCGCTGCGATTGGCGCAACACTTGGCGCGTTATCAACGCACACTCAACCGTGAACGGTTTGTCGCGCGCGTCGAGGCGGTTGTTGCGGATGGCGTTGAAGATGTCTATGACGTGCAAATCCCCGGCATTAATACCTTCGATGCAAATGGGTTGCACGCACACAATTGCGGCGAGCAGCCGCTTCCGCCCTATGGTTCTTGCCTGCTCGGCTCGATTAATTTAACGCGTTTTGTACACAAGCCGTTCACCGATCAGGCCTATTTTGATTGGGAAGAATTCGACAAGGCGGTGGCGGTGTTTACGCGCATGTTGGATAACGTGGTCGAGATCAACGGCCTGCCGTTGGAGCAACAACGCAACGAGATTATGAACAAGCGTCGTCACGGCATGGGTTATTTAGGCCTGGGCTCGGCGATGACGATGTTGTGCATGAAATACGGCGCGGCGGAATCCTTGGAATTCACCGAGCGCGTGACGCGCGAGATGGCGATGGCCGGATGGCGCACGGCGCTCGATCTCGCCAAAGAAAAAGGCCCTGCGCCGATTATGCATCAAGACTTCACGATCACGCCGGAAATGTTGCGACGCCGGCCGGAGATGGTGCGCGACGGTTTGAAGGTCGGCGATAGCGTCAAGGGCAAGGTGTTGCATGCACGGTATAGCCGCTACATGCAGCGCGTCGCAAGCGTTGATGCCGCGTTGGTGGATGAACTCGCCGAGGTCGGCGCGCGCTTCACGCATCACTCGTCCATCGCGCCGACGGGCACCATTTCATTGTCCTTGGGCAACAACGCCAGCAACGGTATCGAGCCCAGTTTCGCGCATCATTATTTTCGCAATGTGATCCGCGAAGGCAAAAAGAGCAAAGAAAAGGTCGATGTGTTGTCGTTCGAATTGCTGGCCTATCGCGAAATGGTCAACCCCAAGGCCAAGCCGAACGCCGACACCGATGAAGAAAAGTTGCCGGAATATTTCATTTCCGCCGACGACATCGCGCCCAAGCAACACGTCGATGTGCAGGCCGCCGCGCAAAAGTGGATAGATTCGTCCATTTCCAAAACCGCCAACGTGCCGACGGATTTCGCGTATGAAGAATTCAAAGACATTTATATGTACGCCTATGATCAAGGCCTAAAAGGGTGTACGACCTTCCGCTTTAATCCCGAGGCCTTCCAAGGCGTGTTGGTGAAAGAACAGGATTTAAAAAACACCACTTATCGTTTCACCTTGGAAGACGGTAGCGAGATCGAGGTCAAGGGCGACGAAGAGATCGAATACGACGGCGAAATCCACACTGCCGCCAATCTCTACGATGCGATGAAAGAAGGCTATTACGGTAAATTTTAAATATCGTCCATTCCCTCCCCCTTGACGGGGGAGGGTGAGGGAGAGGGTGCAACATCCCCGGGAAAAACGAACGTCGAGGACATTTTATGACCACCAAAATCGCCAAAAAGATCGTCAAATTCAGCGTCGTGAAAGACGAGCCGCCGGTCGCGGCCGCCGCGCCTGTCAAAGAAGAATCGACACTGCAACACATGCACGAAAAATACGAACGCCCGGAACAGTTGATCGGCGTGACGTACAAACTCAAAACGCCGTTGTCGGAACACGCGCTGTATGTGACCGTCAACGATGTGATCCTAAACCCCGGCACCGCGCACGAGGTGCGGCGTCCGTTCGAGATTTTCATCAACTCGAAAAATATGGATCATTTTCAATGGATAGTCGCACTCACGCGCATCGTCTCCGCCGTGTTCCGCAAGGGCGGCGACGTGACGTTTTTGGTGGAAGAATTAAAGGCGGTGTTTGACCCACGCGGCGGCTATTTCAAGCGCGGCGGCAAATACATGCCTTCGTTAGTGGCCGAGATAGGCGACGTGATCGAGCAACACATGCGCTCCATCGGCATGATCAACGACGGCCTGGACGACCATCAAAAAAACTTTATCGCTGCCAAGCGCGCGGAATATGAAAACAAATCCAGCGCTAAAAATAGCTCCGGCAACACTTCCGGCGACTTTCCCGCCACCGCCGTATTGTGCAGCAAATGCAGCACCAAGGCGATGATCGCGATGGATGGATGTTTGACGTGTTTGAATTGTGGGGATTCTAAGTGTGGGTGATTGATGCATCGCATAGTAAGCGTAGCGTGTGCTATGCGCACGTTTATGTGTCGAAGGACTGTCAAACTCCCAAATGCATGCAAACGAAAAAGCCGCGATATAAATTAAAATCCCCCTCTCCCCAACCCTCCCCCGCGAGGGGGGAGGGGGTTATCGATGCGGACAAGTGAATATTTTCGATATTTGGATAAAATGAAATTCGTCGGACTGAAAATGAAGGATTGAATTCTATAAATATTAAGGCTACGATTGAATGATTGAAAAAAAGTCCCTCCCCCCTCGCGGGGGAGGGAAAGGGAGAGGGGGTGCCAGGGCTGGCCAATCCACGCATGGATCAACGCGAATTCACAAAATCACTACGCCAAAACATGACGGATGCCGAGTGCGTGCTCTGGCGTTATCTGCGCGCAAAACGATTGAACGGTGTAAAATTTCGGCGCCAACAGCCCATCGGCCGCTACATTGTGGATTTCATCCATTTTGAATCAAGACTCATCGTGGAAGTGGACGGAGGACAACACAACGCGTCATGCAAAGACGAGGCACGAGACGCATGGTTGACGGCGCAGGGCTTCAAGGTATTGCGTTTTTGGAATCATGACGTGTTGAATAATATAGGTTCGGTTTTGCGGCAAATTGACGTGGAGTTGAAGAAGCGAGCCCGGTAGAGCGCAATAACCGAAGGGCATTGCGCCGGATAGTTTAAAAAAACTATCGTGTGCCCATCGCCGCGTTTGGTGGGTTACGGCGCGCGAACGACGCGCCTAACCCACCCTACGTTAAATTTTTTCGTAGCAGAGTCACCAGAGGGACTCACTAGGGTCAGGAGGGAGTCACCAGGCTCACATCTTGTATTATGACATTTCGTTTCTATACGCGCCAAAGGGGTTAATTTTCGCCTTTATCGCGGTAAATTGGCCGGAGGTACGAAGCGTGCCATCTTTGATTGTGGTAGGTGTTGGAATTTAATTTCATGGGGTACTACGGTGTAGTCGATGTATGGAATGAGAGATTGCTGCGTTGCACGAATTGAGATGTTGGGCTTCGCAACAGATGCTCAGCCCAATCTACCGTGCTGTGCTCTACTGTTCTATAAATCAATACCAACAAAAAACCCGCAAGCTTTTCGATTGCGGGTCAACGGTGTGTGCGCTCGATTGTTTTGAATTCTGGTAATGGTTAGTGGCGTTTATGTGTTGGTTCGTCCTTCACCATGGCTTCGATCGGCCCCCAACCAAGTATCGCGGTCAACACCAGGGGTATGGAGGCTAATATAACAAACGGTTCCCAGGTCATGGTCTCGCCTGCATATGCGATAGGCAACACAATCATCGCGGCCGCCATTAAAACGCGCATCACGCGACGCGGCACCGATAAATTGGGTTGGAAATCCGGCGTTTTGATTTCGGGCTTAAACCACAGGTCACTGGCAAGTGTATGGATACGCAACACCGCGTATAACGGGTCCCACCGCATGATGGCGGACGTCACCAGTGGAATCGTTAATAGTGTGACAAGAACATAGTCTGTTGTTAATAAATTGTATTTGTATAAAGCCATTATCAATCCAAAAATCGACACGGCCAACGCGAATCGCGCAAAACGATCTATGTTTCCAATATTAGGGTCATAGTTTACGACGTCACGATTTACAACTATCATAATAAATCTCCTTGTGCAAAAAAACGTACCGATTCCGTATCAGAAAAATTGCAGGGGGAGCCGCAATCTTAAAGTTACCTGACTATCAATTGTACGCAAGAATTATTACGAGAATCTGACAGGATGGGTACCAAACTATAAGATTACGATACCAATAAAAAGTTCATAAATTAAATTTATGCGAAAAACCTCGATAATCAAGACAAATCGCGTCGTTTTATGAGTTAGATACTTGAAAAGAAGGGAGAAATGCGCATGCCGATTTAAACAGCGTGTTGCACTGCGCAGCGATATATTTTTATATGCCAAAAAAAATATTAGCCCTTAGCGGTGCAATTGAACATCCAACGTGTACCGAAACGATCTACGAGGCTGCCAAAATATCCACCCCAAAACATCTCTTGTAGAGGCGTGTCTATTTTGCCTCCGGACGATAGTGCCTGGAATAGACGATCTGTTTCGATGCGCGTGTCAGGTTCAAGGTTGATAAATATGTTATTACCCGTTGTTACTGAAAATCCCATGCTCTCGGGCGCGTCGGCGCCCATTAGTATATGACCGCCTAAAATGGGCAATTCAATGTGCATAACGAGTTTTTTGTCCGCCTCGCTCAGTGGTGGTTGCCCAGGTTGCGGGGGCACGTCACTGAACCGGGATATGGGCACGCTGAATTCTGTCTTAAAAACGGATTTATAGAACATGAATGCTTCTTCAGTTGCGCGCGGAAAATTGAGATAGGTGCTGACGCGAGACATAATAAATTTCTCCTTTGTTGAACGCTACATAAAATAGCACGCTTTAGTACACCATAGCGAATGGCGTTTAACATTCATAGTATAATACGATAGGGGTAGGCGGGTAGGAATAAGGGTGCGCCTTATTTTTGGTAACGCGCAGCGGGTGTAGATGCGATGTATACAGCGGTCAAATGGGCAATATCATTGATATTAGCGATTACATTGTTAATGTATCTGGCTATTATGGCCATTTATTATTACGGGCTGCGCGGATTGCCGGACGGCACGCCGCCATCTAAAATATTTTATTCAGACGGGTATCGGCATGCTCAGTGGGTGGCGATAGGCGAGGCCGGTGAAACTCAAATGGAGCCGGTTTCTCCGGTGGGCATGGTGATTGAGGGTGTGAAGTATCTCAATTCTAAACCGGAACCAAATAAAAGACACAAATTGCCGCCTGGGCTGCGCCTGGCCATGCAGAATGCACGCGTCATGCTTATGCAGCAGGACAGAACGGGTGAAACCAATCTTTATCGGCAACTAAAGGGATTGTCTACCACCCTCTGGGTGACCAATCATTGGACGGCAAATGAAGCGCTAAGCAATTACCTCAGTCGAAGTTATTTCGGCCATGGGCGCTATGGCGTGGAGTCGGCCGCAAAGGAGTATTTTAACAAAGATTATGCGCAACTGGACGTATATGAAATTGCGTTGCTCATGGCCCTGCAAAAAAGCTCGTCCTTTTATGACCCCTGGTGTCACGAGGGCAGGGCGGTGGCGCAGGTAAATCACGTCGTTAAACTATTGTCCGCCAATTGGCCGGAAAAATACGCGAAATTGGCTAAACTAAAGATATTGCCCGCGAGTTTGGTGGCAAGGGGGAAAGAATATTGTGGCGGTGCAAGATAATCCTAATGAAAAATTCGCGGACACGTTTTGTCTCTGTATAGGATTGCCTGGTGTGTAACCGCTGGTTAGTGTCGAACAGGCCGTGGTCTCTGACAGTATTCGTGGTAAAATGAAATAGAGCCGGTCAGGGGTGTGGGAGAGCTACGATCCTAGGACGGTGCCCATCGCCAAGCTGTTTTCCGATGGCAAATTGATGGAAACATACGGGGCGGTTAACGAAGGTAAGATGGAAGGCCATTGTTACAGGTTTTTGGTGCGCAAAGACGTTAAAAACATGGAAGTCATGGTTTGTGATACATTTGGTGTAGAGAGAGTTCGGCGATATGCCGAGTCTCTGCGTAATGCCAGGGGGTTTACCCTTCGTCCAACTATTGAGTTTCATGAAAGAGGTCTCTAATGGTCAAACCTAATTACGCTTTCGACAAACGACAGAAAGAACTTGCGAAGAAGAAAAAGAAGGAAGAAAAGCGCTTGCAGAAGGCGAGGGTCAGTGAGGAGGAAAAACAGGCGGAGCTGCCGCCGTTAGCCGGTAGCGATGAACCCGTTGCAGGCGGCGCGTAACACGCGCTGTAGTTGGGTACGGTAGTGCCTCTGTGTTCCCATTCAATTGTCAACAATTGTATTCAGGGAACTTCTAAAAATTCACTGAAGCCGCGCTGGCGGTGTTGAATAGCGGCTCAAATTGCGGGGCCGCGTAGCGGTAGACTGCGCATTTTCGCCATGTTTTGCCTTGCCGTCACTGGGTAACCGTCCATTCCAGCCCGTTATTTTATTCGTCGTAACCTAACGCTACCA
>CAKKRP010000108.1 GCA_919902765.1 Gammaproteobacteria bacterium | reverse complement strand
CAGTCAGACGGCACCCTACTGGGTATTAAGCAGCGAGTGCGTAGTTGTCGTCGTTGGCAACTAAGATTTTGCAGCGTGATTAACGAGGGCACTGCACCTCGGCATGCACCTAAGGTTTTGTGACCCACGTCGAAGCCAGGTCGCCCCCTACAGATGTACTACGTAAGACTGCGCACTATAGGAAAAGTTGCACCGCCTGTCAACGTTTAGATTTTTGAAAAATACGCTGTTTTTCGCGCTGCCAGTCGCGGTCCTTCTCAGTGGCGCGTTTGTCATGGCTCTGTTTGCCGCGCGCCAGCGCCAATTCGACCTTGGCGCGGCCGTTTTTCCAGTACATGGTCACCGGGATTAACGTATAGCCCTTGCGCTCTACATAGCCGATCAGGCGGTTTAATTCCTCGCGGTGCAGCAACAGTTTGCGTGTACGCCCCGGTTCGGTGATGACGTGGGTGGACGCGCTGCCCAAGGGGGTGATCAAGGTGCCTATCATATAGGCCTCCCCGTGTTTGAGCAGCACATAGGTGTCGCGCATCTGCACGCGACCCTCGCGTAGGCTCTTGACCTCCCACCCGATCAGCGCAAGACCTGCCTCCACCCGCTCTTCGATAAAGAAATCATGCCACGCCTTCTTGTTGACGGCGATGGTCGCAGTACCCTTTTTGTCTGGTTTCTTGGACATAGCGGCGAATTATAACGATTTGCGAGAACAAATGCTCGCCTCTCTGCAAATCCTTGGCGTGGGAACGATTTCGTAGTATGTTAGCCGCCGACATCGGAGACGTGGTGTATGCCGCTCATTAAACGCAGTGCCTTGATCAATTGCAGCGCCAGCCAGATGTATGCCTTGGTCGATGATATCCCGGCCTATCCGCAGTTTTTGCCGTGGTGTAAATCGGCGCACGAGCACGCGCGCAATGAGGACGAGGTGCAAGCGAGCCTGGAGATCGCGCGCGGCGGCTTTCAACGTGCATTTACCACGCAAAATCGCCTGCAAAAAGATAAAATTATCGAAATGCGTTTGGTCGAAGGGCCGTTTAAGCATTTGCAAGGATTTTGGCGCTTTGAACCGCTTGATGAGGGCGCGTGCAAGGTCAGTTTGGATATCGAGTTTGAATTTAATAGCCGCTTGCTCGCGCTGACCCTGGGGCCGATCTTCGGGCAGATATGCAATTCCTTGGTCGATGCATTTTTAACGCGCGCAAAGGTGGTGTATGGCGGACAAGATCAACGTTGAAGTGGCCTATGCGCGGCCTGACACGCAGGTGATTAAACCGGTATCGGTGGATATGGGCACGCAGGTGCGTGGCGTCATCGAATTGTCCGGCTTGTTGGAACAATTTCCTGAAATAGATTTAGCGCACAATAAAGTCGGCGTGTTTAGTAAAGTAGTCGCGCTCGATCAAGAGTTACGCGAGGGTGATCGCGTCGAAATTTATCGCCCGTTGATCGCCGACCCCAAAGAAGTGCGGCGTCAACGCGCGGCGCAGGGCAAGCCTATGCGCAAGGGAGAAGCAGAACCTACGTAGGGGCAGCGCCCTGGGGTTGCCCTAATTCATCTTTACATCTAAATCCGCACTGTATCTATCCAACGTATCGCCTTTAAAATATAACGTCACGCGCTTGAATTGCTTGGTCATGCCGGGTTCGCCGGGCGCGAGCAGATAGAGGTAGTCCCAACGGCCGGTGTGAAAAGGGTCTTCGACCAAGGGTGTGCCGAGGATGAAGGTCACTTGACGTTTGCTGATGCCGGGTTTGAGTTGCTCGGTCATGTCTTTAGTGAGCACATTCCCTTGTTGTACGTCGGGTCTATGGATCGCACAGGCCGTGAAAACACTTGCCAACAACACATTGAAAATGAGAAGCTTTCTCATCTAGACACCTTTTTTGTATGAGGCGGTTATTTTAGCCCATCTAAGGCCATCACGGAAGCGGGCTTTTTTCTCTGTAGAAGCAATGATCTCACATGAGCAATGACAGCGATCTAAAACGCCTAGGCCTAAAGGCCACGGGGCCGCGCCTCAAAATATTGGAAATGTTTGAGCAGGGCGCTACGCGCCACTACACCGCCGAAGACATCTATAAGACCCTCACCGACGATGGATTTGATATTGGCATCGCCACGGTTTATCGTGTGCTGACGCAATTTGAGTCGGCGGGTTTGATCACTAAACATCGGTTTGAAGACGGTCGCGCGATTTATGAATTAAATGATGGCGATCATCACGATCACGTGGTATGCGTACAATGTGGGCGTGTGGAAGAGTTCGTCGATCAAGAAATCGAAAAACGTCAGCATGAAATTGCCACGCGTTTAGGTTATGTCATTACCGACCATAGTTTGTCTATATACGGCGTTTGCCAGCACTGTCAAACGCACAAAAATTAAACCTCGTTCTGATATGTGGCCTGGTTTATATTTTGCCTCTAAAACCCTGCAATTAATATCTAAGCATTGATAACTGTGATCTGCGTCGTAAACGCCTTGGACAAAACCGCGTTATGGTGTGTATCTGCGAGGAGTTCGTTCCGTGAAGGTTAATCATCGCTATATTACAATATTGTTATTGTTAATGATGCCAGATAGGGTGCAGGCCGCCAGCGGTGCCAGTGTTAAATATTTTGTGACGCCAAGCTTTTCATCCGGCGGCTATGGTTCAGCGACAGAAACGGTGAGTATGACGAATATTCCGCTCGGTCTGAAGTATAAAAACGGGCCTTTTTCAGCCAAGGCGGTCGCAAATTATTTGCTGGATTATGCAATCGGTGTTGGGTTCGAACGGCGTTTTTAGTTTTTAATCACAGGAGATAGGCGATGAAACGAGTAGTTGCAATTGCAATGATCGCGGTATGGGGTGTGGCCGCCACGGTGCATGCCGAAGATACCGCTAAGACGGACGGCACAAAATCGACCAATGCCGCGACTGCTGCCCAGCCGAATGGCGCGGGTGGTGCGACACCGGCGATGCCCGGCAATGAAACCGCCAAGACCAAGGTGACGGAGAACCGCGCCAAGGCAGAGGCCAATCGTGAACGCGCCGCCGCGCATCGCGCGGAGCGTGCGGGTAAACCGGAAAAGCCGGAGAAACCTTCCAAACCCGAAAAGCCGGAGAAACCTGAAAAACCGGGTCATTAAGATTCTGGCAGCAATATAAAAACCCGCGATGGTGTAAGCCGTCGCGGGTTTTTTATATGTGGATGCAACTCCCCCTTGGCCCCGCTTTGTCAAAGGGGGGTGTTTTACGGGCGATGTGTGGGGATGCGTAAACCAGGTGTGCTGAGTTTGAAAAATAAACCGCTGGTATTTACTCCACCGTCTCCGCAGCGGCGCGTGCGTTCTGTGCCCGCACAAGCATCTCCTGCGCATGCGCTCGTGTCTTGGCGGTGATCTCCACACCGCCTAACATGCGTGAGATTTCGCCGACACGTTCAGTTTCAGACAAGGGGCTAATACGCGTAAGAGTGGTGTCGTCATGCGCCTCTTTTTGCACACGCCAGTGTTGATGGCCTTGCGCCGCGACTTGCGGTAGATGGGTCACGCATAGCACTTGGCGGCGTGCGCCCAAGGCGCGCAATTTTTCACCCACCACTTCGGCCACGCCGCCGCCGATGCCGACATCCACCTCGTCGAAAATTAAGGTTGGGATGCCGTCGATTTGCGCGGTGATGACTTGGATGGCCAAACTGATGCGCGACAATTCGCCGCCGGAAACTACTTTTACGAGCGGTTTTAACGGTTGTCCGGGGTTGGTTGCGACACAAAATTCTACACGTTCCAGACCGTGGGCGGCATAGCTGGTGGCGTCGTCGCGCGCCAGATTGATCTTGAATTGACCACCGGGCATGCCGAGTTCGCGCATGGACGTGGTGACCCCTTCCGCCAAACTCAGCGCCACCTTGTGGCGGCGTTTGGACAAATCCTGGGCGACGCGCAGATAATCAGCCTCGCTTGAATTTAAGGTCTGCATGAGCTGTTCGATGTCTTGATCCGAGTTATCCAGATGCGCAAGCTCTTGCAAATAACGCGCATGCAATGCGGGCAGTGCGGATTCGGTGACGCGATGTTTGCGCGCCAAATCGTGTGCCGCACGCATGCGTTGTTCCAATTGCGACAAGCGTTGCGGATCGAGCTCTAAATGGTCGCCGATATCGCGCAGTTCGCTGCTGGCCTCGTTGAGTTGTATGAGCGCACTCGTGAGCATTTCGGCGGGATTGGACAGGCGTTTTTCAGCCTGAACCAAACCGGAAAGTGCCTGTAGCAGGCGATTGAGTTTGGTGGTGATGGCATCATCGGCATCGTCCAATTGGCTAATCGCGTCGGCGATAGTGGCGGTGAGTGCATCGATATTGGAGAGCCGATGATAGTCCGCCTCCCATTGCGGCCATTCGTGAGGGCCGAGTTTGAGATTGTCCAATTCCTGCACTTGATAACGCAAATAGCCCATGCGTTCTTCACGCGTCGCGCGTTGCGCACTCAGCTCGTCCAGGCGTTGTTTGGTGTGCCGCCAGCGTTGGGCGAGGACGGCGACTTGCGCGGCCAACGCGCCGTGCCCACCGAATCTATCCAATAACTCACGTTGCACGTCCTTCTTCAACAAGGATTGGTGTTGATGTTGGCCATGGATGTCAAGCAAGAGGTCGCCGAGTTCACGCAACTGCTGGATGGGTACGGCGCGACCGTTGATATAGGCGCGTGTCCCGCCTTCACGATTAATCGTGCGGCGCACAATGCATTCGCCGTCGGTGTCGAGTTCTTGCGCGGCCAGCCAGGCGCGCGCGGGGGCGTTTTGTGCCAGTGCAAAACTCAATTGGATTTCCGCGCGTGCGCATCCCACGCGCACCGTGCCGGTGTCGGCGCGTTCGCCCAAGGCGATGCCTACGGCGTCGATGATGATAGACTTGCCCGCGCCAGTCTCGCCCGTTAGCACGGTCATGCCGGGCAACAGCGAGAGATCTAGTCTATCAATGATAGTAAAATCGCGGATGGAGATATCGCTAAGCATAGTGCGTTAAAGTTTTTCACCCCAATGGAGTTTGGCGCGCAATACATCGTAATAATTATAATCCGTCGGGTGTATCAGCTTAACCTTGTGCTCGTAACTTTTTATGACGATGGTATCGCTGGCTTCGACCCCTAGGCTGATATGTCCGTCGCAAGTGACTTGGGCGCTGGCATGGCCGAACTCGCTGATGGTAATACATACCTGACTCGTAGATGCCACTACCAAGGGCCGCAGGCTTAGCGTGTGTGGGCATATAGGCACTAAGACGATGGCATCCAAGGTGGGATGCAAGATCGGGCCGCCGCCGGACAAGGCGTACGCCGTCGATCCCGTAGGGGTTGCGATAATCAACCCATCGGCGCGCTGCGTATTCACGAAATAATCGTCTATACCGACTTCAAACTCCAACATGCGTGCTTCTTCCCACTTATGCACGACCACGTCGTTAAAGGCCAAGCCTTCGCTGATGGGCACGCCATCGCGCACAACGGTGGCGCGCAACATCAGGCGTTCTTCCTCCTGAAACTGGCCGTCTAGTATTGCACTGAGCTTTTCTGTGACGTATTGAGGCGAAATATCCGTCAAAAAGCCTAGGCGGCCCATGTTGACGCCCACCAAAGGGACGTTATATTGCGCCAAGGAGCGCGCGGCATTTAGCAAGGTGCCATCGCCGCCCAGGACAATGGTCAAATCGCTTTGCGCGCCCATGGTGGTGCGCGGCAATATTTCTACGCCCGCGATACTGCCATGATAACCCATGGCCTGATCGATACTGACTTGGATGCCCTTGGCGAGCAAGAAATCGCACAAATGGGCCACTAAATCGGATAATCCAGGATTGTTGGCGGTCTTGCCGACCAATCCTATGCGTTTAAAACTCGGTTCGGACATGACATTCCCTCGATTCAAGTGGAACAGTATCATGAGTTTCGACGATCGCCAAGCTGTGGGAGATGCACGACAAAGGCAAATTGCCATGAATTCAATCATCTAATATGATTTTACTATTTATTTTGTGTGTTCAATCTTGCAATGTCAGCCTTGGCACTCTATATAGTAGAGTGCTAGTCGCGCAAGAGAGTGTGTTAAAGTAGCGTCGTGAGCTGTGGTGGCGCACAATGAGTGCGTACCGGTGAGTTTAGTCTAGGTTTTTCATAGGCTTCCTAACGCGTATGACCTGGCGGTTGCTAGGTTTGACATTGGGGTAGTACAGGCAGTGGTACAAAAGGCTTTGAGCGAACGCGCCCTGCATTTGTTGCGGGTATTAATATCGCGTTATATCGACGAAGGCGAACCCGTAGGTTCCAAAACCTTGGCTCAGGAATCCGGGCTCAATTTGAGTCCTGCGACGATACGCAATATCTTAGCGGATCTCGAAGAAATGGGCTTGATTGCAGCCCCTCATACCTCGGCAGGCCGCGTACCGACCGTGCAAGGGTATCGCGTCTTTGTCGATAGCTTGGTTGTGGCCCAACGACCGGCACCGAATTTGATGGAAAATATTCGTCGCGATTTAGTGGTGGAGGGTGCCACGCCGCAAGAAATGTTGTCGCGTGTGTCCGATGTGCTGTCATCATTGACGCAACTCGCAGGTATTGTGACGCTACCGCGACGTGCCACCACAACGTTGCGGCAAGTCGAATTTTTATCGTTGTCGGAAAATCGTATTTTGGCGATTATAGTCGTCAATGAACATGAGGTTCAAAACAAGATTTTGCAAACAAAACGCGCCTATAGCGCATCGGAACTGGAGCAAGCCGGAAATTATCTGACGCAAGCGTTTTGCGGCAAGGACATTTACGAAGTACGCAGCGTGTTATTGCGGGAGATGCAAGTTGCCCGTGAGCATCTGAACAGCGCAATGATAGAATTGATCGATGTGGCGGATGCGTTGTTTCCAAGCACGCCTAAGGAAGATTTTTTATTAAGCGGGCAGGCCAATTTTTTCCAATTCTCCGACCTTTCCGACATGGACCAGTTGCGTAATTTATTCGAGGCGTTTAAAGAAAAGCGCGATATATTGCATATCCTCGACCAGTGTTTGTATATGTCGGGCGTACAAATATTTTTTGGCGGCGAGCAGGGCGATCACTTACTCAAGGGCTGTAGCCTAATCACCTCGCCCTACCGCGTGGAAGGCGAGGTGGTAGGGGTCTTGGGGGTCATAGGGCCGACGCGTATCGCGTATGACAAGGTGATTCCGGTCGTGGATATTACCGCAAAATTACTTAGCGCGGCCTTGGAATTTAAAAAGTAGGCCCCATATGAATACCGTTTTGTGAGAGGAGCGACGTGATGAGTAGCACAATGACAACATCTGATGAGCATCAATCAAACTCGGGGGAGGCCCCGTTAGGGAGCGCAGAAGTGGTGGATTATACTCAACAAATCAATGAGTTAACGGTTTCATTGGCGACCGCCCAGGCGGCTGTGGAGGATTTTCGCAATCAAACATTACGCGCGCGCGCGGATATCGAAAATATGCGCAGGCGCTTCGAACGCGATGTTGAGAATGCCCATAAATACGCCCTTGAGAAATTCGTGGCGGAACTGATCCCCGTCGTGGACGGCATGAGCTTAGGTTTGAACGCGGTAACGAATCCCGCACCGGAGGTGAAAAAATTCCTCGAGGGTAGCTTGATGACGCTCAAAATGTTAAAGGCCGCGATGGAGAAATTTGGTGTCGTAGAGATCGTCCCTGTAGGCGAAAAATTCAATTCAGACAGACACTTGGCGATGAGTTCGCAGGAAACGGACGAGTGCGCGCCGAACACCGTGTTAAACGTCATACAAAAAGGCTATTTGCTGTCCGACCGCCTGATACGCCCGGCGATGGTGGTGGTGTCCAAGGCGGTCGATAAGCCGCAGCCCAATAATGTAGATGTCATGGCTTGAACTAGCGCGCCTATGACCCAATATTGCAGGACATGGGTATTAATCAGTAACAGTATTTGAAGTTCAATAATGGGAGTAAGTTATGGGTAAAGTAATTGGTATAGACCTGGGTACGACGAATTCATGTGTGGCTGTCATGGAAGGCGGGAAGCCGCGTGTCATTGAAAACAGTGAAGGTGATCGTACGACGCCCTCCGTCGTCGCCTTTGCGGATGACGATGAGGTCGTGGTAGGGCAGTCTGCCAAACGCCAGGCCATTACTAACCCCAAAAACACTTTGTACGCGGTAAAACGACTCATCGGCCGGCGTTTTGATGAAAACGTCGTGAAGCGTGAAATGGATTTGGTGCCTTATAAAATCGCCAGGGCCGATAACGGTGACGCGTGGGTAGAGGCGCGCGGCAAAAAAATGGCCCCGCCGGAAATCTCTGCGCGCGTGCTGATGAAAATGAAAAAGACCGCCGAGGATTATTTGGGCGAGCCGGTGACCGAGGCGGTGATTACCGTACCTGCCTATTTTAACGATTCGCAACGACAAGCCACCAAAGATGCGGGCAAGATCGCCGGGTTGGAAGTGAAACGCATTATCAATGAGCCGACGGCCGCAGCGCTCGCGTACGGGATGGATAAAAAACGCGGTGACGCTAAGATTGTGGTATATGATTTAGGCGGCGGTACATTCGACGTATCTATAATCGAAATCGCCGAAGTCGAGGGCGAACACCAATTCGAGGTCTTGGCGACCAATGGCGACACCTTCTTGGGTGGCGAGGATTTTGACAAACGCGTCATCGATTATCTGGTGGAACAATTCAAAAAAGACTCCGGAATCAATCTCGCCTCCGATCCGCTGGCCCTGCAACGTCTAAAAGACGCTGCGGAAAAGGCGAAAATCGAGCTGTCTACAACGCAGCAGACCGAGGTGAATCTGCCCTATATCACCGCAGACGCCAATGGCCCCAAGCATTTAAATATGAAGCTGACGCGCGCCAAACTGGAGTCCTTGGTCGATGATTTGATTTCGCGCACCATAGAACCGTGCAAGATCGCGCTCAAAGATGCGGGCATTAGCATGTCGCAAATCGATGAGATTATCCTGGTGGGCGGCCAAACGCGCATGCCCAAGGTGCAGGAGGCGGTTAAGAATTATTTTGGTAAGGAAGCGCGCAAAGATGTGAATCCTGATGAGGCCGTCGCCGTCGGTGCCGCCATTCAAGCAGGCGTGTTGGCGGGCGAAGTGAAAGACGTGTTATTGCTCGACGTGACGCCGCTGTCCTTGGGCATCGAAACCCTGGGCGGTGTGATGACGAAATTGATCGAGAAAAACACCACTATTCCGACCAAGGCCCAACAGGTGTTTTCGACCGCTGAAGACGGCCAAACGGCCGTGACCATCCATGTGTTGCAAGGTGAGCGCGACATGGCTGCCGCCAATAAGTCCCTAGGGCGGTTTGATTTGGCCGATATTCCGCCTGCGCAACGCGGCGTGCCGCAAATCGAAGTGGCGTTTGATATTGACGCCAATGGTATTTTGCATGTGTCGGCCAAAGACAAAGCGACGGGTAAACAACAATCTATTCAGGTGAAGGCGTCCAGCGGTCTGACCGACGATGAAGTCAAACGTATGGTGAAAGACGCAGAGGCGCATCGCGAGGAAGATCGTAAATTCCATGAACTGGTCAATGCGCGCAATGCCGCAGAAAACATGCTCCACAATTCCGAAAAATCGCTAAAAGATTTGGGCGATAAGGTAACGGCGGCGGAGAAAAAGGAAATTGAAGACGCGATGAGTATATTGCGTGAGGTCATGAAAAAAGACGACCGCACGGAAATTGATGCGAAAACACAGGCCTTGTCCGAACATGCCGGCAAGCTGGCGCAGCGCCTGTATGCCCAAAAATCCGAAGGCGGTGGCGCAGCGGGTGGGCCGACGGGTGGCGGCGCCGGCGCTCAGCCCGGCGATGGTAAGGGTGATGTGGTGGATGCCGAATTCGAAGAGGTCAAGGACAAGTAATCGCAGCTTCAGTTTGGGGATAAATACTGCCGGATCGGTATTTAATCGGGTTGGGTAGCGGCGATTGTAGTGGTTAAGGACTTGCCACTTGAAAATGTCCAAAGGGTTGTCTCTGGCGGGTTATAGGACGCCGGAAATGTGGTAATGCGGGCGCACGCGCCAAGCTCGGCGCCCGTTTTTTTACGGACAGATAATGATGGCGAAACGCGATTTTTATGAAATATTGGGCGTCAGCCGCAATGCCAGCGACGAGGACTTAAAAAAGGCCTATCGCCGCATGGCGATGAAGTATCATCCTGATCGCAACCCCGACAATAAGGAAGCGGAGGAAAAATTCAAAGAGGCGAAGGAAGCCTATGATATTTTGACCGATGCGCGTAAACGCGCGGCTTACGATCAATTTGGGCATGCGGGCATAGATCCTTCGGCAGGGGCGGGTGCGGGCGGCTTTTCCGCCGGTGGCGCAGGCAACTTTAGCGACATCTTCGGGGATATTTTTGGCGATATCTTTGGCGGCAGCGGTGGCCGGGGTGGCTCCGGTGGCTGGCATAGCGGCGGCGGATTCGGTGGCGGTTCCGGCGGCTGGAGCGGTGGCGGGGGTTTCAGCGGTGGCGGCGGCGGTTTCGGAGGCGGCGGCGCCTCGGGGAAATGGTAATGAATTTCACGCGCATCCTTCGACATCTGTTCATGCCGCCCTGGCGGGTGCGCCTGGCATTCCCGGCGCGCACGCTGCGCGCCATCGAGGCGGCCATCCATGAATGCGAAACCACGCACGCCGGGGAAATCCGTTTCGCCGTGGAAAGCGCCTTGCCCTTGTTTCCGTTATTGCGCGGCCAAACGGCGCGTGCTCGCGCGCTGGAAGTCTTCGCGCACTTGCGGGTGTGGGACACGGAACACAACAACGGCGTGCTGATTTATCTTCTGCTGGCGGACCATGATGTAGAGATCATCGCTGACCGCGGCGTGCATGCGCGTGTCGGCGGTGAGGCCTGGGAGCAAATCTGTCGCGAGATGGAAGTCTTGTTTCGTGACGGGAAGTTCGAAGCAGGTGTGCTGCACGGCGTTCGTGAGGTCAGCAAGCAGCTTGTGAGGTTTTATCCATCGCGAGGGCCAGGCCCGAATGAACTTGCGAACCGGCCGGTCGTGTTGTGAAGCCAGTGCTGTCTTGAACAA
>CAKKRP010000107.1:18154-22351 GCA_919902765.1 Gammaproteobacteria bacterium | reverse complement strand
CAGCATTTTACTGACGTCAATGCCTTCGCAACGCAGGCCTTCATCCAATCCCGCACGACAAAATACGCCTGTCGCGCAGCCTACATCCAATACCCGCGCGTGTGCGCCCGCATATTTTTTTACCAACGCCACTTTCAGGTGCGGCACTCTCCAATCGCGCCCGCCTTGGCGTTGCCATTGCGCGTGAGTCCAATTTTCATGCGCGCTTTTGTCGATCAAAAACGCCGCATTTTCATAGATGCGCAATAACGACGCCTCATCGAAGCGCGGCGACGCATACTCAATTTGACATTGCGGACAGCGCCAATAACCGATGCCTTCGGCGCTCAGATAAAGGCGGCGCGGCGGCGGCGCTGGACGGCATGTCGGGCATGCGGTTTCTTCCAGGGTGCCGGCGAATCCCCCGCTGTGTATAACCGGCGCACCATCGTTCATGAGTTACCCGCTCTCCTCCAACCACCTATATAATTGTCAGCCCACTATAAGCACTCACGCGGGTGAATTCAAGAAGCGCCGGGACAACTACGTTTATTTGCTCGTATAGATCTGGTTTGCTCGCGGTTTCGCCGGCACCCCCTTTTCCAAAGGGGGAGGTTCCCTATAGTTACCATGCGATCAACCCGCCTTGCGCGGACGTACATAACGCAATAAATTAATGCCCATCAGTTGCAAGGCGAGCAAATATGCGCCTCCCGCCAAGGCTATTATCCCCGCGAGATATGCGACGCGCACATAACCGCGCCAAGCTATCCACACCTCCAGCGCGGGCGTCGCAAACCACAATACCGTCACCATCAACACGGTGGCCAAGCCCAACTGCAACCACACCTTCCCCCACCCCGCCAAGGGCGTATAAACTTTTTCGCGCCGCAACGTGACATACAGCATACCTGCATTCAAAAACGCCGACAATGAAGTCGATAACGCCAACCCGGCATGCGGTGCGGTGAACCCGCCGAAATACATGCCGCCGACCACCACGACATTGAACACCATATTGGCGATCATCGCAGTAATGCCTATTTTTACCGGCGTTTTGGTATCCTGACGGGAATAAAAACCGGGCGCCAAGGCCTTGATCAACATAAATGCGGGCAATCCAAACGAAAACGTCATCAAACTATAGCTCGCCATGGTGACATCATGACGTCCGAATTGACCGCCATAAAAAAGCGTCACCATCATAGGTCCCGCCAACATCGCCAAACCGGCAAACGAAGGCACGCTGATCAGCAACATCGAGCGCAGCCCCCAATCCATTACCTTATCGAATTCTCCCATAGTCGATGCCGCGTAATGGCGCGACAACTGCGGCAATAATACCGTGCCTATCGCCACGCCAAACACCCCTAACGGCAATTCGACCAGGCGATCCGAATAATACAACCAGGAAATACTGCCGCTCACTAATAACGAAGCGATGACGGTATCCACCAATAGATTGATTTGCGCGACTTGCGAACCGATAATCGTCGGAATCATCAGTTTCAAAATACGTTTTACGCCCTCATGCGCCCAACCCCAGCGCGGTCGCGGCAGCAGTTTTAGTTGCAGCAAATAGGGGATTTGAAATACTAATTGCGCGATTCCGGCGACGAATACACCCCACGCCAAGGCCATGACGGGCACCTCGAACAGCGGCGCCAACCACAACGCCGCCGCGATCATCGACAAATTCAAAAATACCGGCGTAAACGCCGGAATTGCGAATTTTCCGTGACTGTTTAAGATGCCGCCCGCCAAGCCGGTCAACGAGATAAACAAGATATACGGAAAAGTGATGCGCAACATATCCACGGC
The DNA here is from genome assembly GCA_919902765.1 of Gammaproteobacteria bacterium. Lineage (GTDB taxonomy): Bacteria > Pseudomonadota > Gammaproteobacteria > S012-40 > S012-40 > CAKKRP01. Next base: position 20,551 of record CAKKRP010000107.1, on the reverse strand, counting down.
CATGGCGTATTTTTTGGGCTCTTGTATAAACCCCGGCCCAAAAATCATAATCAACACCGGCGCGGCGATCACACCGATGGCGGTGATTAACACCAATATCAAACCTAACGTGCCGCTCACGCGATTGAGCAATTCCTGCATGTCGGCGCGGGTGCGTTTTTCTCTGTATTCCGCTAACACCGGCACAAAGGCCAACGCAAACGAGCCTTCGGCGAACACGCGACGTAAAAAATTGGGGATGCGAAAGGCCAGAAAAAAGGCGTCGGTAGCGGCGCTGGCACCGAATACGCGCGCCACCACGACATCGCGCACAAAGCCCAGCACGCGCGAGATCATGGTCATGGCGCCAACGATGGCAGTGGATTTTACGAGGTATCTGGACACAATCGACTCGAGATGGTAGCGAAACGGAAATGTTAACGGCTGACAAGCAAAATATCAGCCGCTGATACGGATTGCGATAGCGACAGGCCGGATTATCTCCAACGGTCAGTTTACCGCACCCCTATTATCCCCTATGATAACCTGAAGCAGTGACGACCACCAGGTCGCACAGCGTTGGCATGCAATGTAAGGAAGGGGTCATGAGTCAAAACACGCACGGCAAACCCGATTTGGATAAATTATCCGAGACCGAGGTGCAGGTCTATTTTCATGAAAAATTGCAGGACATCGAGCAAGAACTCGCCTCCGGTTTTGGCCAAGAACACACCGTCCCCTACGGCAAATTATTATTGGAACAAGCCAATGCCTTGCTGGGCATGGGACGCCAAGCGCAAATGTGGCTACCGGCGCGTCAAGCGCTGGATATCTTCATCGCTAACGAGGCCTGGGAAGAGGCCGTCACGGCCTGCGACATTTTGTATCAATCCGAACAACCGGCGGCGGTGCATGCCTTGGCGCATGGCGTGTGGCTGGCCATCGCCTTTCCCATCAACCCCGAGCTCTCGCTGACAATGTTGAATCACATCATTGACGAAATGCCGTCCAATGCCGATGGCGCGGCCGTGGCGGCGGTGACCGCACATTACATCGTCAGTTTGCGCGCCAACGAAGCGGTTTATGAAAACCTGAATTTCGCAACCACCGGCCTGATCGCCTATGTCGCAAAACGTCACTCGCAAGTCGATTCGCAGGAGCTCATGGATTTCTGGATGAACAAATTACAACTCAATGACCCGGCGATTTTTTTGCCGCGCATGGGCATGGTATTGAACGCCATCGTCAAGCCCGGCGAATGGTGGTTTAATCGCGACAAAATACGCGAAAAATTACCCAGTTAACGACGCGGAGCGTGGCCACTATGGAATTGACCGATCTCGAATCGACTAAACAGGCATTGCGGAAATTTGCGCTTGAACGCGACTGGGACCAATTCCATTCGCCCAAAAATCTGTCGATGGCCTTGGCCGCCGAGGCGGCGGAATTGCTTGAGCATTTTCAGTGGCTCACCGAGGCGCAAAGCGCCAATCTTCCACCCGAAAAAATGGCCGAAGTGGCATTAGAAGTCGCCGATATTTTTCTGTATGTGATCCGCGTCGCCGACAAATTAAACGTTGATTTATTAAAGGTCGCGGCCAAAAAAATCGAGCTGAACAAACAAAAATATCCTGCCGAGCGTGTGCGCGGCAGCTCGAAAAAATACACGGAATATTGATGTTAACGCATGGGGCGGCCGCCAAGGTCGCCCCAAAGTTTAATTAAACGTAAACCACCCCGATCCCGAAACCGCATTGCAGCGGATCGTTGACAAACTCTCGCGTATTCGCCACCGGTTTAATGGCCTTCCACAGGTGATAGACCTGATTGCTTGCGTACGGTTGATGCTCGACGATATCGTGAAAGGCGATGATGCCGCCGGGGCGGGCGAATTCTTTATAATCATTATAGTCGGCGGTCACGCCTTCGAGCGTGTGGTCGCCGTCGATAAAAATGAAATCCGCTTGGTTGCCGTTGAGCGCCCGCGCGACGCGTTGTTTGAACTCGGCCGCGTGCGAATTACCGGTCAATAAGGTAATCGCGCACTTGGATTGCGGCGGCTGCATGGCCTGCAACAAGGTCTTTTGCGCGGGGTAATGTTCGAGGTCGCAGGTAATCACCTGTGCGGACGCCAAACCGGACCAAATCAATAACGTACCGCCGCGCGCGGTGCCGATTTCGAGTATCACCTTGGGTTTGAGCTTTTCCACTTCGCGCGCCAACGCGATAATTTCTTCGCGGATTTGCATCGTGCCTACGCGCAAATATCCACTGCCGCCGAAATGCATGGCCCAATCGACGGTTTCTTCCAGGCTGCGGGGTTGGGCATGATATTCTTGAAGACGTTTGAAGGCAAAAAAACGATTGAGCGGCGCGCGCAATGTGCGGCCGTCCGCCGGGGGCGGCTCGGTCGCGATG
>CAKKRP010000107.1:0-18144 GCA_919902765.1 Gammaproteobacteria bacterium | reverse complement strand
TGAGATTTTTCAACGTCCCTTGCATATACCACCTCCTGACGCACCCGTCCAAACCATCGCTAAGGGCAACTGCGGGGGCTTGCCCCTACGGTTACCCGGTATCGAAACATATCCACATCACGTTGCTTGAACAACAAACGCAGGGGCAGGCCCGGCGCCTGCCCTGATGCCCTAGTTCGCGCTGGATTTGGAAGCGCGCTTACGATCATTTTCATGCAAGAATTTTTTACGCACACGTATCGCATTAGGCGTGACTTCCACCAATTCGTCGTCGTCGATAAATTCCAGGGCTTGCTCCAAAGAATAACGTATCGGCGGCGTCAAGATGATGTTTTCATCCGACCCGGAGGCGCGCACGTTGGTCAATTGTTTGCCTTTAAGCGGATTAACCACCAAATCGTTTTCACGCGAATGGATGCCGATGACCATGCCTTCATATACTTCATCACCCGGCCCGACCATCAAACGCCCGCGTTCTTGCAATGTAAACAACGAATACGCCAACACCTTGCCCAAACCGTTACTGATCAGCACGCCGTTGATACGTTGTCCGAATTCGCCTTTTTTCACCGGTGCATAGCTGTCGAAGACGTGGTACATCAAACCCGTGCCCGAGGTCGCGGTCAAAAATTCGGTGCGAAAACCGATCAATCCGCGTGACGGAATGATGTAGTCCAAACGCACGCGGCCCTTGCCGTCGGGCATCATGTTTTTCAGTTCGCCGCCGCGCGTACCCAATTTTTCCATCACCGCACCTTGATAGGCCTCTTCGGTATCGACCGTGAGTTGTTCATAGGGCTCGCAACGCTCGCCGTCGATCATGCGGAAAATCACTTGCGGGCGCGACACGCCCAATTCGTAACCTTCACGCCGCATATTTTCAATCAAGATCGCCAAGTGCAATTCGCCACGCCCGGAGACCAAAAACTTATCCGGATCCTCGCCATCTTCTACGCGCAAGGCCACGTTATGCACCAATTCACGATCCAAACGTTCGCGGATTTGGCGTGACGTGACATATTTTCCGTCGCGCCCCGCAAACGGCGAGGTGTTGACTTGAAACGTCATGCTGACGGTAGGTTCATCGACCTTCAAGGGCGGCAAGGCTTCCGGCGTTTCGGGGTGACACAAGGTGTCGGAAATCCCCAGATCCGCGACGCCCGTGAATGCAATGATGTCGCCCGCTTGCGCGTCCGGCACTTCGATGCGTTCTAGGCCTAAAAATCCGAAGATTTGCAACATGCGTCCCTGACGACGCTCGCCGTGACGATTGATGACCACCACCGGGCTGTTGGTTTTGACGCGGCCGCGCGTGATGCGGCCGATGCCGATGACGCCCACATACGAGCTATACGCCAAGGCACTGACTTGCATTTGAAACGGGCCGTTAGGATCGACCTTGGGCGCCGGCACATGCTGCACGATGGATTGGAACAACGGCTCCATATCGCCCTCGCGCACTGTAGGGTCCAAACCCGCGTAACCTTGCAGCGCCGAGGCATATACCACGGGAAAATCAAGTTGCGCGTCGGTCGCACCTAAGCGATCGAACAAATCGAAGGTCTGATCCAACACCCAATCGGGTCGCGCCCCGGGACGATCCACTTTATTGATCACCACGATAGGCCGAAAACCCATGGCCAAGGCCTTTTGCGTCACGAACCGCGTTTGCGGCATCGGGCCGTCCACCGCATCCACCAGCAAACACACGCAATCCACCATCGACAATACGCGCTCGACTTCTCCGCCAAAATCGGCGTGTCCGGGGGTATCGACGATATTGATGCGATAATCTTTCCAACGTATGGCGGTATTTTTGGCCAGGATGGTGATGCCGCGCTCGCGTTCTAGATCGTTGGAATCCATTAAACGCTCGCCTGTATCGACGCGCGCATTGAGGGTGCCGGACTGCCGTAACAGTTGATCGACTAAGGTGGTCTTGCCGTGATCAACGTGCGCGATGATCGCGATGTTACGCAATTTCTGTATATCGTTCATGGTGAAACTCGTTTATAACGTTCAATTGAGGCCGGTAACGACGGGGTCTTTACTGCGGCAGGGCAAAAGGCGCGCCATTATACAGGAATCCAGCCCGGCGCGCAGCTTGCTTGATGGCGTGCTTTTAACTTATTGATATTTATAAATTATTTCTGCGTTACTCCTACCCAAAGACGTCGCAACGCGCGGCGCTCACTCGTCGATGCCCCGGAAATCGCAATAACGCAGGTAAAATCCAGACGTTTTTTTGAAAAATTGCCAGCGCGTTTCGGTGGGCGCAATCGCAATGCGCCGTATACGATAGGGATCGCTGGCGAATTTTTTCGGGCCACCTGCGCCGCCCACCGCGAACGTATAACCGGCGGCCTGCGCGGCGCTGACCTCGCGATTGCCGTAATCGCCATAGGGATAGGACACGGTCAACACCTCCGCGCCTATCACGTCTTCAATATTGTGCTTGGACCGCGCCATTTGATCCGCCAATTCTTCGGGCGCGATACGCGGTAAATGTGTATAACTCATGCACTGCGAACCGATCTCTACCAGACCGCTGGTATGACACTCTTTCAACTGCGCATTCGACATCAGGCGCGCCTCAGGCTCGCCTTCGAGCATTTCCCAGGCGTTTTTCGTCACCGCGCGATCGCCCGTCACGAACACGACGGCCTTGATGCGATATTGCTGCAACAGATACAGCAAATTGCGATGGTTATCGTCGTAACCGCCGTCAAAGGTCAATAATATCGGTTTTTTAGGGCGTAATCCGCCCGCCAGCTCACGAAAAGTCACCGGGGTATAACCACGCCTGAGCACATTCTTCAACTGACGTTCTAAATTAGCGGTCGTAATGTAGAGCTTAAGCTTGGAATTGAGCAATGGCTTGGCCGATACGCGGCGATACAGCAACACCGGAATTTCCGCAAAGCGTTCCAAATAGGCGTCCACGCGCCCCCCTCTCGATAGCGACCCAGGCACTGCGCCCGGTCATAATATTAGCAGTTTTCCCTATGCCTTATGCGTCGGATGCCACGAATCCCAAGGATATCGAATTGACACAGTAACGCTGCCCCGTCGGCTGCGGCCCGTCGTCAAACACATGGCCTAGATGCGACCCGCACCGCCGGCATAATATTTCAACGCGCCGCATGCCATGGCTTACATCTACGGCGGTGGCCACCGCTTGTGTATCGAGCGGCGCCCAAAAGCTCGGCCATCCGGAGCCGGAATCGTATTTAGTCTCCGACGCAAACAGTGGCGTGTCACAACACACGCAAGTGTATACGCCGGATTCGGTATGCCGGTAATAGTGCCCACTGCCTGGTCGTTCGGTGGCTTTTTGGCGGCACACCGCATACTGCTCGGCCGTCAACTGAGCCTGCCACTCAACGTCGGTTTTGTCAATTTGATCCGCAGTTTTACTCACCACGGACTACGCCTCCGCAACAATGTAGGCGACCCACGACTCCTGATTTTCCACGTCGGTCACGGCGTAATATTCGCCTGTACCGACCATTTCGTCGTCGCCATCGTCAAACAAAATGTCTAATTCCTCGTCGAGCTCATCGTCATCCAATGCGTCGTCATCCACCTCTTCGTCGTCGAGATCTTCGTCGTCGAGGTTTTCATCGTCATCTTCGTCATCCAGATCGTCATCTTCATCCAACTCATCGGCATCGACAAACTTTTCCCAATAAAATTGCACCTTTTTGAAGCCCGCTTCGAGCAACAATTCATGCAATTCGGGCAGCGTCCACAAACGCCAATCAAAGGTAAACGCCTTTTCTATCTCGGATTCATCGTCAAACTCAAAATGGATATGCGCCAATAATTCATGCGTAATCGGATTGAAATGTTCCTGATCCCAAATGAAGGTCGCGGCTTGATCTTCCAACGCGGTTTCTTCGATGGTTTGTCCCATGACCTCGGTGCCGCCGAAGGCATCTAACACAAACAACCCGTCTGGCTTAAGATGTTGGCGCGCCGCTGCAAAGTATTGCCGCAACGCAGCACGCGTCTTGTGACGGCTATACGCAAAGTTAAAGGCCGTCAACACGTCAGCGGCCGGCGTCGGCGTAATACTGACATCGCCACGGTGCAACTGCACGCGTTGCGCCAGCGCCGCAGCGCCCAAATTGTGCGTCTGACACCACTCCAACATGTCGCCGCGCTCATCGACGCCGTGCGCGACCGCCTCTGGCGCATGCCGCGCCCATTGCGCAGACAAGGTGCCGACGCCACAAAAATCTTCCCGTAACACCTGCGGTGTACGCCCACGCAATTCTTGAAACCGCTGCGTAATAAACGCTACTTCAAACTCCGGGTCTTGCATCGTTTGTTGAAATAATGCATAAATATCGGCCTGCGCGGCCAGTGTGGGGGTTTTGCTCATAACACATCGCATCGCTGAAGAGTCGGAGGGGTATTGTAAATCAAATTTACAACAAGAGTCATGCCTCTACACCGAAAGTTGCTGTAGCCGTATTGCGACATATTTTTTCACGCCGCTCAGCCAAAATTTAACATGACGGCTTATAATAGGCTGCGCAGAAGTACAACAAGGAATATAACCAATGTTTAACACACCTTTTCCCATGCGTAACAACGCCATACCGGCTATAATCGCGCGGTCACTGACGAGGCCACTGTGCATATCATACTCGTTCTAGGTTTACTGGGTTTGGCGCTGGGTATACTCATCCTCGCACTCGCCCGCATGTCGCCACAGGCTAGGCATGACCTGGCGCTGTGGGCATTTTGGCTGCTGATCGTTGGATTGGTCATCTTTTTGACCCTGACTGGACGCCTCCCGTGGCAGGCCGCCGCAACGCTGGGTATACTGAGCATGTTGCAATGGCTTTATTCCAGTTGGCGCGCCCGCCATCCCCGCAAGATCGATCCGCCTGACGATCCCGCGCAGGCGACCATGACACGCGCCGACGCGTTAGAGACCTTGGGCCTTAAAAACGGCGCCACGCGGACCCAAATCATCGAGGCGCACCGCCGGTTAATGCAGAAATTTCACCCTGACCGCGGCGGCTCCGACGCCCTGGCGGCGCGCATCAATAGCGCCAAAGACCTGTTATTGGGCAATCAAAAAAACGGCGATTAAGCCCCCAAAAGGCCTGTTTCACCCTTGAAAAGGCGATTTTCACCCGCATTTGTTTATTTTTTGGACATAACACAGGACGACAGCAATGACAAACTTGGCGAATTGGAAAGGTGGGCTCGCCGCCCTGGCGCTACTAAGCTTGAGTGGTTGTGGCATTAACAACATCCCCACCTATGATGAGGCCGTCAAAGGGGCGTGGAGCCAAGTATTGAATCAATATCAACGCCGTGCCGATTTGGTGCCCAATTTAGTGGCAGTGGTCAAAGGCTACGCCGCACACGAAAAAGACACCTTGACCGCCGTCACCGAAGCCCGCGCCAAGGTCGGACAAATGCAAATCCCTAAGGACATTCTGACCAATCCCGCCGCGTTCAAGACCTTTCAGACCCACCAAGGTGAGTTGAGTAGCACCTTGTCGCGCCTGATGGTGGTATCCGAGCAATACCCCAACCTGAAGGCCGACCAAAATTTCTTGTCCTTACAATCGCAACTGGAAGGCACCGAAAACCGCATCGCGGTGGCGCGTAAGGATTATATTGAGTCGGTACAACGCTATAACACCGAGATCCGCACCTTCCCCGGTCGTATCTGGCGCGCGATCATGTATTCCGACGCAGAAGTGAAAGAGAATTTCACTGTCGCCGAGAGCGCCAAAGAGGCACCTAAGGTGAAGTTTTGAACTGGCGACCGGCGCTAGTGTTGGGGTGGGGCCTCTGGGCTTCCACCCTGGCGCTGGCCGCCCCGCCGCAATTCCCTGCGCTCAGCGGGCGCGTGGTCGATCAGGCCAAGATCCTAACCGCGCCCGTCCAACAGCAATTGACGCTACGCCTGGCGCAACTCGAACAGGCCAATGGCGCGCAAGTGGTGGTGGTCACGCTGGCGTCGCTAGAAGGCTATGAGATTGCCGACTACGGCTATCAACTGGGCCGCCATTGGGGCATAGGCGAGAAGGGCAAAAATAACGGCGCGTTACTAATCGTCGCCCCGCAAGAACGCGCAGTGCGCATTGAGGTTGGTTACGGCCTCGAAGGCGCACTGACCGACGCCTACACCCGCGCGATTATCGAAACCCACATCGTACCGGCCTTCAAACAAGGCGATTTTCCGCGCGGCATCCTGGCGGGCGTCGAGGCGCTGAGCCAAGCGATCTCCAGCCCCGAGGACTTCGCGCGCGCACACCCCAAGGCCGCTAGCAAAGAACAAGGACGCGGTTCACTGCTATTAGTGTTGCTGATTGTGGTAGTCGTAGTGCTACGCATTGTGAGCGGAGAACTGACCGGGCGTGGAGGTTGGGGCGGCGGTTTTGGCGGTGGCGGCTGGGGCGGTGGAACGTCCGGCGGCGGTGGATTTTCAGGGGGCGGCGGTTCCTTCGGGGGCGGTGGCGCCTCGGGGAGGTGGTGATGAAAAGTTTCGTGACACCCGCACAACGTACAGCCATCGCCGATGCGATACGCGCTACGGAAACACGCACGCGCGGCGAATTGGTCGCCGTGATCGCGGGCAGCGCCGGGCACTACACGCTGTTTCCGTTGCTTTACGCGGCCCTATTGGCCTTATTAACGCCGCTGGCATTGTCGTTCATCGCGCACGGCTTGAGCGCCGAATACGCCTATGCCCTGCAATTGGGTGTATTCGCGTCAGCGGCGATGTTATTGAGTTGGCAGCCGCTCAAGGTGCGTATAGTTCCCGCCAGAATTCAAATCGCGCACGCCCGACGCCTGGCGCGCGAGCAATTTTTCGCGCGTAAAATGCACCACACCCGCGAACGTAGCGGCATCATGATATTCGTGTCGGTGGCGGAACGGTATGTCGAAATCATCGCCGATCAGGGCATTAACGATCAAGTCGCGGCAGGCACCTGGGACGGCATCGTGCGCGACTTGATCGCCGCCGTGCAGCGCGGCGAAAACGGCGCAGGCATGGTCGCCGCCATCAATGCTTGCGCGGGCATTCTGGCGCAACACCTGCCGGTGCGCGCGGACGATAAAAATGAATTGGCGAATGAGTTGATTGAATTGCCGTAGGGTGCGCCTGCTCGAGTATTTTGGGTGCCTGTAATTATTATTTCAGCCGTTGCCCCTGCCGACCTTCGATATAGCACGGCAGACCATTTTCTCGCCATTTTCTCGCCTTTGATCACGAACGTAACGACCACCTTTACGCGCGCCAGCTACGCTATAATTTTATACATGATAGCCGCGAATTTAATACCTATGCCCTCACCCATGCTTTTATGCGACGACCCTACGCTACCCTGTTTACAGACCTTGCTTGCCCCCTATGCACTGCGTGTGGTGCGCGCGGCGGACGATCAACCCATCCCCGGCAGTTTTTGGGGCGACAGCGAGGCCGGATTGGTGGGGGATGCATTGTGGGTACGCCGCGATACGCCGGTACATTCCGCGTTGCACGAGGCGGCGCATTATGTGTGCATGGACGAGGCGCGACGCGCCCGGTTGCACACCGATGCGGGGGGTGACACGCAAGAGGAAAACGGTGTGTGTTATTTGCAAATCTTGTGGGCGGACGCGCTCGCCGTCGCCGATAGCGGTCGCGCGCGGATGTGCGCCGACATGGACGCCTGGGGTTATAGCTTTCGGCTAGGCTCGGCGGCGCGTTGGTTTAGCGAAGATGCCGATGACGCGCGGGTGTGGTTGCTCCGGCATCGCCTCATCGACGCGGCGGATCGACCTACATGGCGTAAACGGCGGTGAGCCGGTTTTCGCTGCTAAGCGAGGCAAATCCACCTGCCACTCTTGAGTAACTTGACATAGCTCATTGATCACTCGAAGAAGCCCCTACCCAGTTATGCTGAGATTGGTGGCCGCCAAGAGGCCTGAATCGCTATTCAGCATCCGGGATGCTCAACACCCCTCACTGTCCCCACGCCAATATGAAAAATTAATCTCGTCGGCACCGCCCGCGCCGACCTCCAGGGTCGTCACTACTTGCAACGTATGCGTGTCCACCACGCTCACTGACCCATCCGTCGGATTGGGCATAAAACCATAGCGCGTGGTGGCGTCGTGATCGACAAAGGCCATCGGGCGGCGGCTACAATCGGCACGCCCGACCTTGATCTCGGCGATTAGCCGTAGCGCAGGCAAGCGGCTGGTGTCGTATACCTGCACGACATCGACCTTGAGATGGGTCTTTTGCTCACCCTTGCCGGTCGCGGCGCTGGTCACAAACAGGCGTTGACCATCGGGTGAAAAGCGATAAGTGCTGGGATAGAGATCGGGAATATCGAGCACTTGTTGCACCGTTTCGCTGGTCACATCAAACACACTCAAGCGCCCGATCACATGTTGCGGGTCGCGTTTGCGATCCGCCCCTTTGCCGATCAAGAAACGCCCGTCAGGGCTCATCAATAAATTGCTGGCCACCGGCATCGCCACCGTGTTGGTGATGCGATGCGCGGCGGCATCCATCGCGACCACCGTGCCGTAGCCATTATTAAGGTTGTACACCTTGCCCGACACCGGCGAATAGGCCATGCCGTGCGGAAAGGCGTTGTTCGGCACCTTAGGTTGCGGGTCTTGCTCCTGGGCCGGATCGCACAGATTGAATTGGTGCAGGGGTTTGAGGTAAGTGGCGCGCGCGGCGGGATCGTAGCCCACCACGGTGATTGTGCCGTCCAATAAATTGCTGATGAAGACCTGACGCGGCATGCGCGGAAAAGTCGCGCTAGGCCGCGTGTAGGCGGTCACATGATGGCCGCGACCCACGCATAAAGTGCCCAATAAGGCGCGCGACGGGTTGCCGCCGGTGCGCGTACCCCACAAAAATGCCGGCGATCCTTCATCGCCGCAGTGCCAATTTTCATTACCGGTATCATCGCCGCCGTCATGCACAAACCATAGGCTGCGTTCTGCGCGGTCTATATAGGCATATAATGGAAAGGCGTTTTCATATACGCCTTGCTGGCGTTCAGTACGATGCGTCGTGGGATCATAAATCACCGCGCGATCGTCATCCTCGATCCCGAGAAAATACGGCCGCGCCAGGCCTTCTTTACCGTTGCTCGGCTGGCTAGGGATACGCTGTACCGACCAATGACCGGAGATATACCTCAACAACGCCACGTGCCCTTTAAGCCCATAGCTCATATGACACACAATCGACCACGCTGTCTGCGTTGCGCCTGCCCCCATGTCCCCCACCCCTCTGTGCGTAAACGCTAAACCGTCAATGATAAGCCTTAGCGCTTAGAAGGAAAACCCCGAATCACACCAAAAACTAAAATTCGCCGGTTCGCGGTCGCTATAAGCCTTATCACGCTACCTGACAGCAAGCCTTTGTTTTAACAGTTTTTATAGGGTAATAATGGTATGGACATACGATATACGCGCTGGATTGCCTCATTTATATTGCTACCGTCGGCGTGGGCCGGTGACGGCATCGCTACCGCGCCGTGGCCGCAAGTCACGGTGGCAGAACCGGCCATACACGTACAATTCGGGCCGCTGGAGACACACTTACCCGCCACCCTGCTGAAACGCGTGACGGTCATCCCCTTCACCGCCACCAATCTGAGCGTATCTTCCCGCGCCGACGCGGGCGGCGAGGCGTTTCAATTCGGGCTGTTGGAAAATTTTGAACAATATGTAGATATGTACCGCGAAAAGGGCTACTTGAAGGGCCATCAGGCGGAAAACAAAGAACAATTTTTGGATGTGTTATTCGACAAAGAGAATCATAAATCCAAGGGCATTAAGACCATTTTGCGGTTGTTGGCGATTAAAAACGCCAGCAGCTATGTCAAATATACGCAAGAACCTTTCATCGTCTATCGCGCTACCGGTGAACGCGGCAAATCCGACCAAACACTTTATATCGCATTGCAAAATGATTTTCATCTCTACTTAATCCGCGGGATGCTAAATGAAGAACAGGTCAAAACAATCTTGTCGGGACTGAGCGTCGTCGGCCGCACACAACAATAACTATTTGCTGAAGCTCGAATTAAGTCCGCAACGCGAACACTCCGCTGTCACCAAAGGTCTTCAGTCAAAATTAATCTGTCGCGCGCTTGCGACATCTTCCGATTGCGCCGGAATGCGAAATATTCGGCGTTTTATCCCTAATTTTCTGCACAACTTAACGTCGCATTATTGCGTCAATGTCGGGTAAAAATTTATTTTTTCAACTTCATTGGAATTTAATTTGAGAACGTCCATCCTATACACCTGCGGACGGCTATTTTCGAGTGGCGCATTCTACACTCGAACATAGGTAGTGACTACATCACTGGGGAATGGGGGTAAACGCATGCAAGCCAGCACACGTCAGTGGTTCCATGAGCAAGGCCCTTGGGGCGAAACGCATCAGTATGAAATAATAGACACGGTATGCGAAGGAAAAACGCATTATCAAAATTTCGCGATCTATAACACACGTGAATATGGGAAAATGTTTGTGGTAGGCGGGTTTTGTCAATCCACCCAAGACGACGAATATATTTTTCACGAGAGCATTGTCCATCCGGCGATGATTGCGCATGCGCGGCCTCGCCAAGTGTTGGTGATAGGCGGTGGTGAAGGCGCGACCTTGCGCGAGGTGTTGCGCCATCCCAGTGTGGAACGCGTCGTGCTAGTGGACGCCGATCATCAATTGCTGCAAAAATGCGCCGACTATCTCCCGGAGTGGCACCAAGGCGCGTATCTCGATGCGCGTGTAAAAACCATTGTAACGACCGCCAAAGAATATTTGCAACGCACGCATGTCGCTTTCGATGTCATCATTGTCGATTTGTGTTTGGACACCGCCTGCGAAAGCACGCGTCATTTATACGAACGCGCCACCTTTGAAACCATGAAACAACACCTCAATCCCGGCGGCATCATGGCCATGCAGGCGATGGAGCTCAACGGCCTGACGGCGGAACACGCCTCTTGCCACCATATCGAACTGCGCCGCAACCTCGCGGGCCTGTTTCGCTACACCAATTCTTATCACGCCTTTGTGCCGTCGTTATGGAGCAATCGCGGTTTCGTGATCGCCAGCGACGACACCTATGTCAATCGCTACACTGCGCGTGATGTGGATCGCATCCTGACGGAAAGGCGGTTGGACCGATTATTGCGGTATTACGACGGGGAAACGCATTTGCATATGTTTAGTTTGAGTAAAGATGTCAGGAAAAAATTATCACTGTCGGAGACACCAGCCTAGCCAAGTAAGGGGTTGAATAGGCTCAATTAGGCCCGCAAAGGGCCTTTTTTTTGCGCGCTTACGCTACGCCTCGTCTATTTCCGTTCACGCATGATCGCCCTATACCCGATGTCGTGCCGGAAATAAGTATCTTTCCATGAAATTTTTGTCAGTTGCGCATAGGCCAGGCGCTGCGCCTCGGAGACCGTGGCACCCAACCCGACGACACACAACACGCGTCCGCCATTGGTGACAACCACGCCGTTTTTGACTATGGTGCCTGCGTGAAAAATCTTCGTATCGGCCAACTCAGGCGCCTGCAGGCCTTCGATTGCATCCCCCGAGCGATATTTGTCAGGATAACCACCCGCCGCCATCACCACGCCCAAAGCGGCGCGGCTGTCCCATTGCGCCGTGACCTTATCCAATTTTTTGTCCAACGCGGCGTTACACAAATCGACCAAATCGCTTTGCAAACGCATCATGATGGGCTGCGTTTCGGGGTCGCCGAAACGGCAATTGAACTCCAATACCTTGGGCGTGCCGTCGGCTTGTATCATCAAGCCCGCATATAAAAAACCGGTGTAGGGATGACCTTCCGCCGCCATGCCGCGCAATGTCGGAAGGATGACCTCGCGCATCACGCGCGCATGGATATCAGGGGTGACAACGGGGGCGGGGGAATATGCGCCCATGCCGCCGGTATTGGGACCGCGATCACCGTCGTCGCGCGCCTTATGGTCTTGCGAGGTAGCCAATGCCAAGGCGTGCTCACCGTCGGCCATCACGATAAAACTGGCCTCTTCGCCGTGCAGAAATTCTTCGATGACGACACGACTACCGGCCGCACCAAAGGCATTATCGGACAGCATATGGCGTACGGCGGCGATGGCCTGGTCTACCGTTTGCGCGAGAATGACACCCTTGCCCGCCGCGAGGCCGTCCGCCTTTACCACGATGGGCGCACCCATTTTGCGTACATAGGCCTCAGCCGCCGCGAGCTCGGTAAAATGTCGATAGGCCGCCGTAGGAATGTGATGGCGCGCCAGAAAATCTTTGGAAAAGGCTTTGGAACCTTCCAATTGCGCTGCGCCTTGAGTAGGGCCGAAACAACGCAATCCCGCCGCTTGAAAGGCATCGACCACGCCTATCACCAACGGCGCCTCGGGGCCGACGATGGTCAAAGCGATGTTTTTATCGCGCGCAAATTGCACCAAACGCGCAATGTCGGTGACGGCGATATTAATATTTTGCACCTTCGCTTCGCGCGCGGTGCCCGCGTTGCCCGGCGCGACAAACACCTGCGCGACCGCAGACGATTGCGCGACCTTCCAAGCCAGTGCGTGTTCGCGTCCGCCGTTACCGATGATTAATACGTTCATCATTGATCACGCGTGCGGCTTGGCCAATAAATGATTTTCGAGATAGTGGATATTGGTGCCGCCGGTATTGAAATTGGCGTCGCGCATAATGATTTCATGCAATGCGATATTGGTTTTAATGCCTTCCACAACCATCTCCGACAAGGCCGTGCGCATGCGCGCGATGGCCGATTCGCGTGTGTTGCCGAACGCGATCAGCTTGCCTATCATCGAATCGTAATACGGCGGTACCGTATAACCGGTGTAGATATGGCTGTCTATGCGGATGCCGGGTCCGCCTGCGGCATGATATTGCGTGATCGTGCCGGGCGAAGGCATGAACGTGCGCGCGTCTTCGGCGTTGATACGGCATTCAATCGCATGGCCGCGAATCTTGATGTCGGATTGCTTATACGACATCGGCAACCCGGCCGCGATGATGATTTGTTCGCGCACCAAATCCACGCCGGTAATTTGTTCGGTGACCGGATGTTCGACCTGCAAACGCGTATTCATTTCGATGAAATAGAACTCGTCGTTCTCAAACAAAAATTCAAACGTGCCCGCACCGCGATAACCGATTTTGCGGCAGGCCTCGGCGCAACGTTCGCCGATTTTTTCGCGCATTTTTTGCGTAATACCGGGGGCCGGAGCCTCCTCAACGACCTTTTGATGGCGGCGCTGCATCGAGCAATCGCGTTCGCCCAAATAAATCGCGTTGCCATGCGTATCGGATAAAATTTGGATCTCGATATGACGCGGATTTTCGAGGAATTTTTCCATGTACACATTCGGATTGCCGAAGGCGTTTTGGGCCTCGGCGCGGGTCAGGTCGATGGCGCTGAGCAAGGCCGCCTCGCTATGCACCACGCGCATGCCGCGCCCACCGCCGCCGCCCGCCGCCTTGATAATGACCGGATAACCGATTTGCTTGGCCATACGCAGGGTGGCATCGGTATCTTCGCCTAACACGCCGCCGGAGCCCGGCACACACGGCACACCTGAGGCCTTCATCGCGGTGATCGCCGAGACCTTGTCGCCCATCAAGCGGATGGTTTCCGGCGTCGGGCCGATAAACACAAAACCGCTGTGTTCGGCGCGTTCGGCGAAGTCATCGTTTTCGGATAAAAATCCGTAACCCGGATGGATGGCCTGCGAGTCGGTCACTTCTGCGGCGCTGATGATGGCCGGGATATTGAGATAGCTGTGCGTGGCGTGCGGCGGGCCTATACACACCGTCTCATCGGCCAACAACACGTGTTTGAGGTTGCGATCCGCCTCCGAATGCACGGCCACGGTTTTAATGCCCAATTCACGACAGGCGCGCATCACGCGCAACGCGATTTCGCCGCGATTTGCGATCAGAATTTTTTCAAACATAGGCTTAGTCACCGGGTTTATTCGATGATAAACATCGGTTCGCCGTATTCCACCGGCTGACCGTTATCGACCAAGATGGCCTTGATGCTGCCCGCCTTATCGGCTTCGATTTGATTTAGAATTTTCATCGCCTCGATAATGCAAATGGTGTCACCGGCATTGACGCGACTGCCGACCTCGACAAAGGCCTTACCGCCCGGCGTGGGCGCACGATAAAACGTACCGACCATCGGCGCCTTCACTTGGTGCCCGGTGGGTGCGGATGCTGCGGGGGCGGGTGCAGCAGGTGCCGCCATCACGGGGGCAGCCGCCATCACCGGCGCGCCCACTTGCCCATAACGATTAATCCGCACGGATTGATCGCCCTCGGTGATCTCGATCTCGGCGACATTGGATTCTTCCAGCAATTCGATCAATTTCTTGATGGTACGTATATCCATGGATCTCTACTTCGTCGGTTGAATGGTTAGTTTCGAAATGGCGGCGGACAGCGCCAAGTCATAGCCCAAAGTGCCAAAACCTATAATCACGCCCGCTGCGACATCCGAAAAATAGGAATGCCGCCGAAATTGTTCGCGGGCATGGACATTCGATATGTGTACTTCTATAAACGGAATATTCACCGCCAACAAGGCATCACGCAAGGCAATGCTGGTGTGGGTGTAGGCACCGGGGTTGATAATGATATATGTGGTGCCATCGGTGCGCGCTTTATGGATGCGCTCGATGAGGATATGCTCGGCATTGCTTTGCAGCGTTGACAATTCGTGCCCTACTGCAGCGGCTTGCGCGCCTAAACGCCACACCACGGCGTCCAAGGTGTCACTACCATAGAGCTGCGGCTCGCGCGTCCCAAGGAGATTTAAGTTCGGCCCATTTAAGAGCAGTAGCTTCGCCATCCCAATCGCCTTCCCGTTGCGTGATTGGGATTCTGCCTAAATCAGGCTAACTTGTCCAGAAACTTCGGTGAACAGGTGCCGAAAAGCGTATAAACGCTTCGACCGCGTCTTGTCAAGGGTGCGCAAGAGATTTATGCTGTTCCGAATCCCGCCACTTAGCACTGCTTTAAACCCGAATTTCCATTAGGCATCCACTGCGAACGCTTGCGCCTTGTCATCACTTGTGCCCTCGGGGTATCGGCTTGATTGAATTTTTAGAGGTTCCCTTAAGAGTGTTTTGAAAGCGTTATTTTGATCGCCGCCAAACCTTCGCGCAAACTTGGGTAACGTAATTTTATGCCTAATTCGTCCAGCATTTTGCGATTGTCGATGCGTTTGGATTCATTCAAATAAGACCACATCGCCGGGCTCAGCGTGGTTTGCGCCTGGTCGCGCGTCACCGCCGGGGGACGTGGCAACGCAAACAAGTCGGCGATTTGATAAAAATAATCGGTCATCGTAGACGGTTGACCGTCCGCCACATTATAAATCGCTCCGGCGGGCGCGCGGGCCATCGCCGCGACGCAGACCTGGGTCAAATCGTCCTCGTGGATGCGATTGGTGAACCAGGCCTCGTCTGCGCGTATCACCGGCGCGCCAGCGCGCACTTTATCGATGGGCAGACGTGCCGCGCCATAAATTCCCGCCACGCGCAGGATGACGCTGGGCACCCCGCTGCGCCCCGACCAGGCTTGCAGCAGTTGTTCCGCCGCCAAGCGACGGCGGCCGCGATCCGTGTCTGGGTGCGCCGGGGTGAGTTCCGTGATCCACGCGCCCGCGCAGTCGCCGTAAACGGCCGTGGTGCTGATCATCACGACCTTGCGTGGCAAGGCGTATGGATGCAGCGACGCCAACCACGCCTGCATGCGCACATCGCCCGTGCCGGTGGTCGCGGGCGGTGCAAAATAAAACACGCCGCTGCCGACGATGGGGAGTTCAGTGAGGCTGGCCGGGACATCTAAATCGGCGTGTGTCCACCGGCAGCCTGCGAGTTCGGTCGGGGGGGCGGTGCGGCTGAGCGCGCCGACCGATGCGCACTGGTCGAGGTAATGCCGGGCCACGCGCCGACCGACATCACCCAAACCGACAATAAAAAAATCAAGTTTCATGTGTGCCTATGAGGTAAAATTGGCCCGTTATGGACGCTGTCCATGGTATTCCAACATCCTAGCATTAAGGTAAGCCCATGTCCTATCGCGTGCGCATCGAAGCCAGCGGTCACCAATTCGACTGCCACCCTGAAGAAACCGTCTTAGAGGCCGCCCTACGCCAAGGTTACGCCCTGCCCTATAGTTGCCGTAGCGGCGCTTGTGGTTCGTGCAAAGGTCAGCTACGTAGCGGTCAAGTCGAAT
This sequence comes from Gammaproteobacteria bacterium, assembly GCA_919902765.1. Taxonomy (GTDB): domain Bacteria; phylum Pseudomonadota; class Gammaproteobacteria; order S012-40; family S012-40; genus CAKKRP01. Next base: position 1,853 of record CAKKRP010000107.1, on the reverse strand, counting down.
ATAAAGAAGAAACGCAGGCCTTGAGCGCCGCCGAGCTGGCCAGTGGCATGGCCTTGTTGTGTCGCGCCCACCCCAAGAGCGACCTCGAAATCGTCGTGCGCGAGGTCGGTGCGGCGCGCGACATTCCGGTCAAGATTATGCCGTGCCGTGTGCAAAAAAAGGAACAACTCGCGGCCGATGTGGTGCGCATTTTATTAAAATTACCGAAAACCGAGCGGATGCAATTTTTGGCCGGGCAATACATCGACATCTTGCTGGCCGACGGGCGGCGGCGTAGTTTTTCGTTGGCCAACGCGCCCCACGCCGACGAATTTTTAGAATTGCATATTCGGTTTGTCGCGGGCGGCGAATTCACCCAAGTCGTGTTTGACGAAATGCAAGAGAAGGCCTTGCTGCGCATCGAAGGCCCGCTGGGTGGTTTTTTCCTGCACGACACCAGCACGCGTCCGATCATATTTGTGGCCGGTGGCACTGGTTTCGCGCCGGTAAAATCCATGTTGGAACATTTATTTTCTCTCGACACGCGGCGACCGTTGCATTTTTATTGGGGCGCGCGTGATTTAGAGTCGCTCTACATGCGCAAACTGCCGCAAAAATGGGCGAAGCAACACCAAAATTTTCACTTTGTGCCCGTGCTTTCCGAGCCCAAGCCGGAAGACAAATGGCGTGGCCGTACGGGGTTTGTGCATCACGCCGTGGTCGCGGACTTCAAAAATTTAACCGATTTTGACGTATATTCCTGCGGCCCGCCGGCGATGGTTAAGGCCGCATATCAGGAGCTTACGACACAAGGCCTGCCGGAAACGCAATATTTTTCCGATGCGTTTGAATTCGCTAAAGACAAACACAAAACCTAAACCGCCTTAAGCGTTGCGCCACGTCACGTATCTGTTACGCATAAGTGCGCGTAACAGGACGTGCTGCGTTGGCCAATGTTTCCTTAATCGGTTTGCGCTATACTCATGGTCATATCGCCACGCCATTGCGGCGTATGCGATAGGGATCTGAATAAATTGTGTTAGAAAAGCGGTAGGGCGATTCTGCGCATGCACCACGTACAGATAATAAAGCGTTTATGAGTGGATACATGGATAGATAAGGCGAACAAGGACATGCGCAACGCGCTCGCGATTATAATTGTCTATTGTGCCGGTTGCGCAACGTTGGAACCGCAGCCTGAGGTGGAACCGACGCTCAAAGGGTCTATGGAAAACGGCGTCTATCGCTCCATGGACGGGCGTTTTAAGATCGCCCTTCCCCAGCGCGCGCAAGATCATCGAAAAAACTTCATGCAAATCACCGAACAATATGGCGAACACAGCAGCGTCGTCAATTTCGGCCCCATGGCGGATAGCCATAGCAGCTTCCATTTAGAATTGATCCATAAAACCACACTGCAAAGCAGAATGGTGAAACTTAGACATGTCGTGCGGCCCATGCTCGACGGCCTGCTGGCGCACATCACGCAGGAATACGGCGTGCGCCCGATAGGCGATCTTACCGAAACGCTGGTATTGGCGGGCCGCGAGGCCTTGCATTGGCGATTTTTTCAAACACTCAGCCAACGCAATGTCGAAGACGCACACACGCACACCTTGCACCACGAAATATTCATTATCGATTTTCCCGATGATACGGCCGTCATCTGGGTGCAGGTGGACCCCGACAAATACCCTATAGAATCAGGACTTATGGCCCAGCAGTTCGCCTCGTCGTTGACCTTCGAGTAAGGCGCTACGCGGCCTTTTACCGTAAAATAGGCGTGCTTGTCTTGACTTTTCACCCCCAAACCCCCAAAATTTCGCCCCTCCCCCAATGGCTATGTAGCTCAGCTGGTTAGAGCGCGGCACTCA